>NZ_WXYH01000382.1:0-35034 GCF_009872365.1 Rhodococcus sp. T7
GGCTACACCTTCGGCGGGCACCCCGTCTCCGCGGCGGTGGCGCTGGCGAACCTGGACATCTTCGAACGCGAAGGCCTCAACGCCCACGTCGCGGAGCAGGCGCCGGCGTTTAGGGCCACCCTCGACAAACTCACCGATCTGCCGATGGTCGGGGACGTGCGCGGGGAGGGCTTCTTCTACGGCATCGAACTGGTCAAGGACAAGACCACCAAGGAGTCGTTCAGCGACGAGGAGGCCGAGCGGATCCTGCACGGGTTCCTCTCCACCGCCCTGTTCGACGCCGGCCTGTACTGCCGGGCCGACGACCGCGGCGACCCGGTCATCCAACTCGCACCCCCACTGATCTGCGGGCAAACCGAATTCGACGAAATCGAAAGCATCCTCCGCAGCGTCCTCACCGAAGCCTGGACCCTGCTGTAACGCAACGGGTCCCACGCCGGAAGGCGGCACCTCGACAACGGCGTCGAGGTGCCGCCTTCGTGTTTCCGGTGCGCCGCGCGCGCATCGCCCCGCTGCCTACGCGGCGCTGCGGGACGGTGAACCGCAGAGCGGCGACTGACGCTGCGCAATGCGCAGCAGGGGCGTCGGAGTTCGACGCAAAGTTTTAGTATTTCTGGGGTTGTGTGCCGGTTTGCGCGCTGTTAATGTGGTCTTCAACACGCAAAGCGTTGAATCAATCCGCATTGGATGCCGAAATGCGCAGCATCGAGTCACACCCGCCGCCGAAGCGGCGCAATCAGAGGAGCGCGTCTTGACGATTCAGGACTTTCCCACCGCAGACTGGCCGGGCAGCAAGGCTGCCGCAGTGTCGTTGACCTTCGACGTCGACGCGGAGGCCGGCTGGCTCGGGGAGGGCGACGAGTACGCGCGCCGTCTGACCATCCTGTCCGAGGGCCGCTACGGCGTCACGCGCGGAGTGCCGCGCATCCTCGACCTGCTCGGCCGCTACGACATCCCGGCCACGTTCTTCGTCCCCGGACACACCGCGCAGCACCATCCCGCGATGGTGGAGAGCCTGCTGGACGGGGGCCACGAGATCGGCCACCACGGACACCTGCACCTGCGCAGCGACAAGGTGAGCGAGCAGCAGCAGATCGACGAGATCGACAGGGGCCTCGAAGCTCTCGAGCGGCTCGGCGTCCCGCGGCCGCGGGGATACCGCTCCACGTCCTGGGAACTCACCCCCGAGACGTTCGGACTGCTCGTCGAACGCGGATTCCTCTACGACTCCAGTTGCATGGGCGACGACCGCCCGTACGTCGAGTCGTGGGACGGCCTCGAGATCCTCGAACTACCCGTCCACTGGTCGCTCGACGACTGGCCGCGCTTCGGCTGGAACATCGACGGGGGTGGAAACGTCGCCGACCCCGAAGAGCTGCGTCGTTGCTGGACAGCAGAATTCGAGTCGGCCCGCGCCGAACGCAGGCACACAAGTTTCACCATGCATCCCGAGGTCATCGGACGCCCCTACCGGCTCGCCCAGTTCGAGCAGGTGGTGGCGCACATGGCCGAATCCGGCGACGTGTGGTTCGCCCGCCTCGACGAGGTCGCCGAACTGGTGGCGCCGCGGCTGCGGGTGGCGTCGTGACGCGCCGGTTCCGGTCCACGCAGACCCGGCCGTGGGATCGAGGATATGAGTTCGGCAGCGTCCACGCGGAACAGGTCGGTGAATCCGTGGCGGCGTACCAGCGGTTGTTCGACCGCGCCGCCGGCTCGGCCGTCGACCTCGATCATTGGGGGACCCTCGCCCTCGAGCGGATCACGGCAGCCGCACCCGTGCTCGCCGACGAGATCGCCGGCATCGCGGAGGGCGCCGGTCTGCCGGTGACCGGGGTTGCGGCGATCAATGCGCGTACCGAAGTGCTTGCGGCAGTGGGCTCGACCACGCCGAGCGAGTGCTCGACGGTCGTCCGGCTCCGGGGCGGGGCGGCACCGGTTTCCGTGCAGGCATGGGACTGGTTCGCCGAACTCGCCGACCTGTGGCTGGTCTGGGAGATTCCGCACGACAACGGTCACCTGACCACCACCGTCACCGAATACGGCATCGTCGGCAAGATCGGCGTCAACGACCACGGCCTCGGCGTGCACTTCAACATCCTCCACCACACGAGGGACGGGAACGGGATCGGCGTCCCGGTGCACGTGCTCGCCCGCGCCGTGCTCGACGAGTCGCGCGACCTCAACCACGCGCTCGTCCGGCTCGCCCAGGCGGAGGTGTCCGCGTCGACGTCGCTGACGCTCGTCGCGAGCACCGGCGGTGAATCCGCTGCCGTGAGCGTCGAACTCAACCCCGGCGGAATCGGGTACGCCCTGCCGGACCCTGAGGGCCTCCTCGTCCACACCAACCATTTCCTCAGCAGTCCGGCGAACCTGCACGACAGGGAACTCCGGGACGGACCGGACACCGTGATCCGGTTCGACATGCTCCGCCGTCGACTGGCCGGCAGATCGGACGTCGACGCACCCGCGGTTGTCGAGGCGATGACGTCGCACCTGCTCGGCAGCGGAGCGACGTGCTGTCACGTCGATCCGGCGCTGCCGGCGTCGGCACGCTTCGAAACCCTCGCCACCGTCTCGCTCGACGTCGAGAACGGAACCCTGACCGCCCATTCCGGTGGGCCCTGCACCATTCCCGCCGATTTCGCGGCACCGACCAAGGAGAACACCGTGCTGAAACTGAAGCGCATCGACAACATGGACATCCTCACACGCGATGTCGACGCCCTGGTGGAGTTCTACCACGGCGTTCTCGGGCTCCCCTTCCACCTTCCGTACGAGAAGGACGAGGAGTGGGCGGCGATCGACATGGGCAACGTCACGCTGTACATCTTCAAATCCGAAGTGGGCGAACATGCGCCGCGCCGTACCGCGGTCAACCCCGACAACGCGCCCGGTTACGACTCGATCGCGTTCGAGGTCGACAGCCTCGACGAGGCCGAGGCCGCGCTCGACGGGCACGTCGAATGGGTCGACGAACGGATCCAGTGGAAGCACCCCAGCGGCACCTGGTACCAGTACCGCCCGTTCTTCGACCCCGACGGCAACATGCTGTACGTCACCGAGCCGCACATCGTGGGGGCCGGGGCATGAGTCTCACCGCGATTCCCGGTGTCCGGCTGGACGACCGCGTCGCACTGGTCACCGGCGCGGCCCGGGGGATGGGTGCCGCACACGCGCGCACCCTCGCGGCCCGCGGCGCCGACCTGATCATCGCCGACCTCGACGCCGCGGAACTGTCGGCGGTCGCCAAGGAGATCCGCGACAGCACCGGCC
The DNA here is from genome assembly GCF_009872365.1 of Rhodococcus sp. T7. Taxonomy (NCBI): domain Bacteria; kingdom Bacillati; phylum Actinomycetota; class Actinomycetes; order Mycobacteriales; family Nocardiaceae; genus Rhodococcus; species Rhodococcus sp. T7. The sequence goes on from NZ_WXYH01000382.1 coordinate 3,274, forward strand.
GCCGCGTCGAATGCCTCGAACTGGACGTCACCGCACCGGACGCCGGTGAGCGGGTCGTCGCCGTCGCGATCGACAACTTCGGTCGCCTCGACATCCTCGTCCACAACGCCGGCATCATGCACGACTGGAAGACCCTCGGCGACACGCCCGTCGAGAACCTGCGGCCCTACCTGGACGTCAACGTCCTCGGGCCGTACGCCGTCACCCGGGCCGCCGCGCCGCTCCTCGCCCGCAGCGAGGCGCCGCGCGTCATCTTCATCTCCTCGCAGTGGGGGCAGGTGCCGGACGGTCACTCCTACGGCTACATGGTGTCCAAGACCGCGCAACTCGGGCTGATGAAGGCCCTTGCCTCCGAACTCGTCTCGCAGAAGATCCTCGTCAACGCCGTCGCCCCGGGCGCGATCCACACCCGGATGGTCCCCGACGACGTCTACGCCGCAGAACTCGCCGCCGTCCCCCTCGGCCGTCTCGGCGACGCCCACGAAATCGCCGCGGCCGTCGCCTTCCTCGCCTCCGACGGAGCCGCCTTCATCACCGGTCAGACCCTCGCGGTCAACGGTGGAGCGCTCGTCGTCGGCGCCTGAACTCCCCGAAAGGACCCTCGTGACCACCTCGATCCCCACCCCGACCAAACGTGAACTGGCCGAAGCGTCGATGCGCCGCTCCTGGTTCCCCGTCGCGCGCCTCTGCGACCTCGACAAGCCCCAGACGGCCACACTTCTCGGCGTCAACCTGGTGATCTACCGCGACGGCGAGGGGCGGATCTCGGTGCAGTCCCGGCGCTGCCCGCACCGCGGCGGCGACCTGTCCATGGGCGACGTGCACCGGAATTCGATCGGCTGCCCCTACCACGGCTGGGAGTTCTCCAGCACCGACGGCAGCTGCAGCCGCATCCCGTCCCTGGCGGATCAGGGCAAGATCCCGCCGCGCGCCTCGATCGCCACCTACCCCGCGGTCGAACGGTTCGGCCACGTCTGGACGGTGCTCGAGGACCCGATCCGCGACATGTACGAGATCGAGGAGTGGCAGGGACTCGACCTCGAATGGCTTGCCGCCGACCCCATCGACTCGTCGGTCGGAGTCGGGGTGACGATCGAGAACTTCCGCGACGTCGCGCACTTCCCGTTCGTCCACAAGGTGTCGATGGGCCCGACCCCGGAAGTCGTCGAACCGCTGAACGTCAACCGGGACGGCCTCGACGTCTGGATGGACCGGCCCCTCGACGCCGGCTCCGGTGACTGGGCCAACGACGGAAACTGCATGATGCGGTACCGCTGCTCCGCGCCGGGTCTCGCGTCCATCACGTATCACTACGAGAAGCTGGGACGCCGCATCGTCGCCGGGTTCCCCTCACCGATCGACTACGAGCACGTCAAGATCTTCTGGGGCGTCGCCAACGAGGTCGGCTACCGGGGCGCGGACCTCGAGGAATGCCTGCGCGTCGAGGAGATGGTGTACCTCGAGGACATCCCGATCGTCGAATTCATCGAACCCCGAGAGATCCCCTGGGATTCGGAGTTCCAGGAATTCTCCGTGCCCGCCGATCTGTTCACCCTCAACTACCGGCGCTCGTTCACCGAACTGATGAACCGCGTCAAGGACGGCAGTCATGTCAACGAGTTCGTCTGATCCGCACACCCTTCGGTTGCGCGTGGTCGTAGCCCGCCGGGAAGCCGAGTCGATCACCTCCTACGAGTTCGCCCACCCGGACGGCGCCGCGCTGCCCGCCTGGGAACCGGGCGCCCACGTCGACGTGCACCTGCCGTCGGGCACGATCCGGCAGTACTCGCTGTGCGGCGACCCGGCGGACGCGTCGCGCTACCGCATCGCCGTCCTCGAACTGCCCGCAGGCCGGGGCGGTTCGGTGGAGGTCCATCGCGAGCTGCGTCCGGGCCGACTCGTCGAGATCGGCAGGCCACGCTCCAACTTCGCACTGGCAGAGGCGGACCGGTACGTCTTCGTGGCCGGCGGCATCGGCATCACCCCGATGCTGCCGATGATCCGCGAAGTGCAGCGGCGCGGTCGCACCTGGGAACTGGTGTACGGCGCCCGCACCACCGAGCACTTCGCATTCGTGAGCGAATTGGACCCGTCCGCGGTGCGGTTGGTGCCGCAGGACGCGCGCGGTCACCTCGATCTGGAGTCCGTCGTGGCGTCCTCGTCGGGGGCGGCGGTCTACTGCTGCGGGCCGACACCCCTCATGGACGCGCTGGTGGAACGGATGTCGCAGGCGGGTCGCGCCGGCGACCTCCACCTCGAACGGTTCGCGGCGGCGGCCCCCGTGGTCGAGTCGAGCGGAGAGTTCGAGGTCGAACTCGCCCGCAGCGAGAAGGTCGTCCCGGTGCGGCCCGACCAGACGGTGCTCGAGGCCGTCCGCGACGCCGGAATCGACCATCCGTCGTCCTGCGAGATGGGCATCTGCGGGTCCTGCGAGGTGAAGGTCCTCGGCGGCGACGTCGACCACCGCGACGACCTCCTCACCGAAAGCGAACGCGCGCAGTGCAACAGCATGATGATCTGCGTGTCCCGGGCGAGGGGACACCGCCTGGTCCTGGACCTGTGAGTACTTGTTAACCGCCCGACGTTAATAAGTACTCACGGGTGCGAAGCGCACCACCACGCCGGGTCGGAGCAGGGCAGGGGGAGTGCGCCCGGCATCCCAGATCGTCTCGTCGGTGGTCCCGATGAGCTGCCACCCGCCGGGCGAGCTGCGGGGATAGATTCCTGTGAACTCCCCACCGAGCGCCACGGTCCCGGCGGGGACGGAGGTCCGCGGCGTCGAGCGGCGCGGCACGTGCAATTCGGGTGCACCGCCGGTGAGGTACCCGAAACCGGGGGCGAAGCCGCAGAACGCCACCGTCCACGGTGTTCCGGTGTGTGCGGCGACGACGCGGTCGACACCGAGCCCGGTCAGTTCGGCCACGTCCTCGAGGTCGGGCCCGTCGTAGCGCACGGCGATCCGGACCTCCTCCGGGGCGTCCTCGGCGACAACCGCCGCCGGTTCCGTTTTCCGCACCCACCTGGCGACGCGGTCGCGACTGGTCGCGCCGTGGTCGAATCGCACCAGGATGGTGCGCGCCGCCGGTATCACCTCCCGGACACCGGGCGGCCGGGAGTCGTCGAGAGCACGGAAGTGCGCGAGCACGGTGCCCTGATCCTCGAACTCGGCGAGGATCGCGCTTTCTCCGACGTCGAGGATGCGCATCACACGAACGGCTCCACCGTGACGCCCTCGGCGTCGAGCAACGACCGGATGGCGGTGGCCATCTCGACCGCGGCGGGCGTATCGCCGTGGACGCAGACGGATTCGGCGGTGACCGCGAGGACGGTGCCGTCGACCGCTTCGACGGTGTGATCGACGACGAGTCTGCGGACCCGCTCCGCCACGACCGCCGGATCGTGCAGGACCGCGCCGTCAGTCCCGCGAGGGACCAGCGTTCCCTCCGGCGTGTACGCGCGGTCCGCGAACGCCTCGGTGACCGTCCGCAGTCCGGCCTTCTCGGCCTCCTCCAGGAACACCGAACCGGGCAGACCGAGAACGGGAAGCGTGTCGTCGTACGCGGTCACCGCCGCGACCACCGCGCGGGCCTGCTCACGGTGATGCACGATCGCGTTGTACAGCGCGCCGTGCGGTTTCACGTACGCCACCGCGGACCCGGAGACCTGGGCGAGACCGTCGAGGGCGCCGATCTGGTAGACGACGTCGGCTGTCAGATCACGCGGTGTGACGTCGATGAACCGGCGTCCGAACCCGGCGAGGTCGTGGTAGCCCACCTGCGCGCCGATCCGGACCGTCAACTCGGACGCCGCGGAACAACACGCCCACAGTGTCGCGGGATCACCCGCGTGGAAACCGCAGGCCACGTTGGCGCTGGTCACGAGCTTCAGCATCGCGACGTCGTCGCCGAGGGTCCAAGCACCGTAGCTCTCGCCGAGGTCGCTGTTCAGATCGATTGCCGGCACATATTCGATATTAGGGTTCCGAGGGCCGTCTTGTAGATTCTCTCGCGGGGGCGGGCGGAACCGGTGAGGGTCCTGCTGCGTCAGAACAATTGACCGTGTGTGGCGGACCGCGCCATCGGAGGGGGAAACGTGACCGACCCGGCATACATCAGGGATCCCGAGAACTTCCACTCGGACCAGTGGGACCACGCGAGGATTGCGAGCGCCGTCGCCGGCATGAACGTCGAGCACGTGAGCGGCATCGCGCGAGCCTGGACCGAACTCGGGACGACGGCCCACGACGCGATCGTCGAGTTCAGCGACGCGATCAAGAAGACGATCAGCGAGAGCTGGCAGGGGGTTGCCGCGTCGGCGGCCTACGCCGAGACCGAGCGGTACTCGACGTCCGCGCCGCAGGCACAGGATCAGCTCCACGGCGTGGCGGCGGCGCTGACCCCGCTGGCGGAGACGGTCGCGTCGCTGCGGTCGCAGGTTCCCGAAACCATCGGCACCGGACTGTGGGACAAGCTGACCCCCTGGGACACGGACACCGAGGACGAGTACTACCGGCGCGAGGGCGAAGCGCGCGAGAAGATGGCCACGATCTACAACCCGGGGCTCGCGACTTCGGACGGCAACGTCCCGTCGTTCACGAGACCGGAGAGCATTGTTGATGTTCCTTCGGGTCCGTCCGCTCCGGGCGTCGATTACTCGAGCGGCGCTCCCAGCTCGAGTGATCGGTTCGGGCGACCTAGCGCCGGGCAGCCGACTTCCGGCGCCGCACCCGACAGCGATGCATCCGCTGTGCCCGGTACTCCCGCAGCGGACGACACACCGCAGAATGCGGACACCGCGCCTTCGTCGGCCACCGTGCCGGCGTCGGCCACCGCGCCGGCGGTGACGACCCCGGCCTCGGTGACGGGTGATCAGGCAGCGCAGAGCCGATCGGCTGTGCCGCCGGGTGTCGATTCGTCCTCGGGTGCCGGCTCACGAGCCCCGGGTGCGGGTGCGGGTGGAGGTGCCGGAGCAGGCGGACTCGGCGTCGGCGGGCTGGGCAGCGCGAGCGGCGTCGGCGCCGGCAGTCGGGTGGGGGCAGGCGCCCGGCCGGGCTCAACACCCGGGATCGCGGGTGCTGCAACCGGTGGTCGCACCGGCGCCGGGATACGAGGCACCGGCCCGGGCGGCGGAATGATGGGCGGCGCCCCGGGGGCTGCCAAGGGCGGCGGCGAGGACAAGGAACACAAGACCCCCGACTACCTGATCACCCTCGACAACGGCAACGAGCTGATCGGCAAACTGCCCCTCGTTTCGCCGCCGGTGATCGGCGCATGAGGATGCGCAATTGGCGGCTGCGTCCCGAACTGTTCGACGCACTGTGGGCCGGCACCGGGCAGGACCGGATCCCGTACCCGTTCCGGATCGTGAGCGCACACCCCGGACTCAACGCCTATGTGGCAGAGCAGAACAGGATACGAGAAGCATTCGCGGGAGCCGAGCACGACGACGTGAAGTCGGCGTTGGGCGTGCTTGCCGAGCCCGAGGTGTATGTCGAAATCTCCGGCTCCACCGCCGACGAGACACCGATCCGCATCATCGGTGCGCAGCACCGGCAGTGGGTCGTGATTGCGTCACAACTACCTGGTCGGGCACCGCGGATCGGCGGCGACGTGGTGATCGGGGCCGGGCAGGCCGGAAAACTGGGCGCGCAACTGATCGGACTCATCCCGCAGAACGCCGCCGGCAGGCGCCGATTCCAGCGACGGAACGAAGAAGACGCCCACTTCTCCCAGGGAATCCTGCAGGAGGTCAACCGGGCGGCTCCCGTCCCGCGACTCGAATCCGCGGTGCAGAAGGGATACGTCGGCCGCGGCAAGATCCGAGTCTTCCGAGGCCCCCGCTACGGCACGGGCCGCGACGTCGGCGTCATGCAGTGGATCGACATTGCCGGCGACGGCCGCTACGTGATCGGCCCACACGATCCCGCCGCCGCGCACCCGGCAGGTCCCGACCAGCTCGTATCCTCGCTCGACACCCTGATCAGGGTGGGTACGACGCCTCGGGCAGGCTCGGTCGGTGCCCGCGGTTGGTAGATTGCCACGCGCCGGCGATTGCACAGGTGGGGACACAGGGAGGGGACAGAACCATGGCGGGACCAGAAGCACCGGAAGCCGGTTGGAAGGCTTTCACCGAAACGGTCGTCGGGGGCGGCCGGCTCGAACTCGACCCGGCAGGCATCGAGCGGTGCATCAAGCTGTGTGATGACCACGCGAAGGGGTGGGGAGACCTTGCGAGCCGGGCCCGCACAGAACTACGCGCGGTGGCCTTGGGAATCGGTGAGGCGGACATTGCGTCGGCAGCGGATATCGCTCGCAAGTTCGACGAGAAGGCTATTGGTGGCGAGGGAATTGATTTCGCAAACACTGCTGTGGGCCTGTTCAGGGCTCATCAAACGTATGCATTGGACATGAAGTCAATGTTCGAAGCGGTCTTGCGACGATATATGGAGCAGGATTCCGCGAACGCGGCTGCCCTCGGCGCGACGGGGGGAATGGCGTGAGAAAGAGTCGGTACCGAGTTGTGGCGAGCGTCTGCGCAATGGCCTCGCTGGGTGCCATAGCGGCGGCCTGTACGACTGATACTGAAGGCGACGCTGTGCACGAAGACACGCCAGTCATCACGTACCAACCATGCGATGGAATTCCGGCGGATGCCGTTGCCCAGGCTCGAATCGACGCCCAAGCGCCAGTGCGTGAGAACGATAAGAACCCGACCTCGAATTCGTGTCGATATTTGGATCGCGACCGCTACTACGGGGTCGTTGTCTCAGCGCGGGCGGAGACTGTTCAGGACATTGAGAAGAGCGGGCGATTTCAAGTCCTGAGTGTGACCCAGATCGCCGGGCATAGGACCCTGGTCTCAGATTTTCACGGCGGCAGTGCGTGCACGGTGTCGGTGGACATCAATCCGGGAATTCTGGAGTTCATGATCGGGTACAGCGAACTCGAGGATTTCAAGACAGCCGACGCTGCATGCGGTAGGACTCTCGAGGTTGCGAAGACTATTGCTCCGCACTTCCCTGACCACCTGTGAGGATTCGGGTTTCCTATACCGTGACAATCGCAATGGCGACAATTGTGGGGCTGAGTGGTTGCGCGGAATCACTCGGTCGGCCAGCCGAAGCGGTCGTTCCTGAGATCGCTTTCCACCCATGCGATGGGCTTCCCCATGAAGCAATCCAAGCGGCGAAGATCGATGTGCGCGCGGGGTCGCGTTTGTCGGACGAGCCAGCAAATCGTTCGTGTTCGTATCGATCGCGCAACCCTGACTACGGCGTCGTCATATCCGCGATTGCCGAAACGTTCACCAGCGTCGAGTCCAGCGACCGCTTCAACGTCCTGAGGGAGACCGAGATCGGTGGGCGGAGTGCGCTGGTGTCGGATTTTCGCGGTGGTAGTGCGTGCACGGTGTCGGTGGCGATTGAGCCTGGGATTTTGGAGTTCATGATCGGGTACAGCGAGTTGGAGGATTTCACGACCGTGGGTGCGGCGTGTGATCAGGCCACGAAGGTGGCGACGACGCTGGCGCCGTTTTTCCCCGACCACCTGTAGGCGGCTTGCATCGATCCGGCTCAGTGCGTGTGTGCGTGGGTGTGGGCGATGCGTCCGGCGTTTTTGCGTCGTGATGACCCGCTGAGTCGGCAGGCGAGGTAGATGACGAACGAGATCGTGGTGACGAAGCTGGACACGGGCACGCCGGGTGCGAGGGACAGCAGGATGCCGCCGACGGCGGCGAGTTCGGCGAACACGATCGACAGGATGGTCGCCTTGAGGGGGCTGGCGGTGACGTAGGCGGCGGCTGCGGCGGGGGTGATGAGCAGTGCCATCACCAGCAGTGCGCCGACGATCTGGACGCCGAGGGCGGCGGTGATGCCGACGAGGACGGCGAACACGATTGACAGGGCGCGCACGGGGACGCCGCGGGCTTCGGCGACGTCGGGGTCGGTGCTCGAGAACAGGAGGGGACGGTAGATCAGGCCGAGGACTCCGATGACGAGCACGGCGCAGAGGAGGAGCAACTGCAGGCCGCTGTCGCCGGGTGCGACGATTTGGCCGATCAGCAGCGAGAAACTGGTGCCGGTGCGTCCTTGGTACGACCAGATGAACAGCACGGACAATCCGAGCCCGAATGCCATGATCACGCCGATCACGGAGTCACGGTCGCGGGCCTTGGCGCCGAGCAGCCCGAAGAGGACGGCCGCGACCACGGAACCGGCGATGGCGCCTGCCCCGACGCTGACGCCGATGAGCAGGGCAGCGGATGCGCCGGTCAGGGACAGCTCGCTCGTGCCGTGCACGGCGAACGACATCTGCCTGCTCACGATCAGCGGCCCGATGGCTCCGGCGAGGAGGCCGAGGATGGCGCCCGCGATCAAGGCCTGCTGCACGAAGTCGTATTGCAGCAGGTCGACGGTGGCGGAGACGTCGAACATCCGTGACATGGCGTCGGTGAACTTGTTGCTCATGCGTGTCCCTCGTCCGTGTGGTGCACACCCTCGCCGGGGCGGAGGCCGCCCGCGCTGCCGAGTGCGTCGATGGCGTCGCCGGTGCCGATCACGACGAGGCGACCGCGCACGTGCAGCACCTCGACGTCGGTGCGGTACAGCTCGGACAGCACCTCCGACGTCATGACCTCTTCCGGTTTGCCGATGCGGAACTGGCCGTCGACGAGATAGAGCACGCGGTCGACGAGGGGGAGGATCGGGTTGATCTCGTGGGTGACGAAGAGGACTGCCGTGTCGTGGGTGCGGCGGCGCCGGTCGATGAGGCCGGACACGAGGTTCTGGTTGGCCAGGTCGAGGCTGAGCAGCGGTTCGTCGCACAGCAGCATCTGCGGGTTGCCGACGAGGGCCTGCGCGATCCGCAGTCGCTGCTGCTCACCGCCGGACATGGAACCGATCGGCGCGTCCGCGTAGTGCTGAGCGCCGACCTCGGCGATCGCCGCGTCGACGATGGCCCGGCGCCGACCTCGCCGGAGGAGACCGGTTCCCCACTGGTGGCCGTCGACGCCGAGCCCGACGAGGTCGCGGCCGCGGAGCGGCAACCCGTCGTCGAGCGACTTCTGCTGGGGGATGTACCCGACGTGCGAATTGCCCTTCCGCGCCGGGGTTCCGGCGATGCGCGCGGTGCCGGAGCTGAGTGCGAGCTGGCCGAGCAGCACCTTGAGCAGCGACGTCTTGCCCGACCCGTTGGGTCCGAGGACGGCGACGAATTCGCCGGGTTCCACGGTGAGGTCGAGGTCCTGCCAGAGCGTGCGTTCGCCGAAGGACAGTCGCGCCCCCGTCAATTCCAGTGCGGGGACGCGACCGTTGCCGGCGTTCTTCGAAGTGGGTTCTGTCACAAGCCGATCAGTTCTATTGCAGAGCCGCGGCAAGCGACTCGGCGGTGTTGGTCTGCCACTGAATGTAGTCCAGGCCTTCGGGCAGGGTTTCGGTCACCTCGACGACGGGGATGCCCGCCGACTCGGCCGTGGCGCGCACGTCCTGGGTGACCCGGTCCTGTGTCTGCACGTTGTAGACGAGGGCCTGCACCTGCTTGCCGGTGAGCAGTTGCCGCGTCGCGGCGATGGCGGCGGGTGCGGGGTCGTTGCCGTTCTCGATGGCGCTCGTGAAATCGGGCGGGGTGACGTCCTTCAGGCCCGCGGACTGGAGCAGGTAGTAGGCGATCGGTTCGGTCTGTGCGACGGGCGCGTCCTTGTGCGCTGCGGCGATGCCGTCGGTGATCGCGGAGATCTGCTCGAGCTGGCCGTGGAAGGCGGCGGCGTTGGCCTTGTAGGCGTCGGCGTTGCCGGGGTCGAGTTGGCCGAGCTTGTCGGCGATGGACTGCGCGGTGGCGTCGACGGTGTCGACATCGAACCAGACGTGTTCGTTGACGTCGCCGTGGTCGTGACCCTCGTGCGAGTCGCCGCCGTCCTCGCCCGCATGCGCGCCGCCCTCGAGGAGGTCGAACGCGTTGACCGTGAGCTGGTCGCTGTTGCCGGTGCCGATGATGTCGTCGACGAAGTGGTCGTACCCGCCGCCGTTGTAGACGATCAGCGACGCGTCGGTGAGCTTGGCGGCGTCGGTGGGGCTCGCCTCGAAGGAGTGCGGGTCGGATGACGGCTCGGTGATGATCGAGGTGACGTCCACCTTGTCGCCGGCGACGGCCTGGGCGACGCTGCCCCAGACGTTCGTCGACGCGACGACGGTCAGGGTGCCGTCGCCGGTCGTGTCGGAGCCGCACGCGGTGAGGGTGAGGGCCGCGGCGAACGACAGCCCGACGGCCGCCGTGGCGGCACGAAAACCGGAGGAAGCGCGCACAGAGAACTCCTGACACAACGAAGCGCTAAACGCTATTGGTAACCGTTACCGTTGCACTTTAGCGGATCGGTCCTGGTAGTGCACTTTCGGTGCAGCCCCGACGAGCCCGAACCCGCGCCAGGTACTAACGTCCCCCTATGCCCAGGTCTCGACAGCCACGTCGCCAAGCCACGCTGGCGTCGCTCGCGGCCGAGCTCAATATTTCGCGAACGACGGTGTCCAACGCATACAACCGGCCGGATCAACTCTCTGCCGAACTCCGCGACCGGGTGCTGCAGGCGGCGAAGCGCCGCGGCTACCCGGGCCCCGACCCGGTGGCCCGGTCGCTGCGTACCCGCAAGGCCGGGGCCGTGGGACTGTTGCTCACCGAGGCCCTCAGCTACTCCTTCCGCGACCCCGCCGCGATGAGCTTCCTGTCCGGGCTGGCCGAGTCGTGCGAGTCCGCGGGGCAGGGTCTGCTCCTGATCCCGGCGGGCCCGGGCCGGGAGGAGGCGGACGCCGCGGCGGTCGTGCAGCAGGCGGGTGTCGACGGGTTCGTCGTGTACTCGGTGGCGGACGACGACCCGTACCTCGCGGCGGTGTACGAGCGTCGCCTGCCGATGGTCGTGTGCGATCAGCCGCGGGAGATCCCGGGGGCGTCGCTCGTGGGCATCGACGACCGAGGCGCGATGCGCGGTCTCGCCGACTACCTGATCGGCCTCGGCCACCGGGACATCGGCGTGCTGAGCATGAGGCTGGGGCGCGACCGCTCGGACGGGGTCGCCGGCGCGGAGCGTTTGCGGTCGCCGAATTTCCACGTCCAGCGTGAACGCATCGAGGGCGTGCGCGATGCCATGTCCGACGCGGGCCTGGACCCCGCGACGCTCACCGTCATCGAGCGGTTCGAGCACACCGGGAAGTCGGGGCACGCCGGTGCCGCGCAGGCGCTCGGCGTGAATCCCCGGATCACCGCGCTCGTGTGCACCACCGACGTCCTCGCTCTCGGCGCGCTGGACTGGGCGCGCTGGCAGGGCATCGACGTGCCCGGTCAGCTGTCGGTCACCGGATTCGACGGCGTCGACGAAGCGCTGCGCGAGGGCCTGACCACGGTGCGGCAACCGCAGGAGGAGAAGGGTCGCAGGGCAGGCGCTCTGCTCATGTCGCCGTCGCACTCCGGGGTCGCGACCGTCGAGATGCTCGAGACGGAACTCCTCCGCGGTTCGACGGCCGGGCCAGCAAGACGCTGACCCGGCCTCCGGCTCAGGCCAGGAGCTGGGCGCAGCGCAGCAGGCCCAGGTGGCTGTACGCCTGGGGGTGGTTGCCCAGCGACCGCTCGGCGACGGGGTCGTACTCCTCGCTGAGTAGGCCGGTCGGTCCGGCGGCGTCGACCAGTTGCGCGAACAACGCCTCCGCCTGCGACCGCTGACCGACCAGCAGGTACGCCTCCACCAGCCAGGCCGCGCAGAGGTGGAACCCGCCCTCGGTGCCGGGCAGGCCGTCGTCGTGGTGGTACCGGTACACGGTGGACCCGCTGCGCAGTTCCGCCTCGGTGGCGGTGACGGTGGCCGCGAACTTCTCGTCCGACGGGTCGATCAACCCGGACAGTCCGATGAACAGGGTGGCAGCGTCGAGGTCGGTGCCGTCGTAGGCGGCGGTGAACGAGCGGACCTCGTCCTTCCAGCCCTTCTCGCGCACCTCCTCCGCGATCTTGTCGCGCAGCGATGTCCAGCCGGGTTCGACGTCGCGGCCGAAGTGTTCGGCGAGCGCCACCGCACGGTCGACCGTGACCCAGCCCATCACCTTGGAGTACACGTGGTGGCGCGGGTTGTCGCGGATCTCCCAGATGCCGTGGTCGGGTTCGAACCAGCGCCGTTCGACGGCTTCGACCATGGCGCAGACCAGTTCCCAGTCGCGGTCGTTGAGCGCCACCTCGACGCCCTGCTTCTCGCGGGCGTGGGAGAGGTCGTGGATGAGTTCGACGATGGGTCCGAACACGTCGAGTTGCACCTGCTGGTTGGCCGCGTTGCCGATGCGGACGGGACGCGAGCCCGCGTATCCGGGCAGCGAGTCGATGACAGCCTCGGGCGGCAGACCGCCACCGTGCAACGTGTAGAGGGGGTGCAGGCGTTCGGGGCCGGGCAGCGTCTCGAGCACGTCGTGCACCCAGTCCAGGTAGCCCTCGGCCTCACTGAGCGAACCGAGACTGACGAGCGCGGACGCGGTGAGCGCCGCGTCGCGCAGCCAGCAGTACCGGTAGTCCCAGTTGCGGACGCCGCCGATCTCCTCGGGCAGCGACGTGGTGGCGGCCGCCATGATCGCGCCGGAATCGACGTGCACCAGGCCGCGGAGAGTGAGCGCGGAACGCTTCATCAGGTCGGGTTTCAGCGTGGGCAGGGTGAGGCTCTTCGCCCAGTCCGACCAGTACGCTTCGGCCAGCGCGCGGCGTTCCGCCTCCGGGGTCTCGGAAGGCCCGAGGTCCTCGGTGCCGCAACGTAACTCCAGGACGACGTCGCCGCCGGACGGATCGACGACGGCATGCGCGGTCTGCTGATTGCCGTCGGAGGTGACGTTCCACTGCACGCCGGGGGAGCGCAGCACGATCGGCTCGTTGGTGCCGTGCACCCGCAGTCCCTCGCTGACCGCCTCGAGGATGACCTGGCCCTGGCCGAACTCGGGCCGCGGTGCGAACGTCACGACGGCGGCGGCCTGCCCGCTGATCACCCGGGTCAGGTCGGTGCGGCCCAGACGGACGTCGTGCGGCAGATAGTCGGTGACGGACAGGCTGGCCCACCGGGTCTGCACGGTCATCGTGCTGTCGATGTACCGCTGGCTCAGTGGCAGGGCGCTGCGGTGCGGGCCGACGCTGAAGTGGCCGGCCTCCGGCCCGCCCAGCAGGTGGGCGAAGACAGAAGCCGAGTCGGGTTCGGGATGACACAACCACGTGAGGGTCGCGTCGGGGGTGACCAGTGCGACGGTCCGCGGGCTGGCGAGCATGGTGAGGCGTTCGATCGGCGGTGCGTGCGCCCCGGACAGCCAGGTGCGGCGCTCCTCGAGCAGGAACGCGAGGGCGGCGGCGACGTCTTCGGTGCTCGACACCCGGAATTCGGCGAGGCTCTCGCCCGGGCCGACCTTCACGCCCAGGTCGGGGCCCTGGAGACGCGCGAACGCCTTCTCGTCGGTGACGTCGTCGCCGACGAACACGGCCGCGGTCGCGCCGTCCTGGTGGCGGATCAGGTCGAGGGCGTGGCCCTTGTCGGTGGCGACGACGGCCAGTTCGATGACGGACTTGCCCTCGGTGACCTGCACGCCCACCCGCTGTCCGGCGTCGCCGCGCACCGCGGCCAGGGCCTGGGCGCCTTCCTCGGCGTCGGCGTTGCGGACGTGCAGGGCGACGCTCGCCGGCTTCGCCTCCACGGACGTGCCGGCGTGCAGGGCGGAGATCCGCCTGAGTTCCTCGGTGATCTCGCCGAGAAGTTTCTTGGCGTCGGCGTCGATCGCGTGGATGAACCCGATGTCGAATTCCGAGCCGTGGCTACCGACGAGTTGAACCTCGGCGGGCAACCGCGACAGCGCGGCGAGGTCTTTGAGCGCCCGGCCCGAGATCACGGCCGCCGTGGTGCCGGCGAGGCTGGCCAGGGCGCGGAGAGCGCGCACCGATTCGGCGTGGGGAAACGCCTTTTCGGGATCGGAGACGATGGGAGCCATCGTGCCGTCGTAATCGGACGCGACGAGCAGACGAGGGGTCCGCGCCACCCGGGAGAGGGCACGACGAAGTTCGATGGGCAGATCATGGGCGCTCACACGTTCAAATCTAGGGGATGCGACGGATGTGAGCGCGTTCTCGGCCGGGGCTGTGCCCCGATCGCGTCCTATTCGGGTCTGCGGCTCCCGTCACCGAGCAGCAGTTCGACGGTGAGTTCGAGCCGATTCGCGACATCCGTCGCAGACGAGCGGCGTGTGAGCCAGGCCACCAGGTTCGACAGCCACACGTCGGAGATGACGCGGGCGACGGCCAACTGGTCCTCGGTGGGTTCGGTGTCCGTCATCGCGCGGGCGAACAGCCGGTCCATCAGCTTGCCCACCTGATCGACCTCGGCGGCGGCGGACGCGTCGGCGAACATGAACGCGCGCGTCATGGCCTCGGTCAGCAGCGGGTCGCGCTGCATGGCCCGGGTGATCTGGCTGAGGATCAGCTGCATCCGCTCGAGCGGGTTCCGGCCCGGCGGGTTCTTTCCGCGGGAGTCGATCCGCTCGAACTCGCGGGCGAGCGCCGACACCAGCAGGTGCACCTTGGACGGGAAGTAGCGGTACAGCGTTCCCACGGCGACGTCGGCGCGTTCGGCCACGGCCCGCATCTGCACGGCTTCGTATCCGCCCTTGGACGCCAGGGCCAGGGTCGCGTCGAGGATCCGCTTGCGCCGTTCCTTCTGCGCGTTGGAACTGAGATCGTCCTCGCCCAGCGTCGCCGCAGCGACCGTCGTGGACCGTGATCGAGAGCTGGTCGTCATTACCTGTTTTCCTTCGCGCCTTGACTCATGGCCAGGTGTCATATTAGAACACGTTCTAGACGAATGTGTCATTCAGGAGAGGCGGATACCCGTTGTGACTATCGCCACCACCGAGGAACAGAAGGCTGCAGCGGGTGCGATCCAGGCTTGGGCGCGGTCGACGGACCCGCTGGTCACAGTACGGCAAGGACCAGCAGATTCGTGGCGCACCTCGTGGCAGTCGTTCTCTTCGCTCGGAATTTTCTCGGTCGCCGTGCCCGAAGAGGTCGGTGGGTCGGGAGCGGAGATCGTCGATCTCGCCGCGATGCTCGAACAGGCCGCGACCGAACTCGTGCCGGGTCCTGTTCTCTCCACCGCACTGGCCGCTCTCGTCGTCGGGCGCAGCTCCGGCGCCGCCGCGAAACGGTGGTCCGAGGACCTCGCCGACGGCGCGATGCCGTGCGCGGTGGCTCTCGGCAACTCCCCGGTGAACGCGACGCTCGGGGCCGACGGCGGGTTGACGGTGACCGGCGACGCCGGATTCGCGATCGGCGGCGACACGGGCGTGTCCGTGCTGCTGCCTGCCGACACGGGCGAGGAGGTCGTGTGGTGCCTGGTCGACGGTGAATCCGACGGCTTGACCGTCACGGTCGCCGACACGATCGACAAGAGCCGTCCGCTCGCGCGGGTGCGGTGCGACGGGGTGGCGGTGGCGGCCGACCGCGTGGTCACGGGGGTGCGGGACGGGCTGGTGCCCGACCTCGCCGCGACCCTGGCCGCCGCGGAGGCGTCCGGCGTCGCGGCCTGGTGTCTGCGAACGGCGTTGGAGTACGCCAAGATTCGCGAGCAGTTCGGCAAACCGATCGGGTCGTTCCAGGCGATCAAGCACCTGTGCGCGGAGATGCTGTGCCGCGTCGAACAGTCCGGGGCCGCGGCGTGGGACGCGGCCGTGGCGGCGGAGGACGCGTGGAATGCGGACGGCGGCGAACTCCCGGTCGCGGCCGCGGTGGCGGCGACGATCACGCTCGACGCCGCCGTCGAGACCGCCAAGGACTGCATCCAGGTGCTCGGCGGCATCGGCTTCACGTGGGAGCACGACGCCCACTTCTATCTGCGCCGGGCGACGTCGCTGCGGCAGCTGCTCGGCGGCTCCGCCCGCTGGCGGTCGCGGGTCACGGAACTGACCCGGGCCGGCGCCCGCAGGCACCTGTCGATCGATCTGACAGGCCTGGACGACGAGCGGGCACGGATCCACGCCGACATCGCGGAGTTGGTGGCCCGGCCGGAGTCGGAGCGACGCGCGGCCCTGGCCGAGTCGGGCTACCTGGCGCCGCACTGGCCCGCGCCCTACGGGCGAGGTGCGCGCGCCGCGGAGCAGATCCTGATCGAGGAGGAACTGGCGGCCGCCGGGGTCGGCAGACCCGACCTCGTGATCGGCTGGTGGGCCGTGCCGACCATCCTCGAGCACGGCAGCGCCGAGCAGATCGAGCGTTTCGCCACCCCGACGCTGCGCGGCGAGATCATCTGGTGCCAGCTGTTCAGCGAACCCGGCGCCGGCTCCGACCTCGCGGCGCTGCGGACGTCGGCCGAGAAGGTGGACGGCGGGTGGCGGCTGCACGGTCAGAAGGTGTGGACGTCGAGGGCGCAGGAGGCGGACTGGGCGATCTGCCTGGCCCGCACCGATCGGGAGGCGTCCAAACACAAGGGCATCAGCTACTTCCTCGTCGACATGACGAGCCCCGGCATCACCATCTCGCCGCTGCGCGAGATCACCGGCGACGCCCTGTTCAACGAGGTGTATCTCGAGGACGTGTTCGTGCCCGACGATCTGGTGGTCGGGAATCTCGGCGACGGCTGGAAGCTGGCCCGCACCACGCTGGCGAACGAGCGGGTCGCGATGGGCGGGGGCTCCTCGCTCGGTGCGGCGATGGAGGAACTGCTCGCACTCGCGGGCGACGGCGACCCGGTCACCGACGACACGCTCGGCCTGCTCATCGGCAACGCGCTCGTCGGTTCGCAACTCGAACTGCGCACCACCCTCCGGCAACTGGACGGCCAGGACCCCGGGCCCGAATCGAGCGTCCGCAAGCTGGTGGGCGTCCGTCAACGGCAGGCGGTCGCGGAATTCGCGATGGAACTCGGCGGCACGGACGGCTGGGTGGAGGGTTCGCTCGCGCGTGAATTCCTGAACACCCGGTGCCTGTCCATCGCGGGCGGAACGACGCAGATCCTGTTGACCGTGGCGGCCGAGCGGATTCTCGGGCTGCCGCGCGGCTGAGCCGGGTCGCTCACGGCCTTCCGTGGGGTCCGGGATGGTGATACAACTAGAACACGTTCTAAATCGAAAGTGGGATTGTCAGCGTGGACTTCACTCGAGACGAAACCCAGGAGGCCGTGGCCCAGGTCGCGGCCGGACTACTGGCCCGCGACCTCGGCGGCGACGCCCTCTGGGCGGCCTTCGCCGACGCCGACCTGCTGACCCTCGCGCTGCCGGAACGTCTCGGCGGTGAAGGGCTCTCGGTCACCGACGTGGGTGCGCTGCTCACCGAGGTCGGGC
Source organism: Rhodococcus sp. T7 (assembly GCF_009872365.1). NCBI lineage: Bacteria > Bacillati > Actinomycetota > Actinomycetes > Mycobacteriales > Nocardiaceae > Rhodococcus > Rhodococcus sp. T7. Next base: position 20,594 of record NZ_WXYH01000382.1, read on the forward strand.
GGAAGGCGGCGCAGGTCCCGGCCCTCGCGACGCTCGGCTTCGGGGTTCTGCCCATCGTCGCGCTGGGCGACGACGCGCAACAGGACGCTTTGCTCACCGGTCTCGCCGACGGTCGCACGTTCACCGCGGCGCTCGCCGAACCCGGGGCGCAGTTCCCGGCACGGCCGTCGGTGACGGCGGTCGCGGACGGCGACGGCCACTCCGTCACCGGGCGCGTGCTCGCCGTCCCGTACGCCGAGCAGGCGCACCGGATCCTGGTGCCGACGGATGCCGGGGTGGTGCTGGTGGATCCGGCGGCGGACGGCGTCACGCTCACACCGACGCCCACGGCATCGGGCAGTCCCGAATTCGCGGTCACGTTCGACCGGGCGCGGGGCGAACTGCTCGCGGCCGGCGACGACGCAGTGCAGACGCTGTACCGGATCGCGCTCGCGTCGATCGGGGCTGTGGCCGACGGACTGCTCTCCGGTGCAACGGTTCTGGCGGGCGAGCACCTGGCCACCCGGCACCAGTTCGGCAAACCGCTCGCGACGTTCCAGGCCGTCTCGCAGCAGATCGCCGACGTCTACGTCACGTCCCGCACCCTCCACGTGTCGGCGCTCGCGGCGTCGTGGCGGGTGTCCGAGGGCCTGGACGCACAGGACGATCTGGACGTGATGGCCTACTGGATCGCCGCCGAGGTGCCCGCCGCGATGCAGGTGCTGCACCACCTGCACGGTGGCATCGGCGTCGACGTGACGTACCCGCTGCACCGCTACTACTCGACCGCCAAAGACCTGGCCCGCCTCGTCGGCGGCGCCTCGTACCGACTAGACCTCGTGGGGGCCCGGTGTTCATCGATCTGACCGACGAGCAGCGGGAGCTGCAAGCGGAACTCCGGCGCTACTTCTCCGGGCTGATCTCCCCGGCCGAGGCGGAGGTGATGCGCACCGAGCGCCACGGCGCCACCTACCGCGAGGTCATCCGCCGGATGGGCAAGGACGGCTGGCTCGGGGTGGGCTGGCCGGTGGAGTTCGGCGGCCGCGGTTTCGGTGAGATCGAGCAGCAGATCTTCGTGAACGAGGCTGTGCGTGCCGATGTTCCGTTGCCGTCGGTGACGCTGCAGACGGTCGGGCCGACGCTGCAGACCTACGGCACCGAGGAACAGAAGCACAAGTTCCTGCCCGCGATCCTGGCGGGTGAGGTGCACTTCGCGATCGGCTACACCGAACCCGAGGCGGGTACCGACCTGGCGGCGCTTCGGACCACCGCCACCCGGGTGGGGGACGAGTACATCGTCAACGGCCAGAAGATCTTCACCACCGGCGGCCACGACGCCGACTACCTGTGGCTCGCCGTCCGCACCGGTTCGCCCGACTCGCGGCACCGCGGCATCTCCATCCTGATCATGGACACCAAGGACCCCGGCTACAGCTGGACACCGATCATCACGTGCGACGGCGCCCACCACGTCAACGCCACGTACTACTCCGACGTCCGGGTGCCCGCGAACATGCTGGTGGGCGAGGAGAATCAGGGCTGGCGCCTGATCACCACCCAGCTCAACCACGAACGCGTCATGCTCGGGCCCGCCGGCCGGGTCGGGGGTCTCTACGACCGCATCCGCAACTGGGCGGCCGCGCACGACCTGCTCGGCGAACCGGACGTCCGGCGGGTGCTCGGCGAGATCCACGCGACGTGCCGCCTCAACGAACTCCTCAACTGGCAGGTGGCATCCAGTGAGTCGGACGCCGTCGACATCGCCGACGCGTCCGCGACGAAAGTGTTCGCCACCGAACGCATTCAGCGCATCGGCCGGCTCGCGGAGGAGATCGTCGGACGTTACGGCGACCCGTCCGAGCCGGAGACCGCCGACCTCGTGACGTGGCTCGACATGCAGGTGAAGCGCAACCTCGTCATCACGTTCGGCGGCGGGGTCAACGAGGTGATGCGCGAACTGATCGCGACAGCCGGCCTGAAACTTCCCCGAGTCCCGCGATAGGAGCGCCGCGCGAAATGAGTTCCGAACAGATTCTCGCTGCCGCAGAAGAGGTCCGGTCGGCGGGCCCGAGCGCTCCCCGGCCCGGACGGGACCCGATCAACCTGCCGATGATCCGCAACTGGGTGGAGGCGATCGGCGACAAGAACCCGATCTACGTCGACGAGACGGCCGCGCGGGCCGCGGGACACGACGGCATCGTCGCACCGCCCGCGATGGCACAGGTGTGGACGATGCAGGGCCTGAATGCCGTTCGGCAAACCGACGACCCGCTCGGGCGCATGACCACCATTCTCGACGAGGCCGGGTTCACGTCCGTCGTCGCCACCAACTGCGATCAGATCTACCACCGCTACCTGAACGTCGGCGAGGAGGTCACCATCACCACGACCCTCGAGGACGTGGTGGGCCCGAAGAAGACGGGCCTCGGCGAGGGATGGTTCTTCAACACCCGCAGTGTGTGGCGCGACGCCGCAGGTGAACCGGTGGCCGAGATGCTGTTCCGGATCCTGAAGTTCATGCCGAAGACGGATCGGCCGGGGCCGTCGGGGAACGGGCAGGGTGCGTCCTACGACGACCTGGACCCGTCGAGGATGATGCGGCCCAGCGCCTCTCAGGACACCCAGTTCTTCTGGGACGGCGTGGCCGCGCACGAACTGCGGATCCAGCAGCGTGAGGACGGGACGCTGCAGCACCCGCCGGTGCCCGCGCTGTGGAAGGACAAGGCGGAGACGACGGATTACGTCGTCGCGTCGGGCCGCGGCACGGTGTTCAGTTACGTGGTCCATCACGCGCCGAAGGTCCCGGGGCGCTCGCTGCCGTTCGTGGTGGCGCTGGTCGAACTGGAGGAGGGCGTCCGCATGCTCGGCGAACTGCGCGGGGTCGCGCCCGCCGACGTGGCGATCGGGATGCCGGTGGAGGCGATGTACCTCGACTTCCCGGGCGACGAAGAGACGGGCGGCGCGCCGTGGACCCTGTACGCGTGGCAGTGCGGAGCGAAGGAGCAGTCATGACGTCCACTCTCGATGTCGTAGTGGGAACGACGCTTCCGGAATTGTCCGTCACCGGTGACCCGACGTTCGTCGTCTCGGCCGCACTCGCGACGCGCGACTTCCAGGACGTCCACCACGACCGCGACCTGGCGCAGCAGCGCGGATCGAAGGACATCTTCGTCAACATCCTCACCGACACCGGTCTGGTGCAGCGGTTCGTCACCGACTGGGCCGGGCCGACCGCGGTGATCAAGTCGATCGCGCTGCGCCTCGGGGTTCCGTGGTACGCCTACGACACGCTCACGCTGAGCGGCACGGTGGCGTCGGTGGACGAGGGCGTCGTCACACTCGACGTCGTCGGGAAGAACGGTCTCGGCAACCACATCACGTCGAAGGTGACCCTCGTCCTGGACGGACGCACGAACGGAGCGGGTGCATGAGCGGGCTGTCGGGCAAGGCAGTCATTGCGGGGATCGGCGCCACCGATTTCTCGAAGGACTCCGGGCGCAGTGAATTACGGCTCGCGGCGGAGGCCGTCACGGCGGCACTCGAGGACGCCGGGCTGACACCCTCGGACGTCGACGGTCTGACGTCCTTCACGATGGACACCAACACCGAAGCGGCCGTGGCCCGTTCGGTCGGCATCCCGGACCTCAAGTTCTTCAGCCGCATCCACTACGGCGGCGGCGCGGCGTGCGCCACCGTGCAGCAGGCCGCGATGGCCGTGGCCACCGGCGTCGCCGACGTGGTGGTCGCGTACCGGGCGTTCAACGAGCGGTCGGGGATGCGGTTCGGGCAGGTGAACTCCGGTCTGGTGCAGCAGGTGAACTCGTCCGGCACCGACAACGCGTTCTCCTACCCGCACGGCCTGTCGACGCCCGCGGCGTTCGTCGCGATGGTCGCCCAGCGGTACATGCACGAATACGGCGCCACGAGTGAGGACTTCGGACGGGTCGCGGTCACCGACCGCAAGCACGCGGCCACCAACCCGAACGCCTTCTTCCACGGCAAGCCGATCACACTCCAGGACCACCAGAATTCCCGCTTCATCGCCGAACCGCTGCACCTGCTCGACTGCTGTCAGGAGTCCGACGGCGGCATCGCGATCGTCGTCACGTCGCCGGAGCGGGCAAGGGATCTGAAGCAGAAGCCGGCCGTGATCACGGCGGCGGCCCAGGGAAGCGGCAGCGACCAGTACATCATGACCAGCTACTACCGGCCCGAGCTCGCGGGACTGCCCGAGATGGAACTGGTCGGCAGGCAGCTGTGGGATCAGGCCGGACTCGGACCGCAGGACATGGATCTGGCAATCCTGTACGACCACTTCACACCATACGTATTGATGCAACTCGAAGAACTCGGCTTCTGCGGTCGCGGCGAGGCCAAGGACTTCATCGCCGACGGCACCATCGACCTCGACGGCAGTCTGCCGCTCAACACCCACGGAGGCCAGCTCGGGGAGGCCTACATCCACGGCATGAACGGCATCGCCGAGGGCGTGCGGCAGATCCGCGGCACGTCCGTCAACCAGGTCTCCGGTACGCAGAACGTCCTCGTCACCGCGGGCACCGGGGTGCCTACGTCGGGGTTGGTGCTGACGGCCTGACACCGGCCCGCAACTGTCTGCGCGCAATGTGTTTCGCGACGTACCCGGCGTCGCGACCCACCCCGCCGGTGAGCATCGACGCGAACGCCTGCAGGAACGGCAGTCCCACGAAATACAGCCCGGGATGGTCGGGTGAAACTCCACGGGACTGCTCCGGCCACCCGTCCGCACCGGTGACAGGGATCTGGATCCAGGTCGTGTCCTTGCGGAACCCGGTGCACCAGATCACGTTGCGGACGTCGAGTGCGGTGCCGTCGTCCAGTACCGGTCGGCCGTCGCGCACGTCGGTGACCTTCGCGGGGAAGTGGTCCACACCGGCCGCGGCCAGGTCGGCGCGCTTGACCCGCAGCAGTGGGCCGCCGCCCGAGCGGACGTGGGCGCGCATCTTCCGGCCGACGGGGGTGCGTTCCGTCAGAACGTGATTCGCCATGAACCACATGATCGGGATGGCGACGTGAGCGGCGCGTCCCTCGAGGTCGAACGGCACCTCACCGCGGACGGGACCGCAGATCGTGGTGCGATGTGAACGGGAGGCCTCCAGAGCGATGTCCGCGCCGGAGTGGCTGCACCCGACCACCAGCACCGGCCCGTCCTGCAGTTGGGAGGGATTGCGGTAGTCGCTGGAATGCAGTTGCCGGATCCGGGGGTCGAGGCGGTCGGCGAGGTCGGGGATGACCGGGGTCTGCCACGTGCCGGACGCGACGACCACGTTGCCGGCCTCGTATCGGTCCGTTCCGGCGGTGACGACGTAGCGGTCGCCGAGACGGGTCAGCCCGTCCACGGTGACGCCGGTCCGGACCGGCAGCGCGAACCGCTCGGCGTAGGCCTCGAAGTAGTCGGCGACCTCGTCCTTCCCCGGCCACGACCACGCGGGGGCGGGGATTCCCCAGCCGGGCAGCCCGTCATATTGTGCGGGACTATAGAGGCGGAGCGAGTCGAACCGCTCCCGCCACACGTCCCCGACGCGGTCGTGGGCGTCGAGGATCACGAAGTTCTGCCCGCGTTCGGCGAGGTGGTAGCCGGTGGCGAGGCCGGCCTGCCCGGCACCGATCACGATCGTGTCGAAACGTTCTGTGGACATCGGGTGCCTTCTTCCCTCGGCGTTCGGTGGTTGTGCTCAACGTTATTGAGCGGACCGATCCGGGCGCGTCGGGAGAAAGGCGCAGATACGTACGACCGTATGGGTACTTTCATGCAGACGGGCCGACGAGGTGATGCTCGTAGGCATAGGCGGTGGCCGCCGACCGCGACGAGATCCCCAGTTTGACGAAGATGTTGCTCAGGTGGCGCGCGACCGTCTTCTCGCTGAGGAACAGTTCCGTTGCCACCGCCCGGTTGCTCTTGCCCGCCGCGACGAGGCGCAGCACGCACACTTCACGCGGGGTCAGCGGAGTGGAGTCCGCGGAGCCGGGACTGAACTCCGCCCGCAGTCGCTCGAGGTCGGGGAGCGCGCCCAGTTGCCGGTACGCGGCGGACGCGAGGTCGTGCTCCATCTGCGCGGTGTCGTCGTCGCCGAGGTCGCGGCACACCAGCGCGACCGACTCCCGGACCCGCGCGCACTCGTAGGGCGCGCCGACCTCCTGCCAGCGCCGCCACGCGTCGCGCAGAACGGTCCGCGCGTCGCTGCACCGCCCCTCGGCGTGCAGCACCGATCCTGAAGCCTGCGCGGCCAGGGCGCACAGATAAGGAATCCCGAATCGGGTTGCCGTCGAGTCGAGTTCGTCCGCAGCGGATCTCGCCGCCGGAACGTCGCCCGCGGCGAGCAGGATCTCCACGCACGCAGGCAGCAGCCGGGCGCGTTCCACGGCGCCGGTGGCTTCGTCCACCGCACAGCGGATCGACGCGGCCGCGCTGCCGACCCGCCCCTGCGCCATCCGCAGCAGCGCGAGCCCGGGTTGCGGGCGCCTGCCCAAGCGGTTCGCCTCCAGGAACAACTTCTCGGCCTGCGCGACTTCGCCGCGCAGGCGGTGGAGGTCGGCCATCACGTAGGCGGCGGACCCGGCCGCGGGTTGCGCGCCGAGTCGTTCGTGCGCCCGCCGCGCCGAGTCCATCGCCATCGGCCAGTCGCCCTGCAGTTGCAGGATCTCGGCACGGTGGACGAGGCACTGACCGCGGTAGGGGACGAGACCGGGTTGCGAAGAACACCATTCCTCCAGCGCCACAGTCCATTCCCTCGACCGCCGGAGGTCGCAGATGTTCTGGCACTGCTCGATCACGGCGCAGTACACGATCCCCGCGACCACCGGGGACACGTTGTCGGACGTCACCCCGACCATCGCCTCGTCGAACGCGGAGACCGCCTCCTCGACGTTCCCCAGCAGGACGAGCGAATGGCCGGTGCCCAGCACCCCGAGCGTCGTCAGATCCGGGTCCGCGAACCGGATGCCCACGTCCGTGATCGCGCGGAAAATGTCGCGGGCCGCGGTGCCGTCGCCGTCGTCGATCCGGCGCAGCCCCTGCGGCACCAGCAGGTAGCCGCGTTCCGCGCAGTCCACCCCCGCGGTGTCGAGCAGTCGCTGGGCCTTGCCCAGCCAACCGCCGCCGCGGGCGTGTTCGCCCCGCATGAGCAGGCCGAACGAGAGCCAGAACGCGCACCGCGCCGAGCGCACCGGTCGACCCGTGCGGGTCCACTCGTGCACCGCCCGCTCCCACCATCCGGTGCTGGCGTCGTCCTCACCGAGCAGGTACGCGGCGGTGGCGAGCAGTTCGAGGTCGTCACCCGGCAGCGGGTCCTGCCGATCGGCGCTCGACAGGCGGACGTAGGTGTCGCGCCAGTCTCGCCGGTCGAAGGCCGCACGGCCCGTCCGGAGTTCCGACGCCGCATCCGACATCATGGTCTCCTGCCGAAGATCTGCGCGCTGACCTGCTCGAATTCCAGACTACCGCCGCACGGTGCCTGCCCGGAACGTCGAATATCCCCCTGCACCTGTCGGTACCTCGAGTCACACTGGGTCGACACGCCAACGGATGGGAACTTCTGATGGTCGATGCGATAACGGCAGAGGGTCTGGTCAAGAAGTACGGCAAGGTCACAGCGCTGGACGGGGTCGACCTCGCGGTCCCCTCGGGAACGGTCATGGCCCTGCTCGGCCCGAACGGCGCAGGCAAGACCACGGCGGTGCGGGTCTTCACCACCCTCCTCGTCCCGGACGCCGGCCGCGCGCAGGTCGCCGGTCTCGACGTCGTCCACGACGCGCGGGTGCTCCGGTCCCGGATCGGCGCGTCGGGGCAGTACGCGGCCGTCGACGAGTACCTCACCGGTTTCGAGAACCTCGACATGGTCGGGCGGCTCTACCACCTCGGGGCCAAACGCAGTAAGGCGCGAGCCCGCGAACTGCTCGAACAGTTCGACCTGGTCGAGGCGGGCGATCGCCCCGTCAAGGGCTACTCGGGCGGCATGCGCCGGCGTCTCGACCTCGCCGGAGCGCTGGTGGCCGAGCCCGAAGTGCTGTTCCTGGACGAACCGACCACCGGACTCGACCCCCGCGCACGGCTGGCACTCTGGGACGTCATCGACAACCTCGTCGCCAGGGGCACCACCCTGCTGCTGACGACGCAGTACATGGAGGAAGCCGAGCGCCTCGCCGACCAGATCGCGGTGATGGACCACGGCTCGGTCATCGCCCGCGGAACCGCCGACGAACTGAAGGACCGCGTCGGTGGTGAACGCATCGAGTTGAGCGTCCGCGAGGGCGTCGACCTCTCCGTCGTGCGCGACGAACTGGCCCCACTCGCCGCCGGCGACATCGTCGTCGAAGAGAACGTCCGCCGGGTGACGGTGCCGGTGTCCGGCGGCGCGGATGCGCTCGTCGAGGCGCTGGGCCGTCTCTCGAACAGAGGAGTGAAGGTGTTCGACGTCGGTCTGCGCAGACCCACCCTGGACGACGTCTTCCTCACCCTGACCGGACACGAAGCCGAAGAGGAGCAAGTCTCATGAGCGCCCCACAGACGGCGTCCGTGCACACCGCGCTCGCGGACGGGCTCACGATCGCCAAACGCAACATGATCAAGATCAAGCGCGTCCCCGACCTCATCGTGTTCACCACGTTGTCGCCGATCATGTTCGTGCTGCTGTTCGCGTACGTCTTCGGTAGCGCGATCCAGGTTCCCGGAATGTCCTACCGCGAATTCCTGATCGCCGGGATCTTCACGCAGACAGTCATCTTCGGAGCCACATGGACGGGCCTCGGGATGGTCGAGGACCTGCAGAAAGGGATCATCGACCGATTCCGGTCGCTGCCGATGGCCCCGTCCGCCGTCCTCCTCGGCCGCACGTCCACGGACGTCCTGATCAACATCGTCAGCCTCGTCGTGATGTCGCTGACCGGTCTGATCATCGGGTGGCGCATCCACTCGAGTCTCGGCGAAGCGCTCCTCGGCTACCTGCTCCTGCTGTTGTTCGCCTACGCACTGTCCTGGTTGATGGCGGTGGTCGGACTCTGGATCCGCACCCCGGAAGTGTTCAACAACGCCAGCTTCATCGTCATCTTCCCGCTCTCGTTCATCGCGAACACGTTTGTCGAGACCACCAACCTGCCGGGCCCGCTCAAGGTGATCGCCGAATGGAACCCGGTGTCCGCGGTGACCCAGGCCGTGCGGGAACTGTTCGGAAACACCAACCCGGCCATGACCGTTCCCGACGCCTGGCCGTTGCAGCACCCGGTCATCGCCTCACTTCTGTGGTCGGCGGTGCTGCTGGTGATCTTCGTTCCGTTCGCCATCCGGCGGTACAAGAAGGCCGTCAGCCGCTGACCGTGCGTCGGTCTAGCGCGTCGCGGCCGGGATCACCCCCAACTGCTGGAGCATGGCGAGGACGTCCTTGTCCGACCACTTCTCCGCGATCCGCCCGTTCTCGATGCGGTGGATGACAGTGGCGGTCATCTCCATGCGGTTCCCCGTCGCGGGAATTCCGGGAAGATCGCCCGTGTGCGTGCCGGAGCACAGCAACCGGGTGACGACTTTGTCGCCCTCGGCAACCTGATCTTCTATCCGGTGAGTGCCCGGTGTGGCCTCCCAGAACAGCCGGAACTCCTGTTTCAGTCCCTCGCGCCCCGATGCCTCGAGGCCGGGAAACGGCGCCGGTGAATGGTCGAGATAGTTCTCGTCGACGAGTTCGTCCAGCGCGTCGATATTGCCTGCGTCGATCTCGGTGTAGAAACGCCGGATCAATTCCTTGTTCGTTTCCAGTGACATGACTCCATTGTCTGCCCGTCACGTCGCGGCGTATACCCACCTTCACCGGACGAACGGGACGCCCGTTGCGTCAGATCGAACGAGCGTCCCGTTCGTCCGAGGGTGCTACAGCTAGTGGAGTTCGCGCGGCGAATCGACGTCGCGTCCCGATCCCAGATCGGAGCAGTCGACCGCCTCGGCGCCGTGGGCGTCGAGGTATTTCCGTGCGCCGGAGTCCCCGGTGAGGGTGCGCCGCAACGGGAGCCAGTGGTCCCGGCCGATCAGTACCGGGTGCCCGGGACGTCCGCCGTAGTGGGCCTGGCGGAGCGCTGACCGGGTGTCGCTGAGCAGGGCGTCGCCAGGCACGAATGCCACCCGCCGGACGGCGTCGGCGCCGAGGTCGGGGAGGTCTACCAGGGTGATGACGACGGCATCGACGTCGTCGAACGTCGCCGCGACCTCCAGGCCCCGACGCAGGGATGCGGACAGCCCCGACTGCCAGTCGTCCGCGATCCCGACGGTGACGGGCACACCGTCGGGCAGTAGGTCCTCGGCCTCGTCGGCGCGGGCACCGAGCACTACGACGGTGGGCTCGCATCCGGCCTCCGACAGCACCCGGACCGCACGCGCCAGCCATGGTTCCCCGTCCGCGCCGACAACGAGTGCCTTCGGCTTGCCCATGCGCGAACCGGCCCCGGCCGCGAGCAGCACGCCCCCGATCGTCATCGAACTCTCCCCGTCCCGCGCTGCATGCGTCCAAACATACGACGATACTTCCGTAGACTGGCCGGTGGCCTCGGCAGGCCCAACAGACGGCAGGCACACAGACGGCCCGCCCAATCGGAACGGACGGACGCATGGTGGATCCGAACAGAGTCGGCGAACCTGCCCAGCAGGAGTTCGCGCAGCGATGGGGTGGCGCGGGCAGCGTCGTCGATCTCGACGGTCCCGTGCACTGGGTCGAATACGGCGAGGACACCGAGTTCCCACCGGTGGTCATGGTCCACGGACTCGGCGGCTCGCACCTGAACTGGGTCCGGATCGCACCGGTGCTCGCCGAGCGTACCCGCGTGCTCACCGTCGATCTCCCCGGGTTCGGGCTCAGCCCGTCCGGGCGACGCCGGACGGGGGTCGGCGCCAACGCGAAGGTGCTGCACCGCTTCCTGCGCGAGGTCGTCGGTCGTCCCGTGATCCTGATGGGCAACTCGATGGGCGGCATGATCTCGCTGTTCGAGGCGGCGGCGCACCCGGAGACCGTCTCGGCCCTGATCCTGGTCGACCCCGCACTGCCTGTCGCGCAACGGATCCCGGACCCTCGGATCGCCGCGCAGTTCGCGATGTACTTCACCCCGTTCGTGGGGGAGCGGTTCCTGCAGTACTCGAGCCGGAAGTTGACGGACCGGCAGTTGGTCGAGCGCATGATCGACCTGTGCTTCGCCGATCCGAGCCGGGCGTCGGAGGATTCCCTCGACGCCGCAGCGGCGCTCGCGGGTTACCGCCGCGGGCTGCCGTCCGAGGACGCGGCGTTCCTTCAGGCCAGCCGCTCGCTGATGCGCGTGCTCGCGCGTCCGCGGCGGTATCTCGATGTCATGCAGTCGATCGCGCAGCCCGTTCTGCTGCTCCACGGCGACCGCGACCGACTGGTCCCGGTCGCGGCGGCCCGCAAGGTGGCGACGGCAAATCCGCGGTGGGACAGCGTGATTCTCGCGGACGTGGGGCACACTCCGCAGCTCGAGGTTCCCGGCACGATGCTCGACCGCGTGCTGGCGTGGGTCGACAGGCACGGTCTGATCGACGTCTAGGTTTCGGCAGTTCTGCCGGTCCCGGCGATCGACTGCGCGAGCGCGCGGAACAGATGCGTCAGTTCGGGCCGCGTCGCGGTTCCGCTGCGGACGACCCCGCACACCGGGATGCGCAGTCGATCGTGCGCCTCGCGCAGGAAGCTCAGTCCCCGCCTGGGTGTCGCGTCGGCGGTGTCGGCGTACAGCACCGTCCACGACCGCGGGGTGGTGAGGACGTCGAGGGTGGCCGTGTGGTCGCTCGGGATCGACGGTCCGAGCATGACCCGCTGCCCGACCTGCCGGAATGCGTCCTCGACCACGTTGTGGATCAGGATCTGACTGCTCCGCGGTGGCAGCAGGAGTGGGTAGGGTGCCAGTTCGCTGAGGTCGACGGTCGAGACCCCGGCGAGTGGGTGTTTGCTCGACGTCACGATCACCAGGTCTTCGAGCCCGAATTCGACGGTTTCGAGGCCCGGCCGGTCGACGCCGCCACGGATGAGTGCGAGGTCGGCGTCGCCCGATGCGACTGCGGTCATCCGGTCGGTGAAATCCTTGATGACGAATTCGATGTCGAGTTGCGGGAAGTCTTCGCGGACAAGCGATATCGCCTCCAGGCTCTGGGTCGCGAAGCTCATGCTCGCGCTGATCCGGAGACGGTTGCGCGGATCGAGTCCCACCGACAGCGCGCGCGCCTCGAGCCCCATCATCTCGGCGGCGATGGGCATCAGTCGTTCGCCCGCCGCGGTGAGCCGGGTGGCGCGCGTCGAGCGCTCCAGCAGGGTGGTGCCCAACTCGGTTTCGAGTTTGGCGATCTGATGACTGATCGCCGACTGGGAGATGAAGCAGCGTTGTGCGGCGCGCGAGAAGCTGCCCTCCTCGCCGACCGCGAGGAAGTAGCGAAGCTGTCGGAACTCCATGACCTGAGGTTACGTCCTTCGGGGATGACTTATGAGCGATCGAGATAACACTATTTCGATTTCCCCAGCTTATTAGCAATTGACACCGGTCGATCCCTAATGTGGAGCTCATACGCGGAGCTAAGTAGACGCATTGAAGCAGTAGGAGGTTTTCGGTGGATCGCACACAGGTCGTCATCGTGGGATCGGGATTCGGCGCACTCGCGGCGGCGAAGAAGCTCGGCAAGGCCGGCACGCCGTTCGTGCTGATTTCCGAGACCACCGAGCATCTGTTCCAACCCCTTCTGTACCAGGTAGCGACGGGTGTCATCTCGCCCGGCGAGATCGCCCCGTCCATCCGCGCGATCCTCGCCAAGTACCCCAGCGGCGACGTCCGCCTGGGCCGCGTCGTCGACGTCGACCCGGACAAGAAAGAGGTCGTCTACGAGGCCGGTGGCGTGAGCCACACGATCGGCTACGACAGCCTCATCGCCGCCACGGGCGCCCGGCAGGCCTACTTCGGCCATGACGAGTTCGCCGAGGTCACGTACGCGCTGAAGACCGTCGCCGACGCCGACCGGCTGCGCAGGCAGATCGTCCGCTGCTTCGAGGAGGCGCACACCACCTCCGACCCGGAGCGTCGCCGCGACCTGCTGCACTTCATCGTGATCGGTGCCGGCCCGACCGGCGTCGAACTGGCAGGTCAGATCAAGGAACTGGCGGGCCGCTACTTCGAGAAGTCGCTCCGCGACGTCACGTCCGAAGACGTCACCGTCACCCTCGTCGAAGGTGCGGGGGAGGCGCTGCCGGTGTTCGGCGGCAAGCTCAGCAAGTACACCCAGGATTCGCTCGAAAAGGCCGGTGTCGAGTTGGTGCTCGGCACGATGGTGACCGATATCGACGAACACGGCGCCACCCTGTCGTCGCCGAGCACCGGATTCGAGAAGCGTCTCACGGCGGACACGATCATCTGGTCGGCAGGCATCCAGGCCAACGACTTCGCGGCAGTGCTCGCCGACCGGACCGGCTGCGAGACCGGGCGCGGTGGCCGTCTGCTCGTCGACGAGGACCTCACGGTGGGTCGCTACGACGACGTCTACGCGATCGGCGACATGGCGTCGCTGAACAACCTGCCCGCCCAGTCGCCGTTCGCGATGCAGGGTGGACGCCACGTCGCGGCCATCATCACCGGGAAACGCGCCCTCGGCACGCCGTTCACGTACCGCGACAAGGGCAGCATGGCGATCATCAACCGGTTCCGCGCGATCACCCGCGTCGGCAAGATCGAGCTGACCGGTGTGCTCGCCTGGTTCCTGTGGCTCGCCGTGCACCTCGTCTACCTGGTCGGATTCCGCAACCGGTACGTCGCGGTGATGTCGTGGTGCGGTTCGTTCCTCGGACACCGCCGCCCGCACTTCCACTACGCCCAAGAGATCGAAACGATCGAGTTGAGCGACCAACGAGAGGACGCCGCGGCCTAACGTGGTCCCATGACCGTCACCAGCGCTGGAGTACTCCTGTATCGCACGGACGATGCGGGGGTGCTCCAGTTGTGGATCGTGCACATGGGTGGCCCGTTCTGGGCGCGCAAGGACGAGGCCGCGTGGTCGATCCCCAAGGGCGAATACGTCGACGGCGAGGATCCGTACGTGGCCGCGCTGCGCGAGTACGAGGAAGAGATCGGCGCACCGCCGCCCGCGGTCGAGTACGAGTTGCTCGGCGAATTCCGGCAGCCCTCCCGCAAGGTGATCACCGTCTACGCGGCAGAGGTGGCCGAAGAGGAGGTCGCCTTCGTCGAAAGCAACACGTTCGACCTGGAATGGCCGCCGCGGTCGGGGAAGATTCAGCAGTTCCCCGAGGTCGACGACGCCCGCTGGTTCCCAGCGGACGTCGCCGAGACCAAGCTGGTCAAGGGGCAGCGTCCCATTGCGCGTCGCGCCCGTGAGTACTTATTAACCGCCCGACGTTAATAAGTACTCACGGGCGCGTCAGCGCACGCCAGACGGCGGCGGGGGT
>NZ_WXYH01000383.1:0-34743 GCF_009872365.1 Rhodococcus sp. T7
GGAGATGGCGCAGGAGGAAACCCCGGACCCCGGCGACGCCGCTGACGGCTTCGCTTCGACCCGCTGATCCGGGGGCGACCCATGACGACCATTCGGGTGGTTCTCGACGGGTGCGTCCTGCTTTCGCAGGTCCTCAACAACCTGCTGCTGACCCTGGCCGACGCCGAGTTGTTCCGGCCGGTGTGGACGCCGGATCTGCTCGACGAGGTGGAGCGCGACCTGGCCGGGGAGAGGTTCGGCAAGTCGCAGGAGCAGGCGGCGCGGCGGGTCCGGCAGATGCGCAGGGGCGCCGACGAGCAGATCGACTCGTTGCCGCCCAGAGGTCCGGCAGACGTACCGCAGCTTCGTGCGATGGATCCGGCCGAACGGGTGCGGGTGCTCGGGCACACAGATCTGGGGAATGCGGTGTGGGCGTTCCTGATGACGGTGTGTGAGGACGGGGATCTGCTGTCGGTATGACCGAATGTGGATCCGGACTTCCGGGCGGTGCTCGCGCAGAACTGGGTGCGCGACAACCATTATCAGGATCACCGTCGACGGTTGGGATGGTGAGACGGTCGCGGCGGCCCTTGCGGGGCCGGTGCCGGATCCGGCGACGTGGGGAATCGGATCAGCGACCAGGATGGTCGCCCCGGGGGTCGGGTCGCTCTACGTGCTCGACGCCTCGGCGCTGGAGGGCGGCCTGTGGCAGCCGAACGATCCCCGGTCCGTGTGCCCGGTCCTCATGCATCTCGTCGACGGGCATTGGCTGGTACGGAATCTGGGGTCGGAGTCGGACCCCACGGGGTGAATGGTTGCCAACCCCGGGGTGCCTATCGCGCGGCGCGGCGAGGCCTCACGCTGGTGGAACGCCCGGGAGTCCGGGAGTTCCACGTATGGCTGTACTCCACGACGTATTCGAGGGCGCACAATGTATTTCGACTTCCGTGACAAGCCCGACCGTCTCTGTGTCAAAGAGATGGTTCATGGCTACAACATATCCAGCTGCTTGTTCGTAGCCGTCGAGCTGGAGCTCGCCGATCTGCTGGCGGCGGGCCCACTGGCGCTTGTCGATCTCGCACGACGAAGTGGAACTGATCCCGATGCGCTGAAGCGGATCCTCCGCCTACTCATGAGTGCCGGGGTCTTCTCCGTGGACGAGCAGGACACGTGCGCACTCACGCCACGAGCCGAGTTCTTGCGCAGGGATCATCCGGATTCGATCGCAAGCGAGGTGGAGCTCTTCGCCGGCGCAGAAACGTACCTGGCCTGGAGCGGACTGCTTCATTGCGCTCGCACGGGACAGACAGGATTCGGCCAGTACTTCGGCAAATCCCTCTTCGAGTACCTGGCCGAGCACCCCGACTCCGCCCAGCGCTTCCATCTGGGCTGGCACGAGATCTCGATCCGCGCCGGTCTCGAGACCGCGGAAGCGGTCGATTTCACGGACAATCGGCACGTCGTCGATGTCGGCGGTGGCTACGGCATCGTGACCGCCCAGCTGTTGCGCACACACGATCATCTGCGGGGCACGATCTACGACCTGGAGTTCTCGCTGGCCAGGGCCGGTCACACCTTGCGGGAATACGGCGTCGACGAGCGTTGTGGCATCGTGCCCGGCGACGGTTTCACAGAGGTGCCCGGTGGGGGCGACGTCCACCTGCTCAAGAGCGTTCTGCACACGATGAACGACGACGACTCGGTACGCGTCCTCACCAATTGCGTGACCGCACTCGAGCCCGGCGGCAGGATCCTGGTCCTGGAGCGGGTGATCAGCGAGGACGGCGGATACGTCTGGGGAAATGTGGTGGACGTCGCCATGCTGGTCATGACGGGCGGCCGGGAGCGAACCATTAACGACTACGCGCGCCTGTACGAACGCGCAGGTCTCGGGCTCACCGGCAGTACGCTCCTGCCCTGCGGTTTCAGCGTGATCGAGGGCCGCAAGTGAGACCGGCCGGACGAGTACGACCTCCGGGAATCAGCGGACCTCGGGGAGCTGGGTCGGCATGGCTCACATATTGATCGTCGGCGGGCATGACGAGACTTTCCGTATGATCGAAGATCTACCGATCGAGCTGTCTGTGTTTCAGAATTCCGAATCGGTCACCGCGCAGCAGGCCAGGCGCGCCCACCGGCTGTGCGTATTCGACTACCGCAACCGGACAGAGGCGCTCAGCAGGGCGCGGGCGCTGCACGAGTTCAAACGCATCGATGCCGTCGTGTCATTCACCGAGCACGGCCTCATGCCGGCCGCCGTGATCAAAGAGGCCCTCGGCATCAAGGGCAATGCGCGGGAAGCCGTCCGGTTGACCCGCGACAAGATCGCCATGCGCGAGCACCTGGCCGGCCGTGATCTCGGAGCTGTGCTGACCCGAAGCTGCCATTCGTCCGCCGAGGTACGGAGCTTCCTTCAGTCGGTGGGTGGCCCGATTATCGTCAAGCCGGCTGAAGGCGCAGGCAGCTCCGGTGTTTTTCGCGTCTCCAGCCTCGACCAGGTCGAATCCGCATTCGCCCGCTCTCGCGGCGAGTACCCCGGGCCGACCCTCGTCGAGGAGTTCATCGACGGCCCCGAATACAGCGTCGAATCCCTCAGCACGGATGGCAGGCACGACATCATTGCAGTGACCGCAAAAACCACCACCGGCCCGCCAGGGTATATCGAAACCGGTCATCTGATGCCGGCCGTGCTCGCGGCATCGGCCCTTGCCGAGCTCCGCGGACTCGTCACCGATTTCCTGAGTTCCATCGGTCATTCCTTCGGGCCGGCCCATACCGAAGTGCGTTTCGGCCCGGCCGGACCCCGGATCATCGAGGGAAATACCCGTCCCGGAGGCGATTTCATCTGGGAGCTGGTGCTCCGTGCGATGGGTCGCGATCTGGTCCGGGAATCGATCTGTCATCTTGCCGGGCTGCCGCCGCAATCGCGAACACCCGGGCACGGTGCAGGCTGCGTCGCATTCTTTGGTTACGAGAATGTGGTGATCGAACGCGTGCAGGGCATCGAGGCCGCGCGTGAGGCCGAGGGGATAATCCGCCTGCAGTGTTCTCTCGAACCAGGGCAACGACTCGGTCCGCTCCGGTCCTCTGCGGATCGTCAAGGTGTCATTGTCGCCGTCGGCACTGATCTCGTGGACGCCGAGCGCCGGTTGGCTCAGGCGCAGGATCGGATTCGGGTGGAGACGAGCCCGCTTCCGCACTGACCGGGCAGATTCAGGTACTGCACGGTCAGCGAGGTGTGGGGCATTGCGGGGGCTGCTCGATCGGTATTACTTGCACCGTTGTCAAGATTTCGCGAATGAGTGATGTCACTTCAAAGCTCGACCGGCCGGCGACGATGCCGCTGACGGGCAATTCGAAATCGAGATAGCTAACGGTCTCCGGAAGAGAAGCACCCGCATCCAGCTCCTTCCATCGAACAACATCTGGGTGGGCCTGAAATCTTTCACCACCCGATATCGCGCAGTACCGCGACGGAAGCAGGTGACCCGGGAACATGAAATCTCCGTAGAACTTGCTGCTCGCCGTCGTTTCGAACCACCGTTTCAGTGGATTGATTTCGACAGGTGACCAATCGAGGTTGCACGCCAAACCGGCTGCGACCAAGTCGATGCCCGTGGCAAGCCGAAAAGTCTCCTTGATATGTCCGCCGCCGGCGCGCGCGCCGACCTCCAGGAAAACCATTCCATCTGCGGCCTCGATCATTTCGAGATGAAACGGGCCATTGTCGATACCCACAGCCCGAAGGTATTCGACCGCTTCCTTGCAGCGCCCACCGTCGTCGTCGACTTGAATCGATCCCTGCGGAACTCCCTGTGCAAACTCGAGGCACGTGCCCAGATATCTGCTGGCAACGATCGCCACCGGCGCACCGGCAAGCATCACGCCATCGAAGTGGAAGATCGGCCCCTCCACATATTCTTCGAGCTGGAAACGCTCAGGATCCCAGTCCTCCGTCGGGTGATCGAGAATCGCAGTGCCGGCGTCAGCGTAGGTGGCGAAAACGAAAACATCCTTGCTGGCAGTTCCATCGAGTGGTTTGAGCACCGTCTTCCCGGCCCAAGGAACGACATCGGCGGACGAAGCGGTGAGCGCCTCATCGCAGCGAACAAATCTGGGCACGCGAAGTCCGCTTCCTGCGACCGCGGCTTTCATCGCTACCTTGTCGTTCACGATGTGGACCTGCTCCGGTGATACCCCTTCCACTCCGAGGCTCCGCCTTATCTGCGCTGCATCCATCATCTCGTATTGGGAGACGCTGATGACTCTGTCGAAGGAATCGTCGGGGGAGAACAGGGTGCGAACTTCCTCGGCCAGACCTGCTCGACCCGGCCGTTCAACCCTCGTGCAGGGAAGGTCGGGCGGCACGGTAGCAAGTTGCGCGCCTGTGCCCACGTAGACGACATCGTGAATTCCATGATCTATTACACGATGGTATTCGATGAAGGAATACGGAACGCGATGGAGGATGAGCAGTTTCATTCAGAAGACCCCGCTGGATGGAATACCGATCGGCGAATTGGACTTTCACCTTCCAGTACTATCCCGGGCTGACGGACGTGAAGCTAGGAACCCTGGGGGGAAGGATCGCCCACCTTGCGTGGTCGTCATCGAATTGCGGACCGGCCGTCAGTCAGGTGCCGATACTCGGTTGCAATCGCATCGACCACTGCGGACTTCGCATACCGGATCTCGTCGATGCCGGAAACCCCCATGATTTCGATCGCAGTGCCACACAGAAATGCGGCGTCGAACGATCCGATCTCGCCGTATGCGATGTCGCGTTCCGTTACCGAGAGCTTCAGTCGCGGACACAGCTCATCGATGATCACCCTTCGGGTGATCCCGTCGAGGGCTAATTCGGCAGTGGGCGTGAACAATGCGTCTCCCTTGACGAAGAACACGTTCGAGCCGCTCGACTCGCACACAGCGTCGGCTGTGGAGAGAAAGAGCACATCATCGTAGCCGTCGTCCCGCTGGCGGTGGCTCAAGTAGCTCAACGCGTAGGTAGACGACGTTTTCGCCTGATACGGGTGGCACGAGGCGGGCGCACGCCGCCACGTTGCCGTCGAGAGCCGATATTGCTCCGCGCCCGAATTCGAAGGAAAGGGCAGGGCAAACAGGACCACCTTGCTGGAAGAGCCCTGCGCCTTGAAACTCACATCGGTGTCGTCATAGAAGACCAAGCACTTGATGTACGCATCGGCCAGACCGTTGGCCCGCACCAATTCGTGGCAAGCATCGGCCAAGTCCGAATTCGAATAGTGCAGGGTGTGACCGAACAACTCGGCGGACCGCCGCAATCTGGCTATGTGGTCGTCACACTTGAAGATGCTTCCGCCGTACGTGCGGATACCGTCGAACACCGACGTGGCATACGACAACCCATGGGTCGCAGGTGACAGGCTCACCTCGTCGAATCGGACGCATCTTCCATCTACCCAGGCAATTTCGTTGATCATCTCAGTCTCCATGTCGCGATTTCGCGAATTCCTGCATTGCCTGTGCACGCCTTGTGTTGACCGGAATCAGCCAGTTGTCCAGGTCGACAATGTGGATTGCGCCTACCCGGGCCTTGGCGTCGATGGCCCCTCGGCCGAGGCAGATGTCCGCGAAACCAAGCCGATCCGCGAAACGATACATGTGATAGTAGTCGGCGATGTACAGATTCAACCCGCGCGGAATCCGGTCATGGTCGAGTCCCCGAACGAGTTTCGTAAACACGCCACGGTGATCGTCGGCGTAGCTCAGGGATCCGGCCAATGGAGTATTCGAAGACTTGTCGTAGTCCAGCTTCACGAAGTATTTCTCACCTTCGGACGAGCGTGCCAGCATACGCAGCACATCGCTCGTATAGAGGTTCTTGGCGTGTCCGTATTTGGCCACGTTCATTGCCTGGAGGCCGGCGAAATCGCGCAGGATTCGATTGTCTTCCGCCACGTTCGAGAGACGGTGTATCTCGATTGTGCACGCCGCCTCAGCCTTCCTCGTGAGTCTGACGATTGATTTGTATTGACTCGCTCCGACCGCTGTTCGGAGGGCGAGGTCCACATTTCGCGAAGACCGGAAGAACGCCGCCTTCATGAATGGAACTGCAATGACGTCGTCGCGCCGACGGCGATCGGATCTGCGAAGAGAAGGGACCAGCAACCAGTCGGCGGTTGATGCCAGGCTCGACAACTCCGCCAGTGCCCGATCGTCGGGCTCGTCGCACACGGGCATGTAGAAGTATCCGGGTGCGACGTACGCTCGCTCGTGATGAAGGGCGTCATCGCTGCTCACGCTGCCCTGGAGCACCGCGTTCCAGTGCGCGATGTTCCTCAGCGGAAGTTGTGGCCGTGGAACGTTGTGACTGTTACAGAACGCATTGCGTTGAGGCAGCCATTCCATGGTCTTCCTCCTTTCCATTCCAGTTCCGATCGGCTGTCGTGCGCGACTGGGCAGAATACTCGAGGAGGCGTCGCTCGCCGTTGAAGTGGAAGACTCGGTTGGCAAGTTCGGTCAGCTCCGGGTTGTGCGTGATGATGAAGAAAAGCGTGTCCGGCAAGGCAGAGATCAAGGCTCGCAGTATCGAGAGCTCTGCTCCTGTACTCAACTCGGAAGTCGCTTCGTCGAGAATTGCGATCGCCGGGCGATTGATCAACAGGTCGAGGAGCGCCAGCCGCTGCAGTTCCGTCTTGCTCAAATTCAACTGACCGGTGGCGGGGACGGGCTCGTCGAATCCGGACGGTAATCGCCCGACGACGTCCGCCACGTCGAGATAGTCGACGACGCGAGCCAATTCGAGCGGTAACGGGCTGTTGAAATGTTCGATCAGTCGTCCTGGCTTGAAGATCGGACTCGACGTCAGTAGGAGGATGTCTTCGGCGTGGGAATTCGAGACGTATCCCGTCGTCTGGCCCAATGTCGAGAGGACGCCCGTTGTCGGCTGCAGACTGCCGACAACCAGCTTCGCAAATGTCGACTTCCCGACCCCGCTCGGGCCCATGACGACCACGACGTCTCGGCTGGCGAACGACTCTGAAAGCTCCTCCAGCAGAACCGCCCCGGTGTGCGGCGCGACGTACGCTACCTCCGACAGCGACACGAGCGCTGCGGCTTCAACTGCTGAGCCGGTCCGGCACGGCGACGGGCCGATCGGAGGCGTGAGGAGACGATCTGCGCTGTCGAGAACCTGCCTGAGGTCGACCAGACAACGGCCCGCTCGGGCGAAAACAGCGATGAGGCTGTACGAGAGACTGAGCGCGAGAACACTGCTGAGGTTGGATCCGCCGCCGACCTGGACAAACACGGTTGAACCGATAACGACCGACAGGAAGAGCACACCCATCAGGTCGAGCTTGTAATTGAACCAGCGGCGCGCGCCCGCATTGTCCATCGAAGCGAAGGCGCGATTCATCAAACTCTTGTTCAGCCAATTGACGAGGGCCGAGTTGTCGCGTGCCAAGTCGAATCTCGCTGAACTCCAGGTAATGGCCTCGACCTGCTCCAACACGGTCGACGTCGTACCGATCTCACTATCGTTGAACTTCTGTAGTCGCCTTCCTGATCGCTTCGAACTGTGCCAGTAGGCGAAGCACATCCCGGCAAGGGGAAGCAGGACGAAAATGTTCTTGCTCAATACGAACGCGGTGGTCGTGAGCAGCAGCGTCACCGCACCCAGCGTATTCAGAAGTACTTCTGGCAGAAGTTCGTCGATACGTCGTTGATCCCACGTCAGTTTGCTCTGATAGTCCTTGTCGACCTCGTCGAAGGCCGACCTGGAGGGCTTTGGACTCATGACGGTCGAGAAGTAACTCCGACATTTTCGGGATGCCGCCATGATGCTGCGCTTGACTACAAGTAAGGAGGTGAAAATCGACAGGAGTGCCCCGGCCGACAGTGCAGCGATGAGGGTTGTCGCTGCTGTCCGCGCATTCGTGGTCGAAATTCCGCTGGCCGCTGTGTAGTCACCGACAATCGTCAGAACGTCACGGCACGCAAACAGGACGCATGCAACAACCGCGACCTTCGCGACGCCCAGGCTCATCAGACTGCGGCGCGACGAGGTCGAGGATTCCGGTCGGTCCATGGCCTGGGGACGGCGACCGACCGACCGATCCTCCTGAGCGAGCCACTTTTTGCGGTCTCGAACAGGATTCGCCGCACGTGGTGTGAGGTTTCGTATCACCTCCACGACCTCGCCTCCGGCCACAACCCATATCTCGTCTGCAGCTTCTTTTTCATCGGGCTTGTCCGTCGCATAAACGACCGTGGTGTCGTGCCACGGCCCGCGCAGAAGCGAGGCCAACAGTCCACGCGCCAGGTCGTCGTTCAGCCCTGACGTGGGCTGATCCAGGTACACGAACTTTGGTTCGGCCAATATTGCCCGTGCCAGTTCCAGCCGCTTCCCCTGCCCACGGGACAAGTCCCATCCCTCGGTCCGGTCGCGTGACTTGCTCGAGAGGTAGTCGCCGTAGAAGGTTTCGGGAAGCCGGGACAGTGTCAGGGCGCGACGGGCCTCGTCGTCCGTGAATTCGCTTCGATAGAGACACAAATTCTCGTAGAGCCCGCCAGGGAATATCCACGGTTCATCCGGTACGAAGAGCGTTTTGTCGTTCACTTGGCTGCTCCGGCGTGCACCGATTCTCAGAACGGTTGTCTTGCCACTGCCTGCGGCGCCGACGACGGCGATGTGCTTCGCCGTTGTCGCCGGTAGGCGCGTTGCCGTCGCATCGGTGTCCAGCGGAGGGGGACTGGAAAGATACTTCGCGACGTTGGTGTGCCCGACGATGCCCTGGGACAGGCTCTGAACAATGAAGGGGATATTGTTGGCGACGGATTTCAAACCTCCGACCAGCGCCATCGTGGACAACAGACCCGCTGGATCGACGTAACCAACGTGGGCCAACTGCGTAAACACCGCGGCAAGCATGGCAACGATCGGAGTGAGCGTCGATATGAGATTGATCCGCGCGACGAGACGCGCGGCTTTCAGAAGCGCGCGCTCCTCGTCGCCTCGCTTGTCGGAATAGCGCCGAAACAGTTCGTCGTTCCAGTTCTTGAGCCACGTGAGCAGGCGATTGTTCAGCGAGAACAGGCCGACTTCGATGCGATCTGCCGCCGTCGCGGACAGCGCAGCATGCGCGGCATTCAATTGTTTTGCGTTCCAGTAGATCACCACGGAACTGACGAGAATCACCGATAGTGCTGCCAGAGCACTCGGTCCCAGCGCCACGAAGAAGTACGCGGAGGTGAAGGTGATGGTTGCGAGTGCAAGAATGATGAAAATCAGTCCCGACCACGCATTTTCGACGCGTGCTGCCTCCCGGTCCAGCAGCGTGACCAGGTCGGCCGGTTGGCCGGAAGGGGTAACGCTGCGCTTCTTGCGCAGCAGCCGTTGTTCGACGTATGTCCGGGCTCCGATGCCCACCACGTCGGCTTGCATGAAGGTGTGATTCAACGCAAGCCACGCCAAGTACGTCAGCACGATGCAGGTGATACCGAGCGTGAGGTTCGTCGTCAGCGCTGAACCGCCGGCGACGAGGTGCTGGATCAGCGATTTCAGCGTGATCGCAGCACCGAAGGCGCATCCTGCATTGATCGCGATGGCCACGAGCCCGAGCATGATGTCACGACGAAGTCCGCCGAAGACGGATCTGCTGAGTCGTTCGCCTCGGGGCGCGTTCACGCTGTCCCGCTGCGCGGCGTCACACCACCGCTGCCATCTGGCAAGGTGCGAGGCGTTGGACGAGGGGGTGAGCCGAGTTCGGGGTTCGGGAACCTCGAACCAAACGATTTTCCTGAGGACGCTCAGCATGTGGAGTATGTGGGGACCGCCGTGTCGGCCAGAGCGATCGACGCGATTCTGTCGCACAATTGCGTGATCATCTTCCATCCCTCGGCGAGTGCTTCGCGGAGTTCACGGATCTCGGCCTGCGTTGCTCGATCGAGCAGATCGATACCCATGCTCACGTGCTGACCGTCGTCTTCTCCGTGCTCTTGGAAGTGCGGAATTGCCGGAAACGCTCGCGCCGCTTCCCGGTGCCAGATCTCACCACTACCTTCCAGCACCACATGCATCAGCAGAGTGCGCACCATGTCGCTCCGGTACAGCATTTGATGCCTGAACCACTCCATTGTCGATACGAACGTCTCATCGGTGACCGGCGCGTGCGCTGACCCCCGTTGGTTGCGCAGGTTGTCGTTGTGACCCAGTTCCTCGACCAGATGGTCGAGCGCCACCTGCTTGTGCGCAGTATCGGTAGTCATCGCGACACG
The DNA here is from genome assembly GCF_009872365.1 of Rhodococcus sp. T7. Lineage (NCBI taxonomy): Bacteria > Bacillati > Actinomycetota > Actinomycetes > Mycobacteriales > Nocardiaceae > Rhodococcus > Rhodococcus sp. T7. The sequence goes on from NZ_WXYH01000383.1 coordinate 10,240, forward strand.
CAGGTGCAGCAGGTCCTGAAACACGTCCGACCAGGTTTGCTGGCAGTCGAGCAGCCGTTCCCGAACGTGTGGGTTGTCGAACGAGGGGTCGTCGATCAGCCGCAACAGGTTGCTGGTTCCGAATTGCTGCAGGTACTTCTCATTGTCCGCCAGGAGCACAGCCGCCGGATTCGGTACCTCGCGTGCAAACATCGCGTTGGGCTTCTCGGCGTTCTCGTAGAGTGCCTTGCCGTTGAACTGGATCGAGAGCGCCCAGAAACCGTCCCGGGTTCCTTCGAAGCCGTGCCAGGAGTCGCCGGGGACGAGGATCATGTCTCCCGCACCGACCTCCTGCTCTGCACTGCCCAGCGTTCGACCGGAGCCCTCGCAGATCAGGATCAGGCTGGGCTCCGGGTGCTTGTGCACCGCCAGCACCTCACCGCACTCCAACCTGACCCAGCTGATCGCCAAATTGCTGGAGGTAGGAATGAATTGCGCCAACTGAGGATGCCGGCTGAATATCTTGACGACACCCAGGTTGTGGATGTTCCCGCCGACAACGGCTTCGTTGATCGTCTCGAGTGCGCTTCTGGCGATGATGTGCATAGATTCTTCCTTCTCTGGGATCGACCGGCCTCGAGTTCCGTAGCGCTCCCAATCCTGGGCACGTGCCTGCCGGCCGCACAGGCACCCCAGGGTTGAAAATGTCACCCCCTCAGGCGGAAAGGGTGTCGAGAAGTCTCCCTAGGGTGTCTATCCGCATTCGCCGCGCGCCGCCGAAGATAGCTGAACACCGCAGTACGGATGAGAGGCGAGTTTCGCATTGATTTCCGAAACGTTGCTCGAAGCCGAGCAGAAATTTGTTCGTTCCGGCGTGATCGGCGTCGGGGGCACGTGCCTTCAGGCTGCTGAAGCGACGACCGATGAATTGTCCGGCCGCAATATCGAGAATGCGCTCCGGCAATGGGAATCGGGGCACGCGGAGTTTCCCCACTCGGCTGTCGCGGCCCACTATCAGACAGTCGGGCGTAACGGGGTCCGGCCCCACCTGGTCGCCATGCTGCGACACTTCCATGGCACCAACCGTGCGCATCATGTTCTCGGTGCCTGGCTACCGATGACGTTCGACGCCCAGAACGGCGACTACCTGTCCTATGTCGGGCTCGACTATTTCGACCAGGTCGTCCGGTCCGATGACGCGCAGCGCGTGGACGCATTCGTTGCTGCCGCGGCCATGGACCTCGCGTTGCTGGAGGCGCGCGCCCTCGGGAGGTCGGCACATGCACCCCAGGTGGCCAGGGCGCGCGCAGCGACACGGGTCGTGACCCAACTCGACAGGCTCGCACCCGACTTCGCGCTCGATCCTTCCGTAGCTGCGGCCGGCCTTGCGGCATTGGCTCAGCCGGGCGCCGACTACAGTGCGTTTGCTTCGGTCGCCGCGCCGGCGCTGAACGGTGTCCCCGAAGAGATCGGCAGTGCAGTTCGGCTGACGTTGTTGCCGACGACGCGCCTGCACGACGAGCAGATGTTCATCCGCTGCATCCAGATCTTCGAAGGTCTGTATCGGCAAGTCGCGACAGCGATTTCGAGGTCGATCGGTGACCTGCGCCACGGTCTAACCGCAGTGGCAAAGGATCGCCTCGACCGGGCATCGATCCGCCTCGAAGCGGTTCCTGCGCTCTTTCGGGTTCTCACGACGATGCCGGTCGACGCCTTCGCGATCATTCGCGGCTTCACCCATGGGCGGAGTGCGGTGCAGTCGCGCGCGTTTCGTGAGATCGAATTCGCCTGCGCTCCACTCGATCCCCGTGACTTTGAGCGCATGGGGAATATCGATGTCGGGGAGGACACGTTGCAGGACGTCTATCTCGCGATGCGGAAATCTCATCCGGATGCAGGCGTTGTCGAGGAGTCGATGCGGCGCCTGGACCGCGCGTGGGTTGCGATGAAGCGCGGCCACTGGGGTATCACCCTGAAAGTCATCGGAACGGTACCTGGTACCGGCGGGACGGCAGGCGCGTCGTATCTGAAAAATGCTGCCATGATGTCACTCTTCCCGCGGCTGTCCGAGGTGGCGTGAACATGAGCGACGTCAACCATCGAGTGAGAAAGCAGATCATGGGGTACATCGTTTCCCAATCTATTTCAGCCGTGTGCGAACTGGGTGTGCCCGACCGGTTGGCGGACGATGCGTGCTCGCTCGGCGATCTCGCGGCGGGCGTGGGTGCCGACGCCGATGCACTCGGTCGATTCCTGCGGGTACTCGTCGCGGAAGGCTTGTTCGAGGAAGACGGTGGAGGACGATTCGCGTTGACGGAGGCCGGTGAGCTTCTGCGCGCGGACACTCCGGGCTCGCTTCGTCACCTGGTCGGCTTGATGTCGAACGAGGCCTACCTCGTGTGGGGGCACGCAGCGCATTCGATCCGAACGGGGAAGGAATCGTTTTCTTCGGCGTTCGGCAAGCCGTACTTCGAATGGTTGTCCGAGAATCCGTCGGCAGCGGATGAGTTCGCACGGGGCCAAGCAGGGCTGGTCGAGTTGCGTTTGCTGCCTTTGCTCGAACACGACTGGTCTGACGTTGGAACGGTCGTCGACGTCGGAGGCGGGACCGGCGCGCTGATCACCCGGTTGCTCGATCGGCACGCGCATCTACGCGGAATTCTGTTCGATCTGCCTCATGTGGTCGCGGAAGCGCCGTCGGAGTTTCGTTCGGCCGGCATCGGTGAACGAACGACAGTCGTGGGCGGAAGTTTCTTCGACGACGTCCCGTGCAGTGGTGACGTGTACGTGCTGTCTCAGATTCTCCACGACTGGGATGACGCGTCCGCCGGCAAGATCCTCGGCAGTTGCCGGCAAGCGATCCCGCCGAGCGGACGGTTGATGATTGTCGAGCAGGTCCTGCCGGAGGCAGCGACAACCCACCCCATGGCTCTGCTGGATCTCCACATGCTGGTTCTCCTGGGAGGTCGTGAGCGCACGATCACCGAATGGCGCCGACTGTTGGCCGACCACGGATTCACGCTGGATTCGATCACGCAAGGTCCCCGGTCGTCCGTCATCGAAGCGGTTCCGGTGTGAGCTAGCTCCCCTCGCCCGCGAGGGCGAAGAGTCCGTCGTCGGTCTGCTCGACGAGTCCGTCGATGAGCAGGGAGTGGAGGGCGCGGTCGCGTTGCCCGGGGTCGTCGAGCCACACCTGGTCGAGCCGGACGCGTTCGACGGGGGTGGTGCTGTCGCGGAGTACGGCCATGAGTTTGCCTCGCACCTGGCGGTCGGTGCCTGCAAATTTCTGGACTTTCCGGCGCTCGCCGGTGTGCGCGGGGCGTCCGGCGTCGACCCAGGCGCAGTTCGGCAGCGGGCAACGGGTGCAGTCGGGGGTGCGGGCGGTGCAGACGGTGGCGCCGAGTTCCATGAGGGCCGCGGAGAACGTGGCGGCGCGGGCGCGGGTCCGGGGGAGCAGAGTGGACACGTCGGCGAGGTCACGGGTTGTCGACGGGTTGCCGGGCTCGGCGCTTCCGTGCACGGCCCTGGCGACCACCCGGCGGACGTTCGTGTCGACGACGGGGACCCGCTGTCCGTAGGCGAAGCAGGCGACGGCTCGTGCGGTGTAGGCGCCGATGCCGGGCAGACCGAGGAGGGTGTCGACGTCGCTCGGCACGACATCACCGTGTTCGGCCGCGAGCACACCGGCGCATTCGTGGAGTCGCAGCGCGCGACGCGGGTAGCCGAGCTTGCCCCATGCGCGCAGGACGTCGGCCTGGCTGGAGGCGGCCATGCGGGACGGGACGGGCCAGCGCTGCACCCATTCCTCCCAGATCGGGGCCACGCGGACGACGGGTGTCTGCTGCAGCATGATCTCGCTCATCAGGATGTGCCAGGCGGTGACGCCGTCGCGGCGCCACGGCAGATCCCGGGCCTCGACCTGGTACCAGTTGATCAGCGCGGAGGAGTCAACGGCCACTTCGTCCTCACAAGTCCCTTCGTTCACTGGTGAAACAGAATTTCCGGGGTCGTCATAATCCCGTCGCGACGGTGCCACACGCCCGGTGCACAATGATCCCATGCCTAATTCGAACCCGGTGTCCGCGTGGAAGGCCCTGCGTCAGGGTAACGACAGATTCGTCAGCGGCACCTCGCTCCATCCCAGCCAGGGCGTCGCCGATCGGGCGAAGCTCGTCGGCGGCCAGCACCCCACGGCCGTCCTGTTCGGTTGCGGAGACTCCCGCGTCGCCGCCGAGATCATCTTCGATCAGGGTCTGGGCGACATGTTCGTCGTCCGCACCGCAGGTCACGTCATCGATGACGCCGTGCTCGGGTCCATCGAGTACGCCGTCGGCGTGTTGAACGTGCCGCTGATCGTCGTGCTCGGTCACGACAGTTGCGGTGCCGTGAAGGCGACGCTCGACGCCCTCGACGACGGCAACGTGCCGCCCGGATTCATCCGCAGCATCGTGGAACGCGTCGCCCCGTCGATCCTCATGGGACGCCGAGAGGGACTCACTACCGTCGACGAACTCGAAGGTCGCCACGTGGTGGAGACCGGTGCGCTGCTCATGCAGCGTTCGCGCATCATCGCGGAGAAGGTGGAGAGCGGCGCGTGCGCCATCGCGGGTGTCACGTACAAGCTGTCCGACGGCCGCACCCACCTGCAGGGCGCCGTCGGTGACATCGGTGAGCTCACGGACTGACCGCGACACGCCGCGCCCGCTGAGCCGTTGCCGCGCGACGCCGAACTACCGTTGACGTCGTGCTGGAACCGAATGGACCGTTGCCCCCCGAGATTTACTGGCGCCGCAGGGCGCTGGCGATCGGCGGCGCCGTGGTCGCGTTGCTGCTCGTGGTGTGGTTGATCAACTCACTGCGTGGTGGCGGTGACTCCGAGACGGATCCGGCGGCAGCGAGTTCGTCGCTGACCACTCCTGTGTCGATTTCCCCGACAGCCTCGGGTTCGTCCACGTCCAGCGGTGGTTCGGGCGGGTCCGGTGGTGGCGGCGGTGGCGCCGCTGCCGCCGGCGGCGAGGCGTCGTCGGGCACGTCCGGTTCGTCGGGGGCGTCGAGCAGCGGCGCCTCCAGCAGCGCGGCCCCCAGCGGTCAGCCGGTCGCCGCGGGACAGTGCCCGGACCAGTCGCTGGCCATCAAGGTGGCGGCCGACAAGCCGACGTACCTGCCCGGTGAGGAACCGAGTTTCACGACGGTCGTCACCAACATCGGCACCACGCCGTGCGAACGCGATCTGGGCAGCAGCCTGCAGCAGGTCCTCGTCTACACGATCGACGGCGCCGTGCGCCTGTGGTCGAACATCGACTGCTTCCCGCAGTCCGCGGCCGACGTGCGGACCCTCGCCGCCGGCGAGCAGGCCCAGTTCACCGTGAAGTGGTCGGCCAAGACGTCCGCTCCCGACTGCCTGACGCAGCCGGAACCCCAGCGTGATCCGGTGGGGCCCGGCGCGTACACGGTGGTCGGCCAGCTCGGTCAGCTCCGCAGCGCGCCGGAGCCGTTCAACCTCAGCTGATCCTCGGTGCGGGGTCGACGCGTGAGCGTCGATCGAATTCCTTGTCGAGGTCGGTGAGGTCGGGGTCGGCGAGCAGCGCCGCGAGCAGAATGCGGGCCTGACCTGCCCTGAGGTCGGTGGAGAACAGTGCCCCCGCCGAGACGAGGTCGTGTCCGCCGCCTCCACCGCCGTACGTGGCGGAGGTCGGGCCGTGCGGCACCCGGGTGGTGACCACCACCGGGATTCCGGCGGACGTGCAGTCGCGGACCGCCTCGACGATCGCAGGGTTCGCATTGCCGGATCCGAGTCCGTCGAGCACCAGCCCCCGGGCCCCGGCCGCCAGGCACGCGTCGATCTGGACGCGGTCCGCCCCTGGGTAGACGGCCACGATGTCGACGCGGGTTCCGGAGATCGGATGCCACGGCAACGGATCGAGGCGTTGAGTCCGCAGGTCGCCGGTGGGTTGGACGGAGTTGGGGTGGACCGATCGGAACGCGTCGAGGGACGTCGTGTCCGCCTTGCGTGTCCCCGACGCCCGGTGCACGGCGCCTCCGAATGCGATGAGAACACCCGCTCCGCGCAGGGCGGGGTCCGTTCCCGCAGCGATCGCGTCGGCCAGGTTGGTCCGGGCGTCGGATTCCGGATGGTCGAAGGTGCGTTGCGCACCAGTGAAGACCACCGGCCGCGGGTCGGTGTGGTGGAGGTCGACCAGGAACGCGGTCTCCTCCATGGTGTCGGTTCCGTGCAGCACGACCACCGCGTCGAGATCGGGGTCGTTCAGTTCCGAGGCGACGGCGTCGCGGACCCGGTCCATGTCGGCGAACGTCATGCTCGAACTGTCCTTCGACATCACGTCGACGACGCGGAGTTCCGTCCCGGTCCGGGCAGTGCCCAGCAGGTCGAAGCCTGCGACCACCGGCCTGCTGACACCTTGCCCGTCCCGCCTGCTGGCGATGGTGCCTCCGGTGGTGACGACGGCGACTTTCGGCACTGTTGTCCTTTCTTGCTAGGCGTTGGGGCGGTCCGAGGCCAGGGTCCGGATGCGGTTCCTCGCGCCGTACCACCCGATCACCAGCAGCGGGGCGATGATCGCGATGGACCCGACGGTCCAGGTTCCGACGGGGTGATCGAATGCCATCAGTATGACGACGCATCCGAGGAAGACCAGCGTCAGGAGCCCGGTGTAGGGGGCGCCGAACATCCGGAAACCGGGCCGGGTGAGGGCGCCGTCCTTCGCGAGTTTCCACAGTTTGAGCTGGCACAGCACGATGACGGCCCAGGCGCTGATGATCCCGAGTGCGGCGAGGTTCAGAACGATCTCGAATGCCTGGGTGGGAACGACGGCGTTGAGTCCGACGCCGAGCAGGATGACGAATCCGGTGAGGGCGATGCCGCCGTACGGCACTCCGGCCTTGTTCATCCGGGCGGCGAACGACGGCGCCGACCCGGCCATCGCCATCGAATGCAGTATTCGCCCGGTGGAGTACAGACCGGCGTTGAGCGACGACAACGCGGCGGTGAGCACCACGAGGTTCATGATCGCGTCGGCGCCCTGCACGTTGATGGAGCCGAAGAACGTGACGAACGGGCTTTCGCCCGCGTGGTACTCGGTGTACGGGAGCAGCAGCGACAGCAGCAGCACGGATCCGACGTAGAAGACGAGGATCCGGATGATGACCGTGTTGATCGCCTTCGGGATTACCTTCTGCGGGTTCTTCGTCTCGCCGGCGGTGGTGCCCACGAGTTCGATCGAGGCGTACGCGAAGACGACGCCCTGGATCACCACGACGGCGGGCAGCAGGCCGTTGGGGAAGAGTCCGCCGTTGTCGGCGATCATGCTGAAGCCCGAGGTGTGGCCTTCGATCGGCGTTCCGAACAGTACGAAGTAGATTCCGAAGCCGAGGAACGCGGCCAGGGCGACGACCTTGATCAGCGCGAACCAGAATTCCAGTTCGCCGAACACCTTGACGGACACGAGGTTCAGCCCGAGGACGAGGACGACGGCGGCCAGGGCGAAAACCCATTGGTCGACGTTCCCGAGCGGTGCCCAGTACTTCTTGAAGAAGTTCATGTACAGCGCGACGGCGGTCACGTCGACGACAGCCGTCATCGCCCAGTTCATCCAGTACAGCCAGCCCGCGGCGAAGGCCATCTTCTCGCCGAAGAATTCGCGGGAGTACGACACGAACGACCCGGAGGTGGGCCGGTGCATGACGAGTTCGCCGAGGGCCCGCAGGATCAGGAACGCGAAGAACCCGCAGAGGGCGTAGACGAGGACGAGTGCGGGCCCGGCCTGCTGGAGGCGTCCGCCCGCGCCCATGAACAGGCCGGTGCCGATCGCTCCGCCGATCGCGATCATCTGGATCTGTCTCGGGCCGAGTGCTTTCCGGTAGCCGAGGTCCTCCTCGACGAAGGCGTCTCCAGAGGTGTCGTCCTTCTCGATCGTCACGAGACCACCTCCGCGGTGGCGGCGACGGGCGTCTGCCGCGGCGCACCGGACGCTCTCAGGTTGGCGAGATGCTCGGGGCTCAGGAGCCGGTCGAGTTCGTCCCGGTCGAGCAGTCCCGCCTCGATCACGAGGTCGGCGACCTTACGGCCGGAGATCAGCGCCTCCTGCGCGATCCGGGTCGACGCGGTGTACCCGATGTACGGGTTGAGCGCGGTGACGAGCCCGATGGAGTCCTCGACCCGTGCGCGCAGCAGGTCGGTGTTGGCCGTGATGCCGAGCACGCAGCGGTCGGCCAGGATCCGGCAGGCGGCGCCGAGGTGGCGCATCCCCTCGGACAGGGAGTGCACGATGATCGGCTCGAACGCGTTGAGCTGGAGCTGACCGGATTCGGCGGCCATCGTGATGGTGACGTCGTTGCCGATGACCTCGTAGGCCACCTGGTTGAGGACTTCCGGGATCACCGGATTGACCTTGCCGGGCATGATCGACGAACCGGCCTGTACCGGTGGGAGATTGATCTCGTTCAGTCCCGCGCGCGGTCCCGACGACAGCAGGCGGAGGTCGTTGCACACCTTGGACAGCTTGACGGCGATCCGCTTGAGTACGCCGGAGAGGTGGACGAACTGACCGACGTCCTGGGTGGCCTCGACGAGGTCCGTGGCCAGGACGAGGGGGAGTCCGGTGAGGTCCCGCAGCGTGTCGCACGCGGCCTCGCCGTAGCCGGCGGGTGCGTTCAGGCCCGTGCCGATCGCGGTGGCACCGAGGTTGATCTCGTGGACGAGGAGAGCGGCCTCGCCGAGGCGGGCGCGGTCCTCGTCGATCATCACCGAGTAGGTGGCGAACTCCTGCCCGAGTGTCATCGGTACCGCGTCCTGGAGTTGGGTGCGCCCCATCTTCACGGTGTCGGCGAACTCCACGGCCTTCGTCGCGAACGCGTCCTGCAGGACCCGCAGTGCGTCGAGGAGGTCGTCGATCGCGAAGATCGTCGCGATGTTGACCGCCGTGGGGTAGACGTCGTTGGTCGACTGGCTGAGGTTCACGTGCTCGTTGGGGTGGAGTTCCGCGTAGTCCCCGCGTTCGTGGCCGAGGATCTCGAGCGCCCGGTTGGCGATCACCTCGTTGGCGTTCATGTTGGTCGACGTCCCGGCGCCACCCTGGATGACGTCGACGACGAACTGCTCGTGCCAGCGGCCGTCGACGATCTCCCGGCATGCCTGTCCGATCGCGTCGGCGCGGCGGTTGTCGAGGATCCCGAGTTTCTCGTTGGCGCTCGCCGCGGCCCACTTGACGTACGCGAGTCCGCGGATCAGGTAGGGGTTGGTGGAGATCGTGCGGCCGGTGATCGGGAAGTTCTCCACGGCCCGCAGCGTGTGGATTCCCCAGTAGGAATCCGCAGGTACTTGGCGGTCGCCGAGCAGATCGTGTTCTGTTCGCGTTTCGAGCACTTGATCAATTCCTCACGGGGATTCGCGCGCTGTTGCTCTGCACGGATGCGGTGGACGGAGTCTGCTGCTCGAAGAGGGTAGATTCTCGGTCGAGCCACCCGGCTATCCACCTGCCAGGCTGTCAGACAGGTGCAATTGTTACCTCGCTCACTCGCAGTCGTCAACCCGGGGACCCGCGTCGTGTTGACGCCGTCGCCGGGGCGTGCGCAGAATATCCCCATGAACCTGTCAGACAGCTGGGCAGCCAGGCGCCCTGTCACGGCGCGGGTCAGTGCCGCCGAGGCCGTCCTCGCGGATCTTCGCGACGCGATCACCTCGGGTGAGCTGTCGGTCGGTGAACGACTTCCGTCCGAAGCGTCCCTCGCGGCGCGGCACGGAGTCAGCCGGTCGGTGATCCGGGAGGCCCTGCGGTCCTGCCACGCGCTCGGGCTCACGGAGACGAAGTCGGGCCTCGGGACGTTCGTCGTCAGCGATTCGATCGCCCGCGACCTCGACTTCGGGAACTACGCGGCCAACGAACTCGTCGAGGCCCGCCCGCACGTGGAGATTCCGGCCGCCGGATGGGCGGCGCAGCGGCACACCGCCGAGGACCTGGCCGCCCTGCGCGGGCTGGTGGACCAGATGCGCGACGAGGACGACCCGCTCGTGTGGGTGTCGCTGGATGCGCAGTTCCACGCGTTCATCGCCCGGACCAGCCGGAACCGCGTGTTCGAATCCGTCATCGTCGACATCCGTGAAGCCCTCACCCGGCAGTCGGAAACGCTGAATCTGGTTGCGGGCCGGCAGCAGAAGTCGAACGACGAGCACGACCGGATCGTGGACGGCATCGCATCCGGAAGCTACGACAAGGCCGCCCGCGCCATGGCCGAACACCTGGACGCGGTGCGGGTCGCACTGGAATCCGTGGTCGGAGAAGCTGGCCCGGACGATCGACAGTAAGGACCGGAATCATTCTCACAGCGAATCCTCTCGACGCTCGGCACGCAAGATCGTGGCTCCTGGTATCCGCTTCGCGGACCGAGGATTTCGACCTCGCCGACCGCAGCGACGCCGACGCCGTCATCCTCGACCTCGAGGACGGTGTGGTCACCGCGGAACGACCAGGCGCCCGGCGGTCGGTCGCCGAGTGGTTGTCCGGTGACGGCGCCGCCTGGGTCCGGATCAACGCCGCGACCACCCAGGACTGGCCGGCCGACGTGGACGCGCTCCGCGGACTTCCCGGACTGCAGGGCGTCATGCTGGCGAAAAGCGAATCCGGGCAACAGGTCCGGGACACGTCCGACCGGCTCGGCGCGGCGGTTCCCGTGCTCGCCCTCGTCGAGTCCGCGCTCGGCATCGAATTCGCGTACGACATCGCGTCCGAGGCCGCCACGCTGCGATTGGCCTTCGGCAGCGGCGATTTCCGGCGCGACACGGGCGCGGGCGCCGAGCCGGACGCGCTCGCCTATGCCCGCGGACGCCTCGTCGTCGCGAGCGCCGCCGCCGGAATCGCGGCACCGATCGACGGACCACGCTCGTCGACGATCGCGACACCCGGGTCGAGGCCCTGGCCGTCACGCGGTCGATGGGGATGTCCGGGAAACTCTGCATGCACGCCGCGCACACCGGCGACGTCAACCGCGAACTGAGCCCGTCCGCCGAAGACGCGGCATGGGCCGACGAGGTGATCGACCGCCTCGGTGCCGACGGTTCGGGTGTCCGGAGCGGCAGCGACCGACCACAACTCGCACGCGCACTGACCATCCGCACCCGACTGGACGCGCTCCGGCTGTCCTACTAGTCGTAAGGGCTAGTCGTACGGGCCGGAGATCGACGTCTCGGCGAGCCGGGACAGGCCCTCGCGGATGTGGCGTGCCCACAGGCCGCCGATCCCCTCCACCGACTGCAGGTCGGCGGCCGTCGCGGCCAGCAGCGACTGCAGTGTTCCGAACGAGCCGACGAGCCGGTGAATCTGGTTGAACTGCAACCGGGGAACGCGAGTCAGGACGCGGTAGCCACGGGGGCTCATCGGCGCCTCGAGCGCCTCGATGGTGCCCGGGTAGCCGAACGCCCGCGCCAGCGTCGTGAGGTCGAGAAGGTCTGCGTCCGTGATCCTGTCGAGCGCGGTGAGCGACTTCTCGACGTCCTCGGCGGGCGCCGGGCCGGAACCGGCCAGATAGTCGCGCACGATGAGTTCCCTCGCCACGTCATTGTCGCCGACGAGTTCCTCGAGTTGCAGTGCGAGCTGACGCCCGTCCGTCCCGAGTTCGAGCACGTCCTGCTCGATCTCGACGGACACGCGCCGCACCATCTCCAGGCGCTGCACCACGGTCAGGGCGTCGCGGAGCGTGACGAAATCCTCGATCTCCACCACCGACAGCTGGCGGGTCACCTCGTCGAGCCGCGCCTTGTACCGCTCGAGGGTGGCCACCGCCTGATTGGCGCGCGACAGGATCGTGGCGGACCCGTCGATGACGTGCCGGATGCCGCCGACGTACACGCTGACGATGCTCATCGACTGGCTGACCGACACCACCGGGTATCCGGTCTGCATGGCCGTCCGCTCGGCGGCGCGGTGACGGGTGCCGGACTCGACGGTCGGGATCTTGTGGTCGGGCACCAGCTGGACGTTGGCGCGCACGATGCGGGACCCGTCGGTGGACAGGACCACTGCGCCGTCCATCTTCGACAGCTCACGCAGACGGGTCGGAGCGAACTCCACGTCGAGCTCGAAGCCACCGTCGCAGATCTCTTCCATCTGCTCGTCGTAGCCGAGGACGATCAACGCACCCGTCCGGCCGCGCAGGATGCGTTCCAGACCGTCGCGAAGTGCAGTTCCGGGAGCCAGCCGGGCAATCGTTTCGCGCAGTGCAGACGACGACTCGGCATCGTTCATCGCGCAATACTCCCGCTGAGGTAGACGTCACTTGTCGGGGACCGCCGCGGAAACACGTCCGGACCCGCATTTAGATTACCTATCCATGAGTGGTACCTGGACTTTGCCCGACGACCTGACCCTGCCCGGACTGGTCGACAGCTTTCCCGCCGCAGGTCAGCCGGTGCCGCACCACTGGTCGAGGTGCTTCGGGTGCGGAGACCAGTCGCCCGCCGGGATGTCGATGAGCTTCACCGCCGGGGAGGGTCTCGACGTGTGGGGGCGCCTCGAGGTGGCACCCCGCTACCAGGGCGGTCCGGGGGTGATCCACGGCGGCATCCTCTCGACCGCGTTCGACGAGGCGCAGGGCATGGTGTGCCGGTCGATCGTCGACGGACCGGTGGTCACCGGGCATCTCGAGATCGACTTCGCAAGGCCCATCCCGCTGGGTTCCGTCCTCGAATTCCACGCGCGGGTCGACGGGTCGATCCGCCGCAAGGTGTATACGAGCGCCGAGGCGCGCATCGTCGAGGGGCCAACGGCGGACCCGGACGTGGTGGTGGCGACGTCGCGGGGGTTGTTCCTCACCGTCACGGCCGAGCACTTCGAGAAGACGAAAGACTTCGTGGACGGTGTGCCGGAGCGCCCGTTCGGAACGTCGTCGATCTGAGCAGTACTACCGCAGCGACGCGATCGCCGCTGCCAGGTTCCCCACCTCGGTGATCTTCATTCCCTTCGGCGCCGCCCCGGAGTCGAGGGGAACGATGGCGCGGGTGAATCCGAGGCGGTGCGCCTCGGCGAGCCGTCGCCCGACGCCGGGCACGCGGCGCACTTCGCCGGCCAGTCCCACTTCGCCGAGGATCACGAGGCCGTCGGGAACGGGACGGTCCCTCACCGCGGACGCGACGGCCAGCGCCAGCGCCAGGTCGGCGGACGGCTCGGTCATCCGCATGCCGCCGACGGTGGCGGCGTAGACGTCGTTCTTCGCGATCGGCACCCCGCACCGGCGATCGAGCACGGCCAGGACCATGGCCACCCGGGCGCTGTCGAGTCCGCTGACGGCGCGGCGGGGTGCGGGCATGGACGTGGCGGCGACGAGGGCCTGCACCTCGCCGAGGAGGGGCCGTTTGCCGTCCATCATGACGGTGACGGCGGTTCCGGGGACGGCTTCGGCGCGGTGGTGGAGGAACAGCCCGGACGGGTCGCTGATACCGGCGATGCCGTCTTCGCGCAGTTCGAAGCAACCGACCTCGTCGGCGGCACCGAACCGGTTCTTCACGCCGCGCACCATCCGCAGCGTGGAATGCTTGTCGCCCTCGAAGTGCAGCACCACGTCGACGAGATGCTCGAGCGATCGCGGACCGGCGACCGCGCCGTCCTTGGTGACGTGGCCGATCAAAAGCACCGGCACCCCGCTGGCCTTCGCGAGGGAGGTGAGGGCGCTGGTCACGGCCTTCACCTGGGTGACGCCGCCGACCACGCCATCGACGTCCGCTGCCAGCATGGTCTGCACGGAGTCGACGATCAGCAGGGTGGGACGCACCTGCTCCACGTGGCCGAGGATGGTCGCGAGGTCGGATTCGGCGGCGAGATAGACCCGCTCGTGGACGGCGCCGGTGCGGTCGGCCCGCAGTCGCACCTGCCCGGCGGATTCCTCGCCGGTGACGTAGAGGGACCGGTCGTCCGGGCCGCGTCGGGCCCACTGGTGGACCACCTCGAGGAGCAGGGTCGACTTGCCGACGCCGGGTTCGCCGGCGAGGAGGACGACGGAACCGGGCACGACGCCGCCGCCGAGAACACGGTCGAGTTCGTCGATGCCCGTGGGCTTGGCTCGGGTGGACGTGCTGTCGATCTTCGTGATCGGAGTGGCCGGGGTGGACGGAAGGACGGCTCCGGCCCCCGCTTTCGCGAGCGAGGCGCCGGGTCGGCTCGCGACGGAAGCGACGATCGGGGCCTCGTCCATCGAGCCCCAGCTACCGCACTCGGGGCACCGCCCGACCCATTTGGGAACCGTGCACTGGCACGACGAGCAGCGGAAGCTGGATTTGAGTTTGGCCACCCGGCCAGCCTAGGTATCGGGTCCGACAGCGGACCCGGGTCTGCCGCTAGTGTCCGCCGCCCTCGGCCTCGGTGCCTGCCGACTTGTCGGAGACGTGCCGCTCCGTCTCGTGGCCCGCGTCGACGGGCACGGACACGGTGATGTCTCCGGCCTTCTCGAACGCGAACGTGACGGGGAAGGTGAGGCCCGGGCGGACGCCTTCCTTCAGGCTGTTCAGGGTGACGAGAACGACATCGGTCGGTGCGTCGGCGGTCTTGTCCGTCTCGGCGGTGGCGTCCGCGCTTGCTTCGGCGTCCCCGACCGGCAGACCGGCGACGAGCGCGCTCTGCGGCGGAATCTCGAGTCCGCCGGACTTCTCGCCGAGGGTGACGGACCCCGCGAAGTCGGTGCTGATGCGGGTCAGCTTGTCCGGGGTGTCCTCGTTGTTGTTGATCGCGGTGAACGCGAGGACGGCGTTGCCGCCCGGCTCGAGGCTGTACTCGGCGGAGTTGGGGTAGACGACGTGCACGTTGCGCAGGGCGATCGACCCGGCCTCCGCGCTGTTGCCGTTGACCGCGGCGACCTGACTCGACGTCTGGGTGATCTGGCCCGCACTGCACGCGGACAGCACGAGGGCTGCGCCGGCAGCGAGAGCGACGGCGGTAGCGACTCGGCGAGTCGACTTGTCGAGAGCAGTCACGAGTTGTCCTCCGGTGTCAGGTTCGCACTTCAACTAGGCAGAGTAGTAGTTCGCCCGCGTGGCCTGCTCGCTGGGTACTCACAATGGTTGTCTGCGTGCGGTTTCGGCGCCGGAGAACGGCCCGATCGGGGTGTCCGGAATGCACGTATCGGGACACCTGTCAACCCCTAGGGTCAGGCCATGATGCCCCTGACCTGCACCGTTGATGCGACCAGGATCCGGACACGTGTTAAACTCGAATGATCGAAAGGGGCACGGGACAGATGATTTTTAAGGTCGGAGACACCGTCGTATACCCCCATCACGGTGCGGCGCTGATCGAAGCTATTGAAACCCGCACCATCAAGGGTGAGCAGAAGGAATATCTCGTTCTCAAGGTTGCGCAGGGCGATCTCACCGTCCGGGTTCCCGCAGACAACGCAGAGTACGTAGGCGTACGCGACGTCGTCGGCCAGGAAGGTCTCGACAAGGTCTTCCAGGTACTGCGGGCTCCGCACACCGAAGAACCCACCAACTGGTCACGCCGCTACAAGGCGAATCTCGAAAAGCTCGCGTCCGGTGATGTCAACAAGGTCGCCGAGGTCGTTCGTGACCTGTGGCGTCGTGAGCAGGACCGCGGTCTGTCCGCGGGAGAGAAGCGCATGCTCGCGAAGGCGCGGCAGATCCTCGTCGGCGAACTCGCACTGGCCGAAGGCACCGACAGCGACAAGGCCGAGACCATCCTCGACGAGGTCCTCGCGGCCGCGTCCTAGACAGTCGCGATTCACACAGTGGCCGAGGCAGAAGGTCCTGTAGTCGCGCTGGTTCCCGCCGCAGGTCAGGGAGTGCGTTTGGGCGAGAACAAGCCCAAGGCATTCGTTGATCTCGGTGGGACGACCATGCTGACACGCGCGGTCGACGGGCTCCAGCAGTCGGGGGCTGTCGACCGCGTCGTCGTGATCGTGCCGGAGGAACTCGTCGAGTCGACGCGCAGCCTCCTCCCCGGTGACGTCACCGTCGTCGCCGGCGGAAGTGAGCGGACGGATTCGGTTCGCGCCGGACTCGCCGTCGCGGACGACGCCGAATACGTCCTCGTGCACGACGCCGCCCGCGCTCTGACGCCGCCGTCGCTCATCGCACGGGTGGTCGCGGAACTGCGGTGCGGCCGCAGCGCAGTCATTCCCGTCCTCCCGGTCGCGGACACCATCAAGACCGTCGACGTTCTCGGCGCGGTCACCGGCACCCCCGAACGGTCCGAACTGCGGGCCGTGCAGACGCCGCAGGGTTTCACCGCGGAACTGCTCCGCCGCGCGTACGCCGCCGCCGACGGCATCGCCACGGACGACGCAGGCCTGGTGGAACGGCTCGGCGAGCGAGTCCGCAGCATCGTCGGAGAACCCACAGCATTCAAGATCACCACGCCGCTGGACCTCGTGCTGGCCCGCGCGCTGGTGGAAGAGGGAGCGCACTAGTGCGAGTCGGAATCGGGACGGACGTCCACCCGATCGAGCAGGGACGGCCGTGCTGGATGGCGGGCCTGCTGTTCGAGGACGAGAACGGCTGCGCGGGTCACTCCGACGGCGACGTCGCCGTCCACGCACTCTGCGACGCCCTGCTCTCCGCCGCCGGCCTCGGCGATCTCGGCTCCGTCTTCGGAACCGGCAGGCCCGAGTGGTCCGGGGTGAGCGGCGCCGCGATGCTCGCGGAGGTCCGCCGGCTGCTGGAAGAGGACGACTTCGGTGTCGCCAACGCCGCGGTCCAGGTGATCGGCAACCGGCCGAAGATCGGACCGCGCCGGAACGAGGCGCAGAAGGTGCTCAGCGACATCCTGGGAGCCCCGGTTTCGGTGTCCGCGACCACCACGGACGGGCTCGGTCTCACCGGCCGCGGCGAGGGGATTGCCGCGATGGCCACCGCATTGGTCATTCCCGATCGAAGCGCCAGGTAGGATCGCTGGTCGTGACCCTGCGCCTATTCGACACCGAGACGCGGGCCTTGCGTGACTTCGCTCCGCTGGCCCCTGGACACGCATCGGTGTACCTGTGTGGCGCCACAGTGCAGGGCGACCCCCATATCGGCCACGTACGCAGCGGCGTCGCCTTCGACGTGCTGCGACGCTGGCTGCTCGCCCACGACTACGACGTGGCGTTCGTCCGCAATGTCACGGACATCGAAGACAAGATCCTGAACAAGGCCGCCGAGGCGGGCAGGCCGTGGTGGGAGTGGGCCGCCACGTTCGAGCGGTCCTTCACGTGGGCCTACCAGCAACTGGGTGTGCTGCCGCCGTCCGTCGAGCCCCGCGCCACCGGGCACATCACGCAGATGGTCGAGATGATGCAGCGCCTCATCGACAACGGCCACGCATACGCGGCGGGCGGCGACGTCTACTTCGACGTCCGCAGCTACCCGCAGTACGGCAGCCTGTCCGGGCACAAACTCGACGACGTGCACCAGGGCGAGAGCGCCGGCGAATGCAAGCGCGACCCCCGCGACTTCACGCTGTGGAAGGCGGAGAAGCCGGGCGAGCCGTCGTGGCCGACGCCGTGGGGCCGTGGCAGGCCGGGCTGGCACCTCGAGTGCTCCGCGATGGCCGAGTTCTATCTCGGGGGTGCGTTCGACATCCACTGTGGTGGCCTGGACCTGGTGTTCCCGCACCACGAGAACGAGATCGCGCAGGCCAAGTGTGCAGGCGACGATTTCGCGCAGTACTGGCTGCACAACGGCTGGGTCACCATGGGTGGCGAGAAGATGTCGAAGTCGCTCGGCAACGTTCTCTCTGTGCCGAACGTGCTGAAAAAGGTTCGGCCGCAAGAGCTTCGGTACTACCTCGGCAGTGCCCACTACCGGTCGATGCTCGAGTACTCCGACACAGCGCTCGACGAGGGCGCGGCCGCGTACCGCCGCATCGAATCGTTCGTCACGCGCACGCAGGAGCGCGCCGGTGAGGTCGAGGTCGGCCGGTGGACGGACGCATTCGCGCGGGCGCTCGACGACGATCTCGCCGTCCCCGCCGCACTTGCCGAGGTGCACGGCAAGGTCCGCGAGGGCAACATCGCGCTCGACGGCGGAGATCTCGAGGGGGCGCGGGCGATCGCGTCGCAGGTCCGGGCCATGCTCGGAATCCTCGGCGTCGACCCGCTGGACGAGCACTGGACTCAGGAGACCGCGGACGCGTCCGCGGCAACCGATGCCCTGGACGTTCTGGTCCGGGCCGAACTCGAGCGCAGGCAGACTGCCCGCGCCGAGAAGAACTGGGCTGTGGCCGACGAGGTGCGTGACCGTCTCATCCGGGCGGGCATCGAGGTCACCGATACCCCCAACGGGCCCGAGTGGTCTCTCAAGGCAGGACAGTAGTAATGGCTGGAAATTCGAGTAGGCGCGGAGCCATCCGCAAGGCCGGCACCAAGAAGGGGCAGGTCGCCGGTTCCGGTGGCCAGCGGCGCAAGGGGCTGGAAGGCCGCGGTGCCACGCCGCCCGCGGAGGCCCGCACCAAGCACCCCGCCGCCAAGCGTGCCGCCCGCGCCGCCCGGGACGCCGAGAAGCAGCCGGGCCGCGGCCGTCAGACCGCAGGCCGCAAGGCGGTCGACGGTCCCGAGAACGTGCTGGGCCGCAACCCCGTCGTCGAGTGCCTGCGCGCCGGTGTCCCCGCGACCGCGCTGTACGTCGCGGTCGGGACCGAGAGCGACGACCGTCTGAAGGAATCCGTCCAGCGCGCGGCCGACGCGGGCATCTCCATCCTCGAGGTTCCCCGCACCGATCTCGACCGGCTCAGCGCCAACGGCATGCACCAGGGCATCGCGCTGCAGGTGCCGCCGTACCGCTACGCGCACCCCGACGACCTGATCGCGGAAGCCCGCAAGCACCAGGAGGCGCCGCTGCTCGTGGCCCTCGACAACATCACCGACCCCCGCAACCTCGGTGCCGTCGTCCGGTCGGTCGCCGCGTTCGGTGGTCACGGTGTGGTCATCCCCGAGCGTCGCAGTGCCTCGGTCACCGCGGTGGCGTGGCGCACGAGCGCCGGCGCCGCAGCGCGTCTGCCGATCGCCCGCGCCACCAATCTCACGCGCACGCTGAAGGATTGGGCGTCCAAGGGCGTCCAGGTGGTCGGGCTCGATGCGGGTGGCGACACCACGCTCGACGAGTTCGACGGCAGCGGCCCGGTGGTCGTCGTGGTCGGCTCCGAAGGCAAGGGACTGTCGCGTCTGGTGCGCGAGAACTGCGACGCCATCCTCAGCATCCCGATGGCAGGCCCCGTCGAATCGCTCAACGCGTCCGTCGCCGCGGGTGTCGTGCTCGCCGACATCGCCCGGCGCCGCCGGAGCTGAGTCCCCGCCCGCCGCCGGAGCTGAATCCAGTCACCTCGGGAGCGGCGACGCCACCGCACGGTGGAACCGCACCCGGTGCCCGGGCCGCAACTGCGCGGCCCGCGGCAGGTCGGCCTCGGCGACCACGGCGATCACCGGGTAGCCGCCCGTCACCGGATGGTCGGCGAGGAACAGGATCGGCTGACCGTTCGGCGGCACCTGCAGGGCACCCGCCACCATGGCCTCGCTCGGCATCTCGTCCCGCACCGACCGGTGCAGCGCTCCCGGGCCCTCGAGTCGTGCCCCCACCCGGTTGGTGTCGGAACTGACCGTCCACGTCTCGCGGAGAAGGGCGTCGACGGATGCGGGTGTGAACCAGTCGTCCCGCGGTCCGAGCCGGACACGCATCGTCATCGGATCCTCGGATGCGACGGGTGGCGGGATGATCTCGTCGGCGGGCCAGTCGCCGGCATCCGCGCCGACGAGCAACCGGTCACCCTCGGCGACGGGATCGGGGCCGAGGCCCGACAGCATGTCGGTGGACCGGCTGCCCATCACCGCGGGCACGTCGAAACCTCCGCGCACCGCGACGTAACTGCGCAGCCCCTCCTGCGCGAACGCGATCTCCAGCAGGTCCCCGGGGTCCAGGTGCAGCATCGTGTAGTCGGGTCGGGGTTTGGCATTGACGGTGACGGGATTGCGGGCGCCCGTGACGGCGACGGAGACGGTTCCGGCCGCCCGCACCGCGAGCCCACCGAGCGTGACTTCCAATGTGGCTGCGTCGGAGTGGTTGCCCACCAACCTGTTTGCGCTGTCGTGGGCGTCGCGGTCGGCGGCACCCGACTCGCCGACACCGATGGACGCGTACCCGGGACGGCCGCGATCCTGCACGGTGGTGAACGGTCCGGTGCGCACGACCTCGAGCCAAGCCATCGTCCGATTGTCCCGCATCCCCGCGCCGTCTGGATACGCTCTGGTCCATGTTGACCGCGACTCTGTACGGCCTCGGCACGGCCCTGCCCCTGCTGATCGGTGCCGTCATCGGCCTGCGCTACGACCTGCCGCGCCCGGTCCTCGCTGCGCTCATGGCGTTCGGTGCGGGAACGATGGTGGCCGCCGTGTCCACCGAGTTGTTCCAGCCCGCGTTCGAGACCGAAGGGATCTGGACGGCAGGCGCGGCCCTGTTCGCGGGGGCACTCGTCTATGTGGTCGCAGACCGGCTCATCGAGAAGAAACTCGGTGCCGGCGCTCTCGGCTGGGCGTTGATGCTCGGTGCGCTGCTCGACGGCATCCCCGAGAACACCGCTCTCGGGGTGACGATCAGCAGCAGCGCGGGCGGGGTGGTACTCCTCGTCGCCATCGCGGTCGGGAACGTGCCCGAAGCGGTCGCGGGCGCGGCGTCCATGCGGTCGCAGCCGCACTTCAGCCACGGCCGCGCCCTGTCGGTGTGGGTGGCCACCGCCGTCCTGCTGGTGCTGGTCGTGATCGGCGCCGACGCCGTGTCCGACACCATCTCCGACGGCACCATCGCGACCATCCAGGCGTTCGCCGGTGGCGCGACCATCGCCGTGCTCGCGGACTCGCTGATGCCCGAGGCCTACCGGGAAGGCGGCTGGTGGGTCGGGTTGTCGACCGCGCTCGGGTTCCTCGTCGCGTTCGGCCTCGGCGCCTAGCCTGCTCAGGCGGGCAGTCTCTCGGGCAGGCAGTAGTTTCAGACAGGCAGCGTCGCAACCGGGTAGCCGTGCGCGGCAGCGACTTCGGTGGACAGCAGCTTGCCGTCGTGGGTGGACAGCCCGTCGGCGAGGCCGGGGACGGTGGCGGTCGCTTCCTTCCAGCCCTTGTCGGCGAGTGCGACGACGTACGGCAGGGTCGCGTTGGTGAGGGCGTAGGTGGAGGTGCGGGGGACGGCGCCGGGCATGTTGGCGACGCAGTAGAACACCGAGTCGTGGACCTGGTAGGTGGGTTCGGCGTGGGTGGTGGGCCGCGAGTCCTCGAAGCAGCCGCCCTGGTCGATGGCGATGTCGACGAGCACCGATCCGGGCTTCATCCGCGAGACCACGTTGTTGGAGACGAGGGTGGGGGCCTTCGCGCCGGGGACGAGGACGGCGCCGATGACCAGGTCCGCGTCGAGGACGGCCTGTTCGAGTTCCATGGTGTTGGAGGTGATGGTCTTGACCTGGCCGTCGTACTGGGCGTCGATCTCGCGGAGACGCGCGATGGACAGGTCGAGGACGGTGACGTCCGCGTGCATGCCGTAGGCGACGGCGATCGCGTTCTTGCCGGACACGCCGGCGCCGATGACGACGACCTTGGCCGGGCGCACGCCGGGGACGCCGCCCATGAGGACGCCGCGGCCGCCACCCTGGCGCATCAGGTGGTAGGCGCCGGCCTGCGGGGCGAGGCGTCCGGCGACCTCGCTCATCGGGGCGAGCAGCGGCAGGGACCCGTCGGCGCCGACGACGGTTTCGTAGGCGATGGAGGTGGTCTTCGACGCCAGCAGTGCGTCGGTGCAGTCCTTCGACGCGGCGAGGTGCAGGTAGGTGAACAGCACCTGGTCCTGGCGCAGTCGGGCGTATTCCTCGGCGATGGGTTCCTTGACCTTCAGCAGCAGGTCGGCGCTCTCCCAGACCTCGTCGGCGGTCGAGAGGATCTGCGCGCCTGCGGCTTTGAAGTCCGCGTCGGCGAAGGACGATCCGACGCCGGCACCGGCTTCGATGATCACGTCGTGGCCGCGGCCGACGAGTTCGTGGACACCGGCGGGGCTGATGGCCACGCGGTATTCGTGGTTCTTGATTTCGCGGGGGATGCCGATCTTCATGAGAACTCCGTGCTGTTGGAAATTCGATTGGTAGGTGCCAATAGTGAAGAAAGCGATCATTCATGCCAACAGTTCTGAAGATAATTCTCAAAATTGCCATCACTGCGTACGGCAATTCGGAGGCGGCCTCACCGGGGCGGTCCTCGTCGAACGATCTTCGGCTTCGCCCCGTGAGTACTTGTTAACCGCCCGACGTTAATAAGTACTCACGGGCGGCGGAGCTGCAGGATCAGCATCGCCGTGTGCAGCGACGTCCGGGACTCGGCGTCGTCGAGGTCGACACCGAGCAGGCGCTCGATCGTGGCCAGCTTCGCGTAGAGCGTGGGGCGCGAGAGGTGGAGCCTCTTCGCGAGTTCCGTCTTGTTGCCGCCGACTTCGAGGAAGCTCCGCAGGACTTCGACGCTGTCGCCGCCGTGTCGCGCTCGATGCTCCAGCAGGCCGCGGAGTTCGGTTTCGGCGAACGCCTGCACCCGCGGATCGGTCCGGATGAGGGCGAGGAGCCCGCGCAACCGGATATCGGCTGCCCGGTGAAAGGCCTTGTCGTCCGGTGGCAACGACAGCGCGACGTCGGCGATGTGCGCGGATTCCGTGAGGCCGCCCGCGGCGTCGAGGAGCCGGGTCGATTGGGGGCCGACGCCGATCGTGCAGTGCAGGACGCCGTCGAGCCGGGTGAGTGCGGCGCGGATCGCCCGACAGAGTTCGGTCAGCGCGCCGGGTGCGGACGCCGGGGGATGGGACAGGAGCAGGTCGATCTGCCCGGCCCGGGTGTTCGCGGTCAGTGCCGTCTGCCGCGACGTCCGGACCGCGTGACGCACGGCGTCGAGCATGGTGACCCGGCGTCGCTGCGCCAGAACCTGGTCGGCGCTTGCGGTTTCGCTGACCCGGACCGTCATCGGCAGGTAGGTCAGTGCCGGCCGGAGGCCGAGGGCGTGGGCGCGTGCGGTCGCCTCGGCCTCGTCCTGGATGCGTCCGCGGCGGAGTTCGTCGATGAGTCCACTCTGGGCCTGCTGCTCGAGCGCGGTCCGGTCCTGTTCGACCATGCGGTGCAGTGCGAGCGCCTGGGCCGCGCGTTCGAGGGTCATCCGCGCGCGACCTTCCGCGGCGACGGGGCGGGGGGCGACGAGTCGTCCCCATTCCTGCCGATGTGCGCCGACCGGCGTCGTCGTCCACGACTCGGGACCGTCGACCGCGGTCTGATGCGACACGGGAGTCAGTCGCGACCGGCGTTCCCACTCGGCGAGGAGATCCGCCGTCGCGGTGCCCTGCGCCGCGAACGCCAGCACTTGCCGGTTGAGGTCTTCGAGCACGATCGGGGCGCCGAGCATGCCGGCGGCGGCGTCGACGATCTCGCCGAGCGACGCCCGCTTCATGCTGAGGTCGGTGAAGACCTCGTGGGCGTGCCGTGCGAACGCGACCTCGTCGTACTGCTCCGCGACGATCGACCGGTGTACTGCCTCGGTGACCTCGACGAACTTGATCTGACGGTGCAGCGCGATGACGGGGAACGATAGTCTGTCGGCGGCGCGCGCGACCCCGTCCGGGACGGTGTCGACGTGGACGCCCAGTTCCACGACGAGTCCGGCGGCGCCCGCCGCGGCCAGACCCTCCAGGTATTCCACGCTCGACGAGTCGTCCGCGAGGGGTTGCCCGGTGGTGAGGACGAGTTCGCCGCCCTGGAGGAGGTTGGACAGGTCGGGCAGATCGCTGACGTGCACCCACCGCACCGGCCGGTCGAGTGGTCCGCCGCCGACCACCTCGGGCGTTCCGGCCTGGACGACCGGGAGCGTCAGGATGTCGACGATCGTGGGCAGCATTTACGCAGTGTAAATCAGAAGGCGGATTGCTATACAGATCGTCGGGGTCTGGGGGCTGGTTCACGGACCAGAGTGGAGGCATCACGCGATCCGTGCGGATCGCCCCGGTATCCGCTCTCTCGGTAAGGACACCCATTTCATGACACACAGCGACGGCGCCGCGCAGACCCGAACGATCTCGCACTCCGGCGAAGGCCGGATCATCTCGCACTCCGGCGAAGGCCGGATCATCTCGCACTGGTTCGACAACAAGAGCTTCGCCGGTACCAGCGGGAACACCGCCCTGGTCACCAACCCGGCGACCGGTGCCGTCACCGGTGAGGTCGCGTTGGCCAGTGTCGAGGACGCCCGCGCCGTCATCGACTCGGCCGCGGCGGCGTTCCCCGGGTGGCGCGACACCTCCCTCGCCAAGCGGACGCAGATCATTTTCAAGTTCCGGGAACTGCTCAACGAGCGCAAGGGTGAACTCGCCGAGATCATCACCTCCGAGCACGGCAAGGTCGTCTCCGACGCCTTGGGTGAGGTCTCCCGCGGTCAGGAGGTCGTCGAGTTCGCCTGTGGCATCGCGCACCTGCTCAAGGGCGGCATGACGGAGAACGCGTCGACGAACGTGGACGTGCATTCGATCCGTCAGCC
>NZ_WXYH01000384.1:0-34434 GCF_009872365.1 Rhodococcus sp. T7
ATGACCGCCTATCTTCTGGTTACGACACGCCGGTACTTCCGATCCCCAGCTCGTACACCATCTTCATGGACGCAACCAGCCACCCGACCGGCTAAACCAACGAAAACTCTGTCTCGAAAAGGTTGACAGGTTCCGCGGTGACATCATCAGCAGTGATCACCTACCAGCAGCTCACCACCTCAGACTGCGCCCGGATAGGTAATATCTCAGTGACCACCTGCCAGTCGCTTCTTCGTGTCGGATCAGGCCCGACTCTTCCATAAGGTGATGTCGCCGCACCACTTGGTGTTCACAGCGGAGGCGGTGAAGTCCCGCGTCACCAGATCCGGGACGGCCGGCGCCGCAGGGTCCGCGATCGTGGTGCGTTTGCTGCGCCGCTGACGGCGCTCGCTGCCAACGTGCGGATCACGATCCGCACGGGGCGCTACGGGAGTCCGCGTAGGTCGGGTCGAGACCGGTATTGACCAGGTATAGCGATCGTGCGTCCGAAATGAGGCCGGTGTGCGACGTCTGCTCGGAGGGGCAGCCGTCCTGGACCCACACGTTGTTCACGGAGGCGCGACCATCGGACGACAAGAAAGTACTCTCGGGCGGCGTCACCATCGTGTCGGTCCGAGACGCGATGACCGTGTAATTCACCCCGGCATCTACATCGCCGTCCAGGTTAAGTGCCTCGAGTAGTGATGAGCCGACCGTTTGTTGGCTTACGGCGACACCGAAGAGGAATTGATCCAGCGTCTCGTTATCGAAGCCGTGAGCCGCGGCCAGCTCGCGGAGGCGCACCAAGATGTCGCCATCCCACGTGGTTCCGTGGTTGGTCGCGCCAAGAGTGACCAGTGAGTAGACCTTGTTCTCCGCCGGATTGGCGATGTTGGCGCCGCCCTCGAAGCGCAAGTATTGCCGTGCCATTGTGCCGCCCTGTGAGTGACCGACGATGTCTACTTGCCGCGAACCTGTACGTGATCGCACCGCGTCGACAAAGGCGGCGAGCTCGCGCGCCGACGAACGGATATCTTGGACACCCCACACCGTCGTGAATGGTGGAACTGCTCGCGGTGCGCCGCCGTAGTTGAGGGCGAAAACGCAATACCCGTCCGCTTTGAGCTCAGGAGAGAGCACTCGCCATGTTGTGGCCATGTCCTCAGCGGTCCCGTGGACCAAGACGACCGGGCGGGGATGGGCAGTTGTAGGTCTGCAGTCCCAATCGTTGGCGCCCGGCGGCGGGTTGATCAGTTCCACCTGAGGCTCGGGGACGACGGTTTGAGGATCCGCGAGGGCGATCGCTTGCGTGAAGATCGTGGAAATACTCAGGAAGGCGAGCGCTGCCAGAGTTGACACAGGCCTTGTGTACCGGGGTTCCATTGTCCGCTTTCTACCGGGACTCCCGGCAGCCGCGTTCTCCGGGAATCCGTCGTCCTCGCAGATTTCAGCATTGTCGACTGTGCTCACAGTATCAGCTGCAACACGGTCTCTCTTGCGGGGTCAGCGCCCCGTCGCGGCGGCCCGCCGATATCCTCGAATCGCCGGATAGAGGAAGACCGCGATCATTCCCAAAGACCATGCCAGCGTCTGCAACAGGGGCTCCATCACCGGACCACCAAGTGACAAGCCTCGCATTGCGTCGACCGCACACGACATCGGCTGGGCGGCCACTATGGGCTGCAACCACGGAGGGTATGCGGCCACCGGAACGAAGCCCGAATTGAAGAACATCAACAGTGTGGCCGCGATCGAGACGATCTCGACAAGGGGAGCGTCGCCCGAAACTGTGGCCAGCGCTGTCACCATGACGGCGAATCCCATGCCGAAAATGACTGGCAGCAGCAGGAGGGCCACGCCGGCAAGCATCCCCTGATTGAACCTGAAGCCCAAGGCCATACCGACACCAAGGATTACCAGTGTTGTCGCCAGGACTCTGACCGCTTCGGCGAGCATACGACCGACCAGCCCGGACGCTCTGTGGACAGGGAGTGTCCAGAACCTGCTGAGCAGACCATTCTGCTTTTCGCCTTTGAGGCCCACGGCGCTCACGATCGAACCGAACATCGCACCTACCAGGGTGATCATCGGCACCGTGCCGAAGATGCTGGGCTGTCCCGTGGCAGCTGATATCGAATCCCCTAGAACTATCCGGAACATTAGGAGCGTCAACGCCGGATAGAGGAGTGACTGAATCATGGTCGTTGGGTCGCGGGACCATCTCATCAGCAAGCGTTTGCACTGGATGAGGCTGTGCGAGGCAAGTGCGGACCAGGAACCTTCGGAACGACTATGTGGGTTTGGAGGGAACTCCAGGGTGGGTGAGGGTTTGGCAATCATCGAAATCTCGGCTGGTTCACTCATTTCCGTCTCACACTCGCCCACACGGCCAGAGGAAGGAACACAACGGACAGTCCGATGATCCACGCGAGCGCCGGCCACAGGGTTGATGGCTGCACGCCGCCTGCCGCCATGTCCCGCATGGCGAAGGAGAATTGTGAAATCGGCTGATTGCGCACAAAGGGCCTGACCCATTCTGGAAATCCTGTTTCAGCTACGAATCCACAGGAGAGCATCCCGAAGATAAGCATGGGCAGCGTGAGTGCCTGGCTGGTTGCCTCCGGACTCTTGGAGAGTGTTCCGATAGCGTCCGCCCCTAGGGCTAAGGCGGTGCTCACTGCCAGTGAGAGGAGGCAAAACCACAGGGCCTGCCACGGACCCGCAGTGAACCGGAATCCGATGGCATAGCCGTAGGCGAGAGCGGCGACCAACGACACAATGGACCGGACGAGTCCGCCTGTCATACGTGAGGCCAGCGGCGCGAGCGCGGCGACGGGCATAGTCTGAAGCCGATCGCTCAGTCCGGTGACAGCCTCGATTGCCGAGAGTTGTGCAGCCGAAATCGCCGTGAATGCCATGGCCTGGAGAACGATGATGGGCATCAGGAACTGCGCGTAGTCGATTCCTTGGACCTGCATTACGAACTTCAGCGGAAGGTAGAAACCGAGCGTGAATACTAGCGGGGCGATCAAGGCGACCAGAAGAGCGCCATTCTTGGCCATCGATACGACCATCCGCCTCGTCAGCGCGAGCCATTGCTGAATTCCGGTCGGCTCAGGCCGTCGATGTGAACCGACGCGTCTCGCGGGAGTAGCGAAAGCGCGGGACGTGCGTCCGCGCTCTCCTCCTGCCTTTGCGATTGCGGTCATCGGTCCGCTCCCGCGTGCGAATGGCCCGTGATGGAGAGGAATACGTCGTCGAGCGACGGCCTTCGCAGGGCGATATCGGCAAGTTCGATCCGTGCGGAATCGAGCCGACGAAGGGCCTCCGTCAGTGTGGCCGCGCCGGCCGGTGCAGGAAAGGACAGCCGGTCGTCGTCATGGGTCAGTTCGGCGCGAACATCAAGCGGAACCAGTTCACCTAGAGCCTGCACGACCCATGGGAGATGCTGTGGATCGAGTGGAACCACCTCGCAGTAGCTTCCACCTGTCCTGGCCTTCAGCTGATCTGCCGTTCCCTCGGCGATCACGGTGCCCTTGTCGATGACGATGATGTTGTCGCTGAGGAGATCTGCCTCTTCTAGATATTGCGTTGTCAGGAGTGTGGTGATTCCCTGCCCTTTTAGTTTCTCAACGAGGCTCCACACTCCTTGGCGGCTTCGCGGATCCAAGCCCGTGGTCGGTTCGTCGAGAAATACGACCTCAGGGCGCACCACGAGCCCGCACGCGATGTCGATCCGCCTTCGCATGCCGCCCGAGTAATTCTTCACGGCTCTACGTCCGGCCGGAGTCAGATCGAATTCGTCCAGCAGCACGTCCGCTCGCTGTCGAGCGGAGGCCTTGTCCAGGCCCATCAGCCGACCGAACAGTTCGAGGTTTTCCCTCCCCGAGAGTGTTTCGTCGAGCGCAGCGTACTGCCCGGTCATCATGATCGATCGTCGGACGGCGGGTGCATTCTGCACAACGTCATGACCCGCTACGAATGCCCGACCGTGATCCGGTCGCATCAAGGTGGCGAGGATCTTCACGATGGTGGTCTTCCCCGCACCGTTCGGTCCGAGAATGCCGAGCACCGTTCCCCGGTCAGCCTTGAAGTTGATTCCCTGCAGAGCATGGACGTCGCCGAAGGACTTGTGGACGTTCTCCACCAGTACCGCTACGTCCCTGAAATTCGGCATCTACACTCCGCTGTCGGCATTGGATCAACTGGCGATGCGCTCCACGCAGGCGCGTCTGTCTTCGATGTACTTGAATCTCGGAACCCAGAGTGGATGTTACCGGAGGTCCCCTGATGGCCTGAGCCCAAGTAGAGATTCAGTGCGGGCAATCGGGGAGGTGGAAACCCGCATTGCATTCAGCTCGGTAACACCTGCGGAATCCACACCGATACCATTCCGACGTTGGTACCGCGTTGCGCACATGCGCGACGGTTGACGAAAGGTATGCCTTGACTAATCCATTCGACGACGTAGACGGTCGATTCTTCGTACTTGTGAATGACGAGGGACAGCACTCACTGTGGCCCGTCTTCGCGGACGTTCCTGCTGGATGGGCGACCGCCTTCGGTGAGGATTCGCGTGACGCTTGCCTCGCCTACGTAGAAGCTAATTGGACGGACATGCGTCCGAAGAGCCTGATAGAGGCGATGGAGAAGGACGCCCAGAAGGTCTAGCGCTGTCGAGGTGTGACCCACGTCGTGATGTCGGTGTGGACCACCTCGGCTCCCCGGCGGTCGAGGATGCGCACGGAGACGACCACGTCGGTGCCCGCGGTCATCGCGCCGAAGTCCGGCAATTCCGTCAGTTCCGCGACGGCCCGCAGCGGCCCGTTCGCCTTGGCGAGGTAGTCGACGGTCATCGATTTCGGGATCCACCGGTGCGTCGGCGGCACGGTCGCCTCGGACAGCATGCCCATGGCCGCCTCGGCGAGGTTGCACGCGGCGATCGCGTGGAACGTGCCGAGGTGGTTGCGGACGCCCCACCACTTCGGTGCCCGCACCTCGCAACGGCCCGGCCGCATCTCGACGACGCGGGGGAACACCGAGCCGAAGTAGGGGACGCGGATGCACATGCCGACGGAGAACAACGCGTGTCCGAGCGCGTTGTCGGGAAGCTTCTGCCAGGCGGCGTAGGTGGGGCTCGAGGGTGTCATGCCCAGATATTACTTCAAAGTAAGTTCGGGGCCCGGCGAGTGTGATCGAGCCCGGTTTGATCTCTCCTGCGCGGTACGGCATACTGGTCGGGTTGCCTTGTCTGGGACGCGATCGTTTGCGGCCCGAAACAGGTGGGGTGAAACGTCGCGGTGTAGATCGAATGACCTGCTCGCGGCCACATGCAAGACGGAAGCAGTACCTACTGGCACTCGCATTGAGTGCATCCGGTACGCGTTCCCGGCCCGAAGAGCTGAAAAGTTGCGGGTCGGAGAATGAGTGGGAGGGCGACACGCCCGACCGCGTGTACCGGAGAACCATGACAGATGAACAGCGGCAGCGGATCGGGTGTGTCCCGGTCGCCTAGCGTTCGGACAGTTGCGGCCCAGGTAAGGGACTGTGCAGACGAGGTAGTTCGGCCCGACTCGGGTGGGACTACGAAACGCGGCAAGAAAAGGACACTAAGCGTGGCGGGACAGAAGATCCGCATCAGGCTCAAGGCCTACGACCATGAGGCGATCGACGCGTCAGCGCGCAAGATCGTCGAGACGGTGACCCGTACCGGGGCCCGCGTCGTTGGACCCGTGCCGTTGCCGACCGAAAAGAACGTGTACTGCGTCATCCGCTCGCCGCACAAGTACAAGGACTCGCGCGAGCACTTCGAGATGCGTACTCACAAGCGGCTTATCGACATCCTCGACCCGACGCCCAAGACGGTTGACGCGCTCATGCGCATCGACCTTCCGGCCAGCGTCGACGTCAACATTCAGTGAGCGCGGCGGAGACAAAAACAATGACTGATACCAAGATCAAGGGAATCCTGGGCACCAAGCTCGGCATGACCCAGGTCTTCGACGAGAACAACCGGGTCGTTCCGGTCACCGTCGTGAAGGCCGGACCGAACGTCGTGACCCAGATTCGTACCGAAGAGCGTGACGGCTACAGCGCCGTGCAGCTCGCGTTCGGCGCCATCGACCCGCGCAAGGTGAACAAGCCGACTTCCGGCCAGTTCGCCAAGGCCGGCGTCACCCCGCGCCGCCACGTTGTGGAGCTCCGCGTTGCCGACACCTCGGAGTACGAGGTCGGCCAGGAACTTACCGCCGAGGTCTTCGAGGACGGCGCTTACGTCGACGTCACCGGAACCAGCAAGGGTAAGGGCTTCGCCGGAACCATGAAGCGCCACGGCTTCTCCGGTCAGGGTGCATCGCACGGTGCACAGGCCGTTCACCGTCGCCCCGGTTCCATCGGTGGTTGCGCCACTCCGGGCCGCGTGTTCAAGGGAATGCGCATGTCCGGCCGCATGGGTAGCGACCGCATCACGACGCAGAACCTCTCCGTTCACAAGGTGGACGCCGAGAACGGCCTGCTGCTGATCAAGGGTGCGATCCCCGGCCGCAAGGGTGGCCTCGTGATCGTCAAGAGTGCAGTGAAGGGTGGTGCACGAGCATGACCAGCACCGAGACATCGACGACCAAGCTGACGCTGGACGTCAAGGTCGCCGGCGGCAAGACCAACGGCACCGTCGATCTCCCCGCGGAGATCTTCGACGCGCCTGCCAACATCGCGCTTCTCCACCAGGTTGTCGTCGCGCAGCTCGCCGCTGCACGCCAGGGCACCCACTCCACCAAGACCCGCGGCGAGGTTCGCGGCGGTGGCAAGAAGCCGTACCGCCAGAAGGGCACCGGCCGCGCCCGTCAGGGCTCGACCCGTGCACCGCAGTTCGCCGGTGGTGGCACCGTCCACGGCCCGCAGCCGCGCGACTACAGCCAGCGGACCCCCAAGAAGATGAAGGCCGCCGCACTGCGCGGAGCCCTCTCCGACCGGGCCCGCAACGAGCGCATCCACGTGATCACCGAACTGGTCGCCGGTCAGACTCCGTCCACGAAGTCCGCCCGCACCTTCCTCGGCGAGATCTCGGATCGCAAGAAGGTCCTGCTCGTCGTCGGACGCGCGGACATCGCGGCCTGGAAGAGCGTGCAGAACCTGGACGGCGTGCACCCCATTGCACCCGACCAGCTCAACACCTACGACGTGCTCAACAGCGATGACGTCGTGTTCAGCGTCGAGGCGCTCAACGCGTTCATCCACGGGCCCGCCGAGACCGCCCAGGAAGAGAACAAGGAGGAGGGCAAGTGAGCACCATCGCCGATCCCCGCGACATCCTGCTCGCCCCGGTCATCTCCGAGAAGTCCTACGGACTGATCGAGGAAGGCACCTACACCTTCCTGGTGCACCCGGACTCGAACAAGACGCAGATCAAGATTGCCGTCGAGAAGATCTTCGGCGTCACCGTGACCAGCGTCAACACCGCCAACCGTCAGGGCAAGCGCAAGCGGACCCGGTTCGGTTACGGCAAGCGCAAGGACACCAAGCGCGCGCTCGTGACCCTCTCGGCCGACAGCAAGCCCATCGAGATCTTCGGAGGACCGGTCGCGTAAGCGCCGGGACTTGACGAGACATAGAGGACGAGAAGACTCATGGCAATCCGTAAGTACAAGCCGACTACCCCGGGCCGTCGTGGCTCGAGCGTCTCGGACTTCGCCGAGATCACTCGGTCGACCCCCGAGAAGTCGCTGGTTCGCCCGCTCCACGGACGCGGTGGACGTAACGCACACGGTCGTATCACCACCCGTCACAAGGGTGGCGGACACAAGCGCGCCTACCGGCTGATCGATTTCCGTCGCAACGACAAGGACGGCGTGCCGGCCAAGGTCGCTCACATCGAGTACGACCCCAACCGCACCGCGCGTATCGCCCTGCTGCACTACGCGGACGGCGAGAAGCGCTACATCATCGCCCCCAAGGGCCTGTTCCAGGGTGCACCGGTCGAGTCCGGTGCAGGCGCCGACATCAAGCCCGGCAACAACCTGCCCCTGCGCAACATCCCGACGGGTACCACCATCCACGCGGTGGAACTCCGCCCGGGTGGCGGCGCGAAGATGGCCCGCTCGGCCGGATCCAGCATCCAGCTGCTCGGTAAGGAAGGCACCTACGCCACGCTGCGTATGCCGTCCGGCGAAATCCGTCGCGTCGACGTTCGCTGCCGCGCCTCGATCGGTGAGGTCGGCAACGCCGAACAGTCGAACATCAACTGGGGCAAGGCCGGCCGCATGCGCTGGAAGGGCAAGCGCCCGACCGTCCGTGGTGTCGTGATGAACCCGGTCGACCACCCGCACGGTGGTGGTGAGGGTAAGACCTCCGGTGGTCGCCACCCGGTCAGCCCGTGGGGCAAGCCCGAGGGCCGCACCCGCAAGAACAAGGCGAGCGACAAGCTCATTGTCCGTCGTCGCCGTACCGGCAAGAACAAGCGCTAGGAGGGAGTGAAGGATGCCACGCAGCCTCAAGAAGGGCCCGTTCGTCGATGACCACCTCCTCGCGAAGGTGGACGTGCAGAACGAGAAGGGAACCAAGCAGGTCATCAAGACCTGGTCCCGTCGTTCCACGATCATCCCGGACTTCATCGGCCACACGTTTGCGGTTCACGACGGCCGCAAGCACGTCCCCGTGTTCGTTTCCGACTCGATGGTCGGACACAAGCTCGGAGAGTTTGCACCGACCCGCACGTTCAAGGGTCACATCAAGGATGATCGGAAGGCGAAGAGGCGATGAGCAACACCGAAACCGCCAACCCGACCGCCAAGGCAGTAGCGCGCCACGTGCGCGTCACGCCGATGAAGGCGCGTCGCGTTGTGGACCTGGTCCGCGGGCGTTCGGTTGAAGACGCCCTGAACATCCTGAAGTTCGCGCCGCAGGCAGCGAGCGAGCCGGTCGCCAAGGTGATCGCCTCCGCAGCAGCCAACGCCGAGAACAACCTCGACCTCGACCCGAGCACGCTTGTCGTCGCCACGGCGTTCGTGGACGAGGGCGCGACCCTCAAGCGGTTCCAGCCGCGTGCACAGGGACGTGCGTTCCGTATCCGCAAGCGCACCAGTCACATCACCGTGATCGTGGAGAGCCTGCCGAAGACCGGAACATCGACCCGTAATCGCCGGAAGGGAAGTGCTCAGTAGTGGGCCAGAAAATCAACCCGCACGGCTTCCGCCTCGGCATCACCACCGACTGGAAGTCTCGCTGGTACGCAGACAAGCAGTACGCGGAGTACGTCAAGGAAGACGTCGCCATCCGTAAGCTCCTCGCCACCGGCATGGAGCGCGCGGGCATCGCGAAGGTCGAGATCGAGCGCACGCGTGACCGTGTTCGTGTCGACATCCACACCGCCCGCCCGGGCATCGTCATCGGCCGCCGCGGCGCCGAAGCCGATCGCATCCGTTCCGAGCTCGAGAAGCTGACCGGCAAGCAGGTCCAGCTGAACATCCTCGAGGTCAAGAACGCCGAGGCCGAGGCTCAGCTGGTCGCACAGGGTGTGGCCGAGCAGCTCTCGAACCGTGTCGCTTTCCGTCGCGCGATGCGCAAGGCCATCCAGTCGGCCATGCGTCAGCCCAACGTCAAGGGAATCCGCGTTCAGTGCTCCGGTCGTCTCGGCGGCGCCGAGATGTCCCGGTCGGAGTTCTACCGCGAAGGCCGTGTGCCGCTGCACACGCTTCGCGCGGACATCGACTACGGCCTCTACGAGGCCAAGACCACCTTCGGCCGCATCGGCGTGAAGGTCTGGATCTACAAGGGCGACATCGTCGGTGGCAAGCGTGAGCTCGCCGCCAACGTGGCTGCTCCCGCAGGCGACCGCCCGCGGCGTGAGCGTCCGAGCCGTCCCCGTCGCTCCGGTGCCACCGGCACCACCGCGACCAGCACCGAGGCCGGCCGCGCAGCGACCGCCACCGCCGATGCACCCGCTACGACTGAACAGAAGGAGGGCTGACGCATGTTGATCCCACGGCGGGTCAAGCACCGCAAGCAGCACCATCCGAGCCGTTCGGGTGCCGCCAAGGGTGGAACCCAGGTGACCTTCGGTGACTACGGCATCCAGGCTCTCGAGCCCGCCTACATCACCAACCGGCAGATCGAGTCCGCTCGTATCGCCATGACCCGGCACATCAAGCGTGGCGGCAAGATCTGGATCAACATCTTCCCGGATCGCCCCCTCACCAAGAAGCCGGCCGAAACCCGCATGGGTTCCGGTAAGGGTTCGCCCGAGTGGTGGATCGCGAACGTCAAGCCCGGTCGCGTGATGTTCGAAATGAGCTACCCCAATGAGGAGATCGCTCGTGAGGCCCTGCGTCGCGCGATGCACAAGCTCCCGTGCAAGTGCCGGATCGTGACAAGGGAGGAGCAGTTCTGATGGCTACTGGAACCCCAGCCGCAGAGCTCCGCGAGCTCACCGAAGAAGAGCTGGTCACCCGGCTTCGTGAGTCGAAGGAAGAGCTGTTCAACCTTCGTTTCCAGATGGCCACGGGTCAGATGGACAACAACCGTCGACTGCGTACCGTTCGTCACGAGATCGCGCGCATCTACACCGTTCTGCGTGAGCGTGAGCTCGGGCTGGCCGTCGGTCCGGACGCAGGTGACGCGGCATGAGTGAGGAAAAAGCAGTGAGCACTGAAGAGCGCGGCAGCCGTAAGGTCCGCACCGGATACGTCGTCTCCGACAAGATGGAGAAGACGATCGTGGTCGAGCTCGAGGACCGGGTCAAGCACCCGCTCTACGGCAAGATCATCCGGCGCACCAGCAAGGTGAAGGCGCACGACGAGAACGGCGTCGCAGGCATCGGTGACCGCGTGCAGCTGATGGAGACCCGTCCGCTGTCCGCGACCAAGCACTGGCGTCTCGTCGAGGTCCTCGAGAAGGCCAAGTAAGAAACCGAATAATGCATCCAGTACGATGGTGGGGTTGCCTTGCGGCAGACGCACGGCAACCCCACCGTTGTGCCGCCCACCCGGGCGGCCCCTCTCGCAGGGCACGGGTGCAGACCGCGCACGTCGGGTCGGAAATCTGCCGTGCAACAGTCCAGGTCAAGGAGAAGTAAGTGATTCAGCAGGAGTCGCGGCTGCGCGTCGCCGACAACACGGGTGCCAAGGAGATTCTCTGCATCCGCGTTCTCGGTGGTTCGTCTCGCCGCTACGCCGGGATCGGTGACATCATCGTCGCCACCGTCAAGGACGCCATCCCGGGTGGAAACATCAAGAAGGGCGAGGTCGTCAAGGCCGTCATCGTCCGCACCACCAAGGAACGCCGCCGTCCGGACGGGTCGTACATCAAGTTCGACGAGAACGCCGCCGTCCTCATCAAGCCGGACAACGATCCCCGTGGCACCCGCATCTTCGGCCCCGTCGGCCGCGAGCTGCGTGAGAAGAAGTTCATGAAGATCGTCTCGCTCGCCCCGGAGGTGCTGTGATGAAGGTGCACAAGGGTGACACCGTGCTGGTCATCGCCGGCAAGGACAAGGGCGCGAAGGGCAAGGTCATCCAGGCCTACCCCGCGACCAACAAGGTCCTCGTCGAAGGCGTGAACCGCATCAAGAAGCACACCGCGGTTTCCGCGAACGAGCGCGGAGCTTCCTCCGGCGGCATCGTCACGCAGGAAGCCCCGATCCACGTTTCCAACGTCGCGGTCGTCGACTCGGACGGCAACCCCACTCGCGTGGGCTACCGGACCGACGAAGAGTCCGGCAAGCGCGTTCGGATTTCCCGGAAGAACGGGAAGGACATCTGACATGACCTCCACTGAGAACAAGATCCAGCCGCGCCTGAAGACTCGCTACCGCGAGGAGATCAAGGCTGCGCTGAACACCGAGTTCGACTACGCCAACGTGATGCAGATCCCCGGCGTCGTCAAGGTCGTCGTCAACATGGGTGTCGGTGACGCCGCGCGCGACGCCAAGCTGATCAACGGTGCCGTCAACGATCTCGCTCTGATCACCGGTCAGAAGCCCGAGATCCGCAAGGCACGCAAGTCCATCGCGCAGTTCAAGCTCCGCGAGGGAATGCCGATCGGTGCCCGCGTCACGCTGCGTGGCGACCGCATGTGGGAGTTCCTGGA
This sequence comes from Rhodococcus sp. T7, assembly GCF_009872365.1. NCBI lineage: Bacteria > Bacillati > Actinomycetota > Actinomycetes > Mycobacteriales > Nocardiaceae > Rhodococcus > Rhodococcus sp. T7. The sequence continues at coordinate 12,061 of NZ_WXYH01000384.1, forward strand.
CCGTCTCGTGTCCGTCGCGCTTCCCCGCATCAGGGACTTCCGCGGCCTGTCGGGCAACCAGTTCGACGGCAACGGCAACTACACGTTCGGCCTGAACGAGCAGTCGATGTTCCACGAGATCGACGTGGACAAGATCGACCGCCCGCGCGGCATGGACATCACCGTGGTGACCACCGCGACCAACAACGAAGAAGGCCGTGCCCTGCTGAAGCACCTCGGCTTCCCGTTCAAGGAGAACTGAGCTAATGGCTAAGAAGGCATTGGTCAACAAGGCCAACAAGAAGCCCAAGTTCGCGGTGCGCGCCTACACCCGCTGCCAGCGCTGCGGCCGTCCGCACTCGGTGTTCCGCAAGTTCGGCCTGTGCCGAATCTGCGTCCGTGAGATGGCGCACGCCGGCGAGCTGCCCGGCGTTCACAAGAGCTCCTGGTGAGCCGGTGACGCCGTCGCCTCCCCGGCGACGGCGTCACCCCCCACAGACTTCCGGTTCGTAACCTCGGACCGGGAAACGTAAGACCTACTTCGCGATAGGCCTGCGCCGGAAACGGCAGAGGGAACCGTTGTGAGAAAGGTAGAGGTCAACCTCATGACCATGACCGACCCCATCGCAGACTTCTTGACGCGTCTGCGCAACGCCAACACGGCGTACCACGATGAGGTGAAGTTGCCCCACTCGAAGATCAAGGCGAACATCGCCGAGATCCTCAAGCGCGAGGGTTACATCGCCGACTACCGCACCGAAGACGCCGAGGTCGGCAAGACCCTCATCGTCGACCTGAAGTACGGCCCGAGCCGTGAGCGCAGCCTCGCCGGCGTGCGCCGCGTCTCCAAGCCGGGTCTGCGTGTGTACGCGAAGTCCACCAACCTGCCCAAGGTTCTGGGCGGCCTCGGCGTGGCGATCATTTCCACGTCCACCGGCCTGCTCACCGATCGCCAGGCGGCCAATCAAGGAGTGGGCGGGGAAGTCCTCGCCTACGTCTGGTAAGGGAGGCCACCACAATGTCGCGTATTGGAAAGATTCCCGTCACCGTCCCCGGCGGCGTCGACGTCTCGATCGACGGCCAGGACGTCACGGTCAAGGGACCCAAGGGCTCGCTGGCCCTGACGATCTCCGAGCCGATTGCCATTGCGAAGAACGACGACGGCACGCTCAGCGTGACCCGTCCGGACGACGAGCGTCGCAGCCGCGCGCTGCACGGTCTGTCTCGCACCCTGGTTCAGAACCTCATCACCGGTGTCACCGACGGTTACACCACCAAGATGGAGATTCACGGCGTCGGTTACCGCGTCGCGCTCAAGGGCAAGGACCTCGAGTTCGCACTCGGCTACAGCCACCCGGTCCCGATCGAGGCTCCGGAAGGCATCACCTTCGCGGTCGAGTCGCCCACCAGGTTCTCGGTGTCGGGCATCGACAAGCAGAAGGTCGGGCAGATCTCGGCCAACATCCGTCGTCTCCGTCGTCCGGACCCGTACAAGGGCAAGGGCGTGCGTTACGAGGGTGAGCAGATCCGCCGCAAGGTCGGAAAGACGGGTAAGTGATATGAGCCAGACTGCAAACCAGAAAGCCAAGCGGATTCCGCTCGGCAAGGATGCGTCCACGAAGCGTCGCCTGTCGAAGGTGCGTCGTCACTTCCGTCTCCGCAAGAAGGTCTCCGGCACGCCCGAGCGTCCCCGCTTGGTCGTCAACCGGTCCTCGCGCCACATCCACGTCCAGCTCGTGGACGACCTCGCAGGCCACACCCTGGCCGCGGCGTCGACCACCGAGGCCGACGTGCGTGCAGCGGACGGCGACAAGAAGGCCCTCAGTGCGAAGGTCGGTCAGCTGATCGCCGAGCGCGCGAAGGCAGCCGGTGTCGAGACCGTCGTGTTCGACCACGGCGGACACGGCTACCACGGTCGCATCGCGGCCCTTGCGGACGCAGCTCGCGAAGGCGGGTTGAAGTTCTGATGACCAAGACCGAGTACATGAACGGAAGGACAGCCTGATGCCGGGACGTCAGAGGCGTGACGGCGGAAGCGGACCCGCCGGACAGAATGGCCCCAACACCGGGGACAACCGCGGCGGCGGCGACCGTCGTGGTGGCGGTCGCGACGATCGTCGCGGCGGACAGTCGGCCGAGAAGTCGAACCACATCGAGCGCGTTGTCACGATCAACCGCGTGTCGAAGGTCGTCAAGGGTGGTCGTCGCTTCAGCTTCACCGCTCTGGTGATCGTGGGCGACGGCAACGGACTGGTTGGCGTCGGCTACGGCAAGGCCAAGGAAGTTCCTGCGGCCATCCAGAAGGGCGTCGAGGAGGCTCGCAAGAGCTTCTTCCGCGTTCCGATGATCGGCAGCACCATCACGCACCCGATTCAGGGTGAGGCCGCAGCGGGCGTCGTCATGCTGCGTCCGGCAAGCCCCGGTACCGGTGTCATCGCCGGTGGCGCGGTGCGTGCCGTGCTGGAATGCGCCGGCATCCACGACATTCTGTCGAAGTCGCTCGGTAGCGACAACGCCATCAATGTTGTGCATGCGACCGTCGCTGCGCTCAAGGGCCTGCAGCGCCCCGAGGAAGTTGCCGCTCGCCGCGGTCTCGCCCTCGAGGACGTTGCCCCCGCCGGCATGCTGCGTGCGCGCGCACAGGCTGGGAGCGTGAAGTAATGGCCGAACTCAAGGTCACTCAGATCAAGAGCACCATCGGTACCAAGCAGAACCAGCGGAACTCGCTGCGCACCCTCGGCTTGAAGGGCATCCGTCAGACGGTTGTCCGCGAGGACAATGCGCAGAACCGCGGTCTGATCAACGTGGTGCGCCACCTCGTCACAGTTGAGGAGGTCTAACCATGACCATCAAACTGCATCACCTGCGCCCCGCGCCGGGAGCCAAGTCCGACAAGATCCGCGTCGGTCGTGGTGAAGGCGGCAAGCGCGGCAAGACCGCAGGCCGCGGCACGAAGGGCACCAAGGCCCGCAAGAACGTGCCCGCCGCCTTCGAGGGTGGACAGATGCCGCTGCACATGCGTCTGCCCAAGCTCAAGGGCTTCACCAACCCGTTCCGCACCGAGTACCAGGTCGTCAACGTCGGCGACATCGCCCGTCTGTTCCCCGAGGGTGGACAGGTCACGGTCGAGGACCTCGTTGCCAAGGGTGCCGTTCGCAAGAACCAGCTCGTCAAGGTTCTCGGCGACGGCGACCTGACTGTCGCCGTCCAGGTGACGGTCGACAAGTTCACCGGCTCCGCCAAGGAGAAGATCGCTGCTGCCGGTGGTACCGCCACCGAGCTGTGAGCTATCACCGCTAGCCAGTAGATGGCCGCAGTACAGCCTCGCGCTGTACTGCGGCCATTTGCGGCTGTACGGGCAGCACTGCCGCAGGTCTCCCAACTGTGCGTTCAGTTGCCACTGTTAGAGTTCTAGAGTTCATTCACGGACAAGTCTGCTTACGACTTCGTCTCCCCACCGTCGTGCCAGGAGGATCTTTGCTTTCCGCCTTCGTCTCGGCCCTCAGGACCCCGGACCTGAGGCGGAAGATCCTCATCGCGCTCGGTCTCGTTGCGCTGTATCGCATCGGTGCCGTGATCCCGTCGCCGGGCGTCGACTACGCCAACGTCCGATCGTGTGTCGATCAGCTGTCGGGCGGCGATACCGCGGGCATCTACTCGCTGATCAACCTGTTCTCCGGCGGTGCACTGCTGCAGCTGTCGATCTTCGCGATCGGCATCATGCCGTACATCACGGCCAGCATCATCGTCCAGCTGTTGACGGTCGTCATTCCGAAGTTCGAGGAACTCCGGAAGGAAGGCCAGTCCGGCCAGGCGAAGATGACGCAGTACACGCGCTATCTGTCGATCGCCCTGGCGATCCTGCAGGCCACCGGCATCGTGGCGCTCGCGTCCCGCGGCCAGCTGCTGCAGGGATGCCAGGAAGAGATCATCGCCGACAAGAGCATCTTCGGTCTCGTCATCATCGTGCTGGTCATGACCGCAGGTGCTGCACTCGTCATGTGGTTCGGCGAGGTCATCACCGAGCGCGGTGTCGGCAACGGCATGTCGCTGCTGATCTTCTCGGGAATCGCGTCCCGCCTGCCGTCCGAGGGCAAGGCCATCCTGGACAGCCGCGGTGGACTGATCTTCGCGATCATCTGCGTCGCGGCGCTCGCCATCATCGCCGGCGTGGTCTTCGTCGAGCAGGGCCAGCGGCGTATCCCGGTGCAGTACGCCAAGCGCATGGTCGGCCGCAAGATGTACGGCGGTTCGTCGACGTACCTGCCGCTCAAGGTCAACCAGGCGGGCATCATCCCGGTCATCTTCGCGTCGTCGCTGCTGTACCTGCCGAACCTCATCGCGCAGCTCACCGGTGCCACGTCGGCCGCCGACCCCAGCTGGTGGCAGCGGATCATCAACGAGTACCTGGTGAATCCGAACAACCCGGTGTACATCGTCATCTACTTCGCGCTGATCGTGTTCTTCGTGTTCTTCTACGTCGCGATCACGTTCAATCCGGAAGAGCGCGCGGACGAGATGAAGAAGTTCGGCGGCTTCATCCCCGGTATCCGCCCGGGTCGCCCCACCGCGGACTACCTGAATTACGTGCTCAACCGCATCACCGTTCCCGGCTCGATCTACCTCGGCCTGATCGCGGTGCTGCCCCACTTCTTCCTGTCCGGAAGCCAGACCTCCAGCAGCATCTTCGGTGGTGCGGCCGTGCTGATTCTCGTCAGCGTCGCCCTGGACACGGTCAAGCAGATCGAAAGTCAATTGATGCAACGTAACTACGAAGGGTTCCTCAAGTGAGACTTGTCCTCCTTGGTCCTCCCGGTGCAGGCAAGGGCACCCAGGCCGCGATCCTGTCCGAGAAGCTCGGCGTCCCGCACATCTCCACGGGCGACCTGTTCCGCGCGAACATCGGCCAGGCCACCCCTCTCGGCCTCGAGGCGAAGAAGTACCTGGACGCCGGGGACCTGGTTCCCAGCGAGATCACCAACAACATGGTGAAGGCCCGCGTCGGCGAGCCGGATGCCGCGAACGGGTTCCTCCTCGACGGTTTCCCCCGGACCGTCGACCAGGCTCAGGCGCTCGAGGCGATCCTGGCCGAGCTGAACACCAAGCTCGACGCCGTGCTGTCGTTCATCGTCGACGAGGACGTCGTGGTCGAGCGGATGCTAGCCCGTGGCCGCGCCGACGACAAGGAAGATGTCATCCGCAACCGGCTCCGGGTGTACCGCGAGGAGACCGCGCCGCTGCTCGATCACTACAAGGAGCAGCTGGTGACCGTCGACGCCCTCGGTGAGGTCGACGAGGTCAACGCTCGCGCACTGGCAGCGCTGGGTAAGTAATGGGCTTCGGGCGTAAGCGCAAGGTCGTTCCGTTCCGGACCGCGGGAGAGCTGGACGCGATGGCGGCCGCCGGTGCCATCGTCGGTGCGGCTCTCGTCGCGGTCCGCGAAGCGGCGAAGCCGGGTGTGAGCACGCTCGAACTCGACGAGGTGGCCGAGTCGGTCATCCGTGGCGCCGGCGCCGTGCCGTCGTTCAAGGGCTACCACGGGTTCAGCGGGTCGATCTGTTCGTCTGTGAACGATCGCGTGGTGCACGGGATCCCCTCGGCAGAAGACATTCTCGCCGAGGGAGACCTCGTCTCCATCGACTGCGGCGCCATTCTCGACGGCTGGCACGGTGACTCCGCGTGGACGTTCGGTGTCGGCGACATCATCGAAGCGGACCAGCAGCTCAGCGAGGCCACCCGGCTGTCGATGGAGGCGGGGATCGCGGCCATGCTGCCCGGCAACCGGCTCACCGACATCTCGCACGCCATCGAACTCGGCACCCGCGCCGCCGAGGTCGCGCACGACCGCAAGTACGGCATCGTCGACGGCTACGGCGGTCACGGCATCGGCCGGGAAATGCACATGGAGCCGTTCCTCGCCAACGAGGGAGCCCCCGGCAAGGGGCCTCAACTGGTGGTCGGTTCCGTTCTGGCGATCGAGCCGATGCTGACCCTCGGTACCACGGATACGGTTGTCCTCGAGGATGATTGGACCGTCGTCACCACGGACGGCACCCGTGCGGCGCATTGGGAGCACACGGTCGCCGTCACCGAGGACGGACCGCGCATCCTGACCCTGCGTCCGGAGTAGCGGCCGCCCGTGGGTGCGGGCTACACGTCGATCAGCAGCGTCACCGGGCCGTCGTTGACGAGGCTGATCTCCATGTGTTCGCCGAACACGCCCGTCTCGACGGTTGCGCCCAGCTCGCGGAGGGCGCCGGTGAACTCGTCCACCAGTGGTTCCGCCACGAGCCTTGGCGCCGCGGCGGACCAGGACGGGCGCCTGCCCCGCCGGGTGTCCGCCATCAGCGTGAACTGGCTGGCGACGAGCACCGGGGCGTCGAGGTCGGCAGCGGACTGCTCGTTCTCCAGGATGCGCATGGTCCACACCTTCTTCGCGAGCAGCGCCGCCTTCGCCGCGTCGTCCGTATGGGTGACGCCGACCAGGACGAGCAGCCCGTGGCCGCCGGCCGGGGGAGTGATCCGTCCCACCTCGTCGCCGTCCACTCGGACCGACGCGGACGTCACTCGCTGTACCAGGGCGCGCACGCACACCATCCTTCGAGAGTCGTGTCCGGTGGGGTTCGGAAGCGGAATTCTCGCCAGGCGCGCGGGTCGTCCGAGGACCGCATTTGGCCTGGTGAGCAATTTCCCGTAACATGGATCAACGGTGCGCTATGCGTGCCGGTTGTCTGCGTGCCCAGTGCCGGATTCGATCCGGATTGTTCATGTTTCGGCCGGTGAAGATCCCATTGGGCGCCACGGTAACGGAAACAGATGCAATAAGCACGCCAAACCACATGGATCGCGGAGGATATGGCTAAGAAAGACGGGGCCATCGAGGTCGAGGGACGAGTAGTCGAGCCGCTGCCCAATGCGATGTTCCGCATTGAGCTCGAGAACGGCCACAAGGTTCTCGCCCACATCAGCGGAAAGATGCGTCAGCACTACATTCGCATCCTCCCGGAAGATCGCGTTGTCGTGGAGCTGTCGCCCTACGACCTGTCGCGCGGACGCATCGTTTACCGGTACAAGTAAAAGCTTCCCCGCCCGACCAGGTCGGGGAGAAGTACGTCCGCTGCGGATCTGCGTAGTGGGCTGCCACAAAACAGGAGATCAGAAGACGTGAAGGTTCAGCCGAGCGTCAAGAAGATCTGCGAAAAGTGCAAGGTGATCCGTCGTAACGGCCGGGTCATGGTGATCTGCGAGAACCTGCGCCACAAGCAGCGTCAGGGCTAGATCTCCGCTTTTCGAGGATCTGCTTGGCAACAAGCAAAGATGACCTCCCAGCACCAGCCAGTACTCACGGCTCTCGAGCAGGTATTGGTTCACCCCCGGCACGGAGGCCGGGGCCCCACTGAGTTAGTTGAAGCATTGTCGGTCGCGAGACCGCCGGCGTTTGAAGAGGCACAGGGGATGGACTGGGAGCAGACCTCCGCACACCGATAGGAAATGCCGACATGGCACGTCTCGCAGGTGTCGATCTTCCCCGTGAAAAGCGGATGGAGATCGCACTTACTTACATCTACGGCATCGGCCGTACCCGCTCCAAGGAGATCCTGGACGCCACCGGCGTCAGCCCGGATCTGCGGAGCAAGGATCTCTCGGACGAGGATCTGGCCAAGCTCCGCGAGTACATCGAGGAGTCGCTGAAGGTCGAGGGTGACCTTCGCCGCGAGGTCCAGGCCGACATCCGACGCAAGATCGAGATCGGCTGCTACCAGGGCCTGCGCCACCGTCGTGGTCTGCCCGTGCGTGGTCAGCGCACCAAGACCAACGCCCGTACCCGTAAGGGTCCGAAGCGCACCATTGCAGGCAAGAAGAAGGCGAAGTAATGCCCCCCAAGTCACGTAGCACCGGTCCGAAGAAGACCCAGAAGGCGCGTCGCAGGGACAAGAAGAACGTCCCGCACGGCGCCGCTCACATCAAGAGCACGTTCAACAACACCATCGTGTCCATCACGGACCCCGCCGGAAACGTGATTTCCTGGGCGTCCTCGGGACACGTCGGCTTCAAGGGTTCGCGTAAGTCGACCCCGTTCGCCGCCCAGCTGGCCGCAGAGAATGCAGCCCGCAAGGCGCAGGAGCACGGTGTCAAGAAGGTGGACGTCTTCGTCAAGGGCCCCGGCTCCGGCCGTGAGACCGCGATCCGCTCGCTTCAGGCTGCAGGCCTCGAGGTCGGCACCATTTCCGATGTCACCCCCCAGCCGCACAACGGCTGCCGTCCGCCCAAGCGGCGTCGGGTCTAGCGGGAAGGATAGGTAGAAAAAAAATGGCACGTTATACCGGACCCATCACCCGCAAGTCGCGTCGTCTGCGCGTCGACCTCGTTGGAGGCGACCAGGCGTTCGAGCGTCGTCCCTACCCGCCGGGCCAGCACGGCCGCGCGCGGATCAAGGAGAGCGAGTACCTGCTCCAGCTGCAGGAGAAGCAGAAGGCTCGCTTCACCTACGGTGTCATGGAGAAGCAGTTCCGCCTGTACTACAAGGAGGCGAACAACCGCCCCGGTAAGACCGGTGAGAACCTGCTCCGCATCCTGGAGTCGCGTCTCGACAACGTCGTGTACCGCGCCGGACTGGCACGCACCCGCCGCCAGGCCCGTCAGCTGGTCACGCACGGTCACCTTCTCGTGAACAACAAGAAGGTCGACATCCCCAGCTACCGCGTCTCCCAGTACGACATCATCGATGTCAAGGACAAGTCGCTGTCCACGCTTCCCTTCCAGGTTGCGCGCGAGACCCAGGGCGATCGCCCGATCCCGGGTTGGCTGCAGGTTGTCGGTGGACGTCTCCGGGTTCTGGTTCACCAGCTTCCCGAGCGTGCGCAGATCGACGTTCCTCTGCAGGAACAGCTCATCGTCGAGTACTACTCGAAGTAGGCCTGACCGCTCGTGCGCCTTTCCGGTAGTTCCGACTACCGGAAAGGCGCACGGGCACGAAGTGCCTTTCCCATCGTGGGCGTCAAATAGCGGACGCCCGTACAGGAGGAAATCCAATGCTCATTTCTCAGCGACCCACGCTGACCGAAGAGGTCATCGCTGACAACCGCTCGAAGTTCGTCATCGAGCCCCTCGAGCCAGGCTTCGGGTACACCCTCGGCAATTCGCTCCGCCGTACGCTGCTCTCGTCGATCCCCGGCGCTGCTGTCACCAGCATCCGCATCGACGGCGTTCTGCACGAGTTCACCACAGTTCCCGGTGTGAAGGAAGACGTCACCGACGTCATTCTGAACCTCAAGGGCCTCGTCGTGAGCTCCGAAGAGGACGAGCCGGTCACCATGTACGTCCGCAAGCAGGGCCCCGGCGCTGTGACTGCAGGCGACATCGTGCCCCCGGCCGGCGTCACCGTGAACAACCCGGATCTGCACATCGCCACCCTGAACGACAAGGGAAAGCTGGAGATCGAGCTCGTCGTCGAGCGCGGTCGCGGCTACGTCCCCGCCGTCCAGAACAAGGCGTCCGGCGCCGAGATCGGCCGTATCCCGGTCGACTCGATCTACTCGCCGGTGCTCAAGGTCACCTACAAGGTGGAGGCCACCCGCGTCGAGCAGCGCACCGACTTCGATCGGCTCGTGCTCGATGTGGAAACCAAGAACTCCATCACCGCTCGGGACGCGCTCGCTTCTGCGGGCAAGACCCTGGTTGAGCTCTTCGGCCTGGCCCGTGAGCTGAACGTCGAAGCAGAAGGCATCGAGATCGGACCCTCGCCCGCCGAGGCCGATCACATTGCTTCGTTCGGACTGCCCATCGAGGACCTGGACCTGACGGTCCGTTCCTACAACTGCCTCAAGCGCGAAGGTGTTCACACCGTCGGTGAGCTTGTCGGCCGTACCGAGTCCGATCTGCTCGACATCCGCAACTTCGGACAGAAGTCCATCGACGAGGTGAAGGTCAAGCTGCATTCGCTCGGCCTGGCCCTCAAGGACAGCCCCGCGTCCTTCGATCCCACCACTGTTGCCGGCTACGACGCCGCCACCGGAACGTGGAGCGACACGGACGCCGGTTCCTTCGGTGATGCCGAGGGCACCGAGGACTACGCCGAGACCGAACAGCTGTAGCTCACGGTCCTTTACTAGGAGATCATCATGCCCAAGCCCAAGAAGGGTGCCCGCTTCGGCGGGTCGGCTTCGCACCAGAAGGCGATCTTCGCCAATCTGGCTACCGCGCTCTTCGAGCACGGCCGCATCACCACCACGGAGTCCAAGGCCAAGGCCCTGCGCCCGTACGCCGAGAAGCTCGTCACGCACGCCAAGGCCGGAACCCTGGCTCACCGTCGCGAGGTTCTGAAGGTCATCCGCAACAAGGATGTCGTGCACACCCTGTTCGCGGAGATCGGCCCGTTCTACGCCGATCGTGACGGCGGCTACACCCGCATCATCAAGACGGTCCCCCGCAAGGGCGACAACGCGCCGATGGCGATCATCGAGCTCGTCAAGGAGAAGACCGTCACCTCCGAGGCCGACCGCGCTCGTCGCGTGAAGGCGTCGAAGGATGCGCCGGCTGCTGCTCCCGCCGAGGAGAACGTCGTCGAGGCCGTCGAGGCCGAGGCAACCGACGCCGAGGTCGAGAACGCTGACGCCGTCGTCGAGGCCATCGAGGACGAGTCCGCCACCGCGGCCGACGCTCCCGAGGCCGAAGAGGCCAAGAAGGACTAGTCCACTTGGTTTCGGCACACGCTGAATCGAACGAGCCCGTCGTCCCCCCGAGGGACGGCGGGCCCGTTTCGTATGAGACCCGTCGCTTGCGACTCGACATCGCGTACGACGGAACGGACTTCTCCGGGTGGGCCCGCCAGAACGGCCTGCGCACCGTGTGCGGGGAGATCGAGGAGAAGCTCGGCGCCGTCCTGCGCACGCCGTTGCAGCTCACGGTCGCGGGGCGGACCGACGCCGGCGTCCACGCCACCGGTCAGGTCGCACACGTCGACGTTCCGCTCGACGCGATCCCGGACGACCCGTCTCGGCTGGTCCGCAGACTCGCGCGGTTTCTGCCGAAGGATGTGCGGATCAAGCAGATCTCCTTCGCGCCCGAACACTTCGACGCACGGTTCTCCGCGATGCGGCGGCACTACGAGTACCGCCTGACATCGGCGGTCTACGGTGCCGACCCGCTCCGAGCCCGGGACACCGCGTCGTATCCGAAGGTCCTCGACCTCGAACTCATGCGCTCGGCGTCCGCGACGCTGCTGGGGTTGCACGACTTCGCGGCGTTCTGCAAACGCCGGGAGGGCGCCACCACGGTCCGCGATCTGCAGCGTTTCGACTGGGAACGCGACGGCGACGTGTTCACCGCCTTCGTCAGCGCCGACGCGTTCTGCTGGTCGATGGTGCGCAGTCTCGTCGGTGCGGTCCTCGCAGTGGGGGAGGGCAGGCGCGATCTGGGCTGGATCGAGGGTCTCCTCCGCGAGAAGTCGCGGTCGAGTTCGATTCTGGTGGCCCCCGCGCACGGACTGTCCCTGGTGCGGGTCGACTACCCCGACGACGCGGATCTGGCGGCACGCAACCAGATCACCCGGGACGTTCGGACCGTGCCCGGCGGCTGCTGCGGCGACTGAAGCCCGATCGTCGACCTCCAGGATTGCCCCGGAAAGAAGGAGCGAGTTCATGACCGCAGTCGAGCCCGTCCGGATCGAAATCATCATCGGGTCCGTCAGGGTCGGCCGGATCGCTCCCGTCGTCGCCGGCTGGTTCGCCGAACGTGCGCGCGCCTACCCGGGACTGGACGTGGGGGTCGTCGACCTCGCCGACACGCCGTTGCCGCAGGATCTCGGCGAATCTCCGGTGACCGACGAATTCCGTGAGCGGGTGGGCCGAGCCGACGGATTCGTGGCCGTCACCTCCGAGTACAACCACGGCTACCCTGCGGCGCTGAAGACCGCGTTCGACAGTCTCAAACACGAATGGCGTTCGAAGCCCATCGGTTTCGTGTCGTACGGCGGTCTGGCCGGCGGACTCCGGGCAACCGAACAGCTACGTCAGGTGGTGGCGGAACTCCACATGGTGTCGGTCCGGCAGAGCGTGAGCTTCCACCGGGTGCGCAAGAGATTCGACGAGCAGGGGCAGACCACCGACGGCGCCGCCATCGACTCGGCGGACCGCATGCTGGCCCAGCTGGTGTGGTGGGCCGACGCGGTCCGGGTTCAGCGCGAGACCACGCCGTACCCCGGCTAATACTGGTAGGCGGGCGAGTACTCCTCCGCCGCGCGCGGGCGGCCGATGAACGCCGTCTCGGACGAGATGGTGACCAGCATCAGTTCGATGCTCGTCCCTCCCGTCGACAGGAGAATCCGGTCGCCGAGCGCATTCGGCTGGACGATGGACAGGTCCGGTTCGGCGCCGGGCCACTGACTGGGGACCCCGTACAGGTAGATCGCCGTGACCCCGGCGCGGGGCGGCAGCGCGTTGACGCCGTCGAACACCACCGTGTTGAACCTGTTGTCGGACTGCGGGTTGTGGCCCGCGATGCGCAACCGGTCGGGTGTGGCGATGGAGTCGATCAACGACGACCACGCGTCGGGCCGATCGGTGTGGATGAGTACCCGGGCACCCGTTGCGACGGCACGGAACACGAGTTGCTGGGCGAGGTACAGTTCGCCCGCCACGTAGACCATGCCGACGCCGGGACCTGCGATGCGGGCGGTGATTCCGTGGCCGTAGTCGTCGGAGCCGATGAGCTGGCCGCACCCCGCCGGGGGCAACTGCAGGCCGCGCAGATCCTCGACGGACATGTCGGTCAACGGCATCAGGTCGTCGAGGTCCGACATTGCGACGGGGAGATTGGACAGCAGCCCGTCCTTGTGTCTGCCCTGCATCGAGACGAGCCCGGGAATCGCGAGCGGCTCGGGCATCGTCCGGGTCGTTATCCGGCAGGCGGCACCGATCTTCACCTGGCCGTCGTGCCCGCTGGGGCGGAGACGGATCGTCACGGTGGTGCCGAGGCTCGACGGGACCCACAGCTTTGCGAGCAGATCTCGCGTCAGGTACCGCGGATCGACGCCGTAGCCGGTGTTGCACACCCCGGGCAGCGGCGTCTGCTTCAATGTCTGCGTGAAGGTCTTCGGGTCGACGCCGCGGCTGATCTGCAGCGTGGCGGAGTCGATCTCCGGGGCGGTGAGAATCCGCGCGCGGCAGCCGGAATCGGCGAGTGCGCGCACTACCCGGCCGGCGGCGATCGTGATCGCTCGGGAGGCGCCTTCCTCGCCGCCGCCTCGCCGCGCGACAGCGGCGACGCTCTCGGTGGCGTCGAATCGCAGAGCGAGCCACACCATCCGGGTCGCCGTCGCCGGGAGCGGGCCGACCAGCCTGTCGTACACATCGGTTGCGGGCGTGCCCGCCGCGGCGCGATAGCCGTGGTTGACGATATCGATTCCGGTGAGCGAGATGTCGTGCTGCACGAGGCATGCGGCGAGCGCGTCGGTAGGGAGTTCGTGTGTCGTCTGGAAGCCCTCGCGGGTGATCTGGGTGAGACTGCCCGCGGGAGGAAGGACCTCGACGACGGCGACCACGTTCCCCCCGTCCCAGCGGAGCCCGACGGACTGACCGGTCGGCGCCTGGAAGCCGACGGTGCGGGACTCCGCCCGGCCGGGTTCGGTGCAGTACCGCCAATACGTCCGCGCCCAGTCCAGGCTCGACCAGCCGCCCACCCGGACGAGCGCGGCGACGACGAGGACGACGGCAAGTGCGACGGCGCCCCACCAGACCAGCCCGCACAGCGAGGCCACGACCCCGCCGGTCACCCCCAGAAGCTGCGCGACGATCACCTCGGTCGCCGAAAACCGAAGAGACGACGGCCGACGTGTGACACGTGAACGGTCCATGGTTCCTCCCCCGAATACCTGAACCCAGCAGACCCGTACCCGTCCGCCGTGAAGATTGTCGATGGAACTGTACTGTGTCACCCCGAGCGCTGTGCAGCACGGGGGAGGAACAATGGCTGTAACACCCACCACCCGGTGGCAGGTCAACGGGTATCGCTTTCTGGTCAGAAGGATGGAGCACGCCCTGGTGCGCCACGACGTCCGAATGTTGCACGACCCCATGCGGTCGCAGTCGCGCGCACTCGCGGTGGGGGTCGTGATCGCGTCGCTCGGCCTCGCCGGGTGCGCCGCGCTGGCGCTGTTCCGTCCGCAGGACAAGATCGGCGACGCGTCGATCGTCGTCGGCAAGGAGTCGGGCGCGATGTTCGTCGTCATGGGCGACACGCTCCGTCCCGTTTTGAATCTCGCGTCCGCCCGGCTCATCGTCGGAAAGTCCGAGAATCCGGTGATCGTCAAGGAATCCGAAATCGACACCCGTCCGCGCGGTGCCCTCGTCGGGATTCCCGGTGCGCCGTCGGCGCTGCCGACCGGAGATCCCGCGGCGAAGACCCCGTGGACCGTGTGCGATTCGATCGCAGCCGACGGAAATCATTCCGTCACAACATCGGTCATCGTCGGCAACACGGAGAGCTCCGACGGCGGCGGGACCCTCACGGGAGATCAGGCACTGCTCGCGTCGACTTCCGACGCCTCGTACCTGATCTACGGCGGCAAGCGGGCCCGGGTCGACCTGGACGACCCTGCGGTCACCCGCGCGCTGGGCCTCGAAGGCGCCCGGCCGCGACCGGTGAGCAAGGGTCTTGTCAACGCCGTCCCCGAAGTGCCGCCACTCACGGCTCCCGTCATCCCGGGGGCCGGGAGCAGCCCCCGGTATCCGTTGCAGGACAAGGTCGTGGGATCGGTGTTCACGGCGCTCATCGGCTCCGAGACCACCCATTACGTGGTTCTTCGCGACGGAATCCAGAAGATCAGCTCGGCCGTCGCGAACCTGATCTTCCTGTCGGACTCGCACGGCGACACGGAGATGTCGAGCGTCCCGCCGGACGCCACCAAGCGGATCCCCTCCGTGGAACAGATTTCGGTGGACAGTTTCCCCGAGTCGGCGCCCACGATCGTCGATGCCTCCGACAGTCCCGTGAGCTGCCTGACCTGGAAGCCTCTCCGTGCGCCGGACGAGACCGGCTCGAGTGGGCCGGCGGCCGAACTGTCGCTGGCCGCGGGCCGCGCCCTCCCGATCCCCGGCGACGCCCGCGCGGTCGAACTGGCCCAGGCGGACGACGCGGGCGACAACGCCGACACGGTCTACGTACAACCGGGAACCAGCGGTTTCGTGCAGTCCACCGGCATCGATCCCACGAGCACACGACGCGACAGCTGGTTCTTCGTCGCGGACACGGGAGTTCGGTTCGGCATCCCGGACAAGGACGCGGACAAGGACTCTGCAAAGGCTTTGGGGCTCGACGGCGCCCAGCCTCTCGCGCCCTGGCAGATACTCGGCCTCCTGGCGCAGGGCCCCTCGCTCGGAAAGTCGGCGGCGCTGGTCGCACACGACGGTGTCGCACCGGACCCCGACCCTGCCGCTGTCGCGTCAGGATCCAAGTAGGACTTCACGGGAAAGGATGCGGGCGCGCGCAGGCGGCCGGCATCCTCCCCCGTGGAGCGGATCGCGTCAGTGCCGGTCGGTCGCCGAGCGGAACCTGCGGCGGAGCGGAAACGATGCCAGGACGCCGAGCACGAGCAGTGCACCCAGCGTGCCGGTGGCCGCCACCGCGACGTTGCGGGGCCGATGGTCCGGGGGAGCAGCGGCCGGAAGCGCCTCGATCGCGACGGAATTCGACCGATCGACGGTGGCATCGTCTAGCGGAACGTCGGCGGTGACTGCTGCCAGCGGATCGATGATCCCGTGCCCGACCGACGGATTCCACCCCTCTGCCGGGGCATGCGCCGTGGCCTCGATGCGGGCCATCACCTGTTGTGCGGACAGTTGCGGGAACCGCGAACGGACCAGGGCGACGGTCGCCGAGACGTACGGGGCGGCGAAACTCGTTCCCTGCACGGGCTCGGCGTTGCCCTCGGGGCCGTACGTCGTGTTCGTCAGGTCGCCGGCGGTCGGGTGCAGCGAAGTGAGACCGGTTCCGGGAGCTGCGACGTCGACCCACGGACCGGCGAGGCTGAAGTCGCTCGCCGACCCGTTCGCGTCGACGGAGCCGACGGTGAGCACGTAGTCGTCGTACCACGCGGGACTGGCAATCGTGCCCACGGAGTCCGACAGGTCGGCGCCGGGCCGGAGGGGGTCGACCGGTGGATTCTGAATCTTGCAGTCCCCGGAACCGAAGTTGCCTGCCGCCGCGACCACCACGGCGTTGTGCACCGTGACGGCGTACTTCACGGCAGCGCCTACGTACCGGTCGCCGCTGCCGATCCCCTCGGCAGCGGTCTTGCACGCGACCTCGGAGATGTTGATGACCGTCGCACCCTGGTCGGCCGCACGCCGGATCGCCGTCGCCATCGTCACGACGTTTCCGTATCCGCCGACCGAGTTGCCCGCGTTGTCGACCTCGTCGGCCTGGCCGACGGGGGTGTACGCAGCACTCGTCTGCCGGATCGACAGGATCCGCGAATCCGGTGCGCCGCCGGAGAAACCGGAGCCGGGCACCTGCGAGGCTCCGATCAACCCGGCGACGAGCGTGCCGTGCGCGTCGCAGTCGACCGTTCCGGTCTGCGTCCCCACGAGGTCGCCGCCGTCCATGAGTCCGGGGAGTCGGGGGTGCGGCGAGACGCCGGTGTCGATCACCGCGACGAGCTGACCGGCGCCCCTGGTGATCGGCCAGACCGACTGGAAGTCGAGATCGCGCTGGGCCGCCGGGACGTCGGGGCCGTCCGGCACGCGCACGGCATCTTTACAATTGCGGCGTAGCTCGGCCTTCTGGCGGTCCGCCGGTGGAACAAGTCCGACGTCCACCGGAGCGGGCACCGCAGCCGAGGCGCCGCCCTGACCCACGGCGGCGGTGACCGCCACGATCGCGGTGGCCAGGACGACGCGGGTGAGCGGGCGCCTCACAGTCCACGCATCAGCGAGTAGAGACCGGTCACCCAGCACACCAGCGGGACGATCGACGCGATCACCGCCAGATCGATGAGCTCGGCCACCCGCCGCATCACGGGCGAGAACGTCTGGCGGGGGGCGAGGATACCCAGCACCAGCCCACCGACGGCGAACAGGATCGCGACCGCGAACGACGCGATCGCGAAGTCGGGCACGGCGACCGCCGCGGCGGTGAGCAGCAGAAGCAGGATCGTCACCCCGCCCGCGATCAGCGGAACGGCCTGCTCGGCGCTGCTGTACGTGCGTCCCCGGAACATCAGGACGGTCGCGGTGGCGACGGCGAGAGAGAGCCCGGGCCAGAAGATTCCGCCGTGCACGCCGGGGTGCGCCGCGACGAGTGCGCCGGTCACGGCGAGTGCCGTCATCGCGCTGACCAGGCCCGTGAGGTACTTGCGGGCACGTGCCGCTCGCTGTGCGAGGGAGTCGAACGAGGGCATCGTGACCTCGTCGTCCGGGTCGTCCTCCGACGGATCGACCGATGTACCCGGCGCCGGGACCGGGGGCAGCGGAAGCTTCGCCAGCAGTATCGACACCCTGGCCGAGAAGGCCAGTGCGATCAGCGCCGCCGCCACGACGCCCGCGCCGACCGCGGCACTCGGGTTGCCGAACAGCGTGGCGACGAGCGCGGCGATCGATCCGAACAGGGATGTCACCGACAGCGCCGTGAACAGTCGCAGTCCGACACCGCCCAGCCGCAACGCCAGAACGGCGGTGGTGCCGGCCAGCGCGAGCCCGAGGAGCAGGTGTGCAGCGCCGAGATCGCCGGGCACGAACAGCATCCCCGCGGCGAACGAGAGGGGAACGGCGCACCCGCTGAGGACCACGGAACTGCGCGCGTCGCCGTAGACACGGCCGGTGACCGCGCCCGCGATCAAGAACAGCAGAGCCGTCGCGATGGCACAACCCGCCCCCAGAAATCCTTCCGTCCCCGCTCCGGACCACAACAGCGCGAACGAACCGACGACGGTGCCGAGCACGGCCGCGACGGAACCCACGACCCGCGCGGAACCACGGGTCCACTCGCGGTCACCCTCGGCGTCGGCGATCGCGACGTTGTACATGATGTCGTCGAACAGCGGCGGCGGTGCGCTGGCGTGCACACTCTGGAGCACGAGGAGGTCGCCGTCGCGGATTCCGTGCTCGTGCAACGTCAACGTGGTCGAGAGCGGCGAGTGCCCGATCTTCGCGAGAACCCACTCGCTCGGTTCGTACTGCTCGAGCGAGTCGTCGAAATCGTTGGCACTACGATGGGTGCGGATGGTGTCGACGATCCCCGGGACGAGGATGGCGAGCGGCACACCGAACGGAACGGCCATGTCGACCTGCGAATGCGTCGACAAGACTGTGATGCGGCACAGATCGGCCGCGGCACCGGGACGGGTGGACGAGGCGGATCCCCGCGATTCGTCATGGGTGATGGACACTGCGATTTCCCCCAACTCTTCCGACGCACAACCCCATCTGCGCCGTTACGACACCGATCGACGACCGGTCACGGATCGTCGTCCGATTTGATCACGGGTGACCTTACGACACTGCAGGCGGCGCCTCCAGTGTCCACCAGGGCCGACCTCCTAATGCCCGACTATATGCCCGATCGCCCTCCATGGGTTAGTGTCTGACTTCGCGGATCGAGCCCAGGGGGGCGGACCCGGAGTTTCGGGATCGGATCGGCTGCACGGTTTTTTCGGGGCGGTTGTAGTCATGGGGGGCGAGTAGTGAGCACTATTCGGTTCGTGCGCAAAGCACGACGGGAAGTACCACGCATTCCGGGCGGCGAAGTGAGCCTGCAGGCTCCGCCCGAGATTCCACGTCTGGTTCCCGGAAACCTTTTGACCAAGCTCCTTCCCGTGGTCATGGTCGTCGCCATGGTCGGGATGATGGCCCTGATGTTCTCGTCGGGCATGGCCCGCAATCCGATGTCGATGCTCTTTCCCGTCATGATGATGGTGTCGATGCTCGGCATGTTGGCCGGCGGTGGCCGTGGCGGCCCGAAAGCGGCGGAGGCCAACGAAGACCGCAAGGACTACCTGCGCTACCTCGATCAACTGCGACGCGACGTCAACGAAACCGGCGAGCAGCAGCGAAAAGCGCTCGACTGGAGTCACCCCGAACCCGGTCTGCTCTGGACCCTCGCAGGCACGGCGCGCATGTGGGAGCGCCGCATCACCGACCCCGACTACTGCCACGTGCGCGTCGGCCGGGGTAGCCAGCGCCTCGCGACCCGCCTTATCGCGCCGGAGACCGGGCCGGTGGAGGATCTGGAACCGGTTGCAGCGGTGTCGCTTCGTCGCTTCGTCCGTGCCCACTCCGTCGTTCAGGATCTGCCCACCGCGGTGTCGCTGCGCGGATTCGCGGCCATCTCCGTGGAAGGGGACCGCGGTACGGCACGGTCCCTGGTGCGGTCGATGCTCATGCAGTTGTGCGCATTCCACGGCCCGGACAATCTCCTGGTCGCCGTCGTGTGCGGCCCCGACACGGAGCACGAGTGGGACTGGGCGAAGTGGCTGCCGCACGCGCAGCACCCGGACTCGTCCGACGGTGTCGGTTCGTCCCGCATGATCTACGGCTCGATCCTCGAACTCGAATCCGCGCTCGGCCCGCAGCTGGCGATGCGAAACCGGTTCTCGCGCAATGCGCCCGCCGCGCCCGGTGTTCCGCAGTTCGTCATCGTCGTCGACGGCGGGATCCTCGAGGGCGAATCGGGGATGATCACCGACGGCGGCGTCGACTCGGTCTCCGTTCTCGACATCAGCGGCTTCTGCCCGCGACTGACGGCCACGCGTGGCCTCCAGCTCGTCGCGCAGGACGGATCCCTCGGCGCCCGCAGCGGAGCCGGAGTCGAGATGTTCGCGACAGCGGACCTCGTCAGCGCTCACCAGGCGGAAACACTGGCCCGCCGACTCGCGCCGTACCGGACGGCGTCGCAGACGGCGGTGGACGCCGGCGACGACGATCAGCCGGTGCAGACGTGGAGCCAGATGCTGGGGATCGGCGACGTCGGCCGTCTCAACCCGGATCACGCGTGGCTGCCCCGCCAGGGCCGCGACCGGCTGCGGGTCCCGATCGGTGTGGGAGTCGACGGTCACCCGGTCGAGATCGACCTCAAGGAGTCGGCCGAGAACGGAATGGGGCCGCACGGCCTGTGCATCGGAGCCACCGGTTCCGGTAAGTCGGAGTTCCTGCGAACGTTGGTGCTCGGGCTGATCTCGACGCATTCACCCGACGCGCTCAACCTCGTCCTCGTCGACTTCAAGGGCGGCGCCACGTTCCTCGGTCTCGAGGACGCGCCGCACGTCGCCGCGGTGATCACCAACCTCGCCGAGGAACTCGCGATGGTCGACCGGATGCGGGACGCCCTCGCCGGTGAGATGAATCGACGCCAGGAACTCCTGCGCTCCTCCGGGAACTTCGCGAACGTCACCGAATACGAGAAGGCCCGCCAGGCCGGTGCCGACCTCGACCCGCTGCCCGCACTGTTCATCGTCGTCGACGAATTCTCCGAACTGCTCAGTCAGCAGCCCGAGTTCGCGGACCTCTTCGTCGCCATCGGCAGGCTCGGCCGCTCGCTGCACATTCACCTGCTTCTGGCGAGTCAGAGGCTCGAAGAGGGCAAATTGCGAGGCCTCGACAGCCACCTGTCGTACCGGATCGGCCTCAAGACGTTCTCGGCCAACGAATCGCGCACCGTGCTCGGTGTGCCGGACGCCTATCACCTGCCCGCGACCCCGGGCGCCGGATACCTCAAATGCGATTCCGCGGAGATCGTCCGCTTCCAGGCCTCGTACGTGTCCGGCACCTACGAGGGCAGTCGGGTCGACAACGTGCGGCGGCCGGGTGAGGCGGCGGTCGAGCTGCGGCCGAAGATTTTCACGGCCGCACCCGTCGCCGTCGACGTCGTCGAGATCCTCGACGAACCACAGTCACTCCACCTGACCGAGGAGGCTGCGGAAACCCGCACCACCATCGACGTCGTGGTCGAACGGATCAAGGACCGCGGACCGCGCGCCCACGAGGTGTGGCTGCGGCCCCTCGACGCCGCGCCGACCCTCGACCAGATGCTGCCGGGGTCCGTGCTCACCGAACCGGTTCCCGCACTGAGCTCGCTGCGTGCACCGATCGGGATCATCGACAGGCCTTACGACCAGCGGCGCGACCCGCTCGTCGTGGACCTGTCCGGCTCCACCGGCAACATGGCCGTGGTGGGTGGACCGCAGTCGGGCAAGTCCACTGCCATCCGCACGCTCATCACGTCGCTGGCCGCCACCCATTCCGCGGAGCAGGTGCAGTTCTACTGCCTCGACTTCGGTGGCGGCACGCTCGCCGGACTGTCGGGACTGCCGCACGTCGGCTCGGTCGCCAACCGCCTCGACGTGGACCGGGTGCGGCGCACCATCGCCGAGATGAACACCATCGTGCGTCAACGTGAGGAGCGTTTCCGCGAAATCGGAGTCGAGTCGATGGCGGAGTTCCGCCGTCTGCGTGCCTCCGACCCCGGTAGCGGCGGCCCGGCCGCGGGGGTCGCGCAGGACCCGTTCGGCGATGTGTTCCTGGTGATCGACGGGTTCGGCAGCATCCGCCAGGATTTCGAGGCTCTCGAACAGCAGGTCACCAACCTTGCGTCCCAGGGCTTGTCGTACGGCGTGCACGTCGTCCTCACCGCTTCACGATGGGGCGAGGTCCGGCCCGCACTCAAGGATCAGCTCGGCACGCGCATCGAGCTGCGGCTCGGTGACCCCTCGGATTCCGACCTCGGTCGCAAGACCGCGGCACTCGTTCCGGAAGGCAGGCCCGGACGCGGCATGACCCGCGACAGCCTGCATCTGCTGGTCGGGTTGCCGAGGTTCGACGGGAACTCGGATCCGACCGACCTGGCAACCGGGGTGGCGCACGCGGTGTCGGCCGTCGCCGCTGCGACGCACGGCCGGCCCGCTCCGGCAGTGCGCATGCTGCCGGCACAGATCGCCCGCGAAGACCTCCTTCACGCCGCCGGCGGGTGGCCCTCCTACCTCGATCCCGCGCAGGCATGTCTGCAGATTCCGATCGGCCTCGACGAGGCCGAATTGGCTCCGACGTTCCTGAACTTCGCCGAACAGCCACACTTTCTGGTGTTCGGCGACACCGAATGCGGTAAGACGACGCTCCTGCGGAACATCTGCGAGGGCATCATGGCGTCGAACACGAGCAAACAGGCGAAGATCATTCTCGGCGACTACCGGCGCACGATGCTCGGTGTCGTCGAAACGGAGCACCTCGCCTCGTACGCACCGTCCGAGGACGTGCTGGGGACGAACATGAGGGACCTCGCGTTCCTGCTGAAGGAGCGCATGCCGGGCCCCGGTTTCAGCCGTCAGCAGCAGCGCGACCGCGGTCACGGCGTCCCGCATCGATGCGCGCTCCTGCGAATCTCCGACTCCCGTCAGGATCAGTCCGTCGA
>NZ_WXYH01000385.1:0-34246 GCF_009872365.1 Rhodococcus sp. T7
CGCCGGTAGTCGCCGAGAATGATCTTCGCCTGTTTGCTCGTGTTCGACGCCATGATGCCCTCGCAGATGTTCCGCAGCAGCGCGACCGGTCCTGGTGGTCGGGGCCTGAAATCTTCGTCGTCATCGACGACTACGACCTCGTCGTGACCTCGAGCGGCAACCCCGTCTCCGCGATCGTCGAATTCCTGCCGCACGCCCGTGACATCGGATTCCACCTGATCATCGCGCGCCGCTCCGGCGGTGCGGCACGGGCGATGTACGAACCGGTCATCGCACGCCTGCGCGATCTGCAATCCACGGGCCTCGTGATGAGCGGCAACCGGGAGGAAGGCAATCTCATCGGCACCGTTCGTCCGAGCGCGATGCCTCCAGGACGCGGAACGCTGGTCAACCGCGCGGGTACCGGCCTGATCCAGCTCGCGTGGATGCCCCCGCTGTGATGTCGTCGGTCGCGATTCATCTCACTGAATCCGGCATGTGGTCCTGCGTGCGGGGCGTGACGCGGGCGGTCCACGAGACGACGCCGCTCTGCTTCGTCGACGACGAGTACGTCGATGTCGACGGTGGTGTTCTCGCGGTGTCCGACGCACTGACCGCGGTGTTCCGGTCTGTGATCGGTGGTGCGGGGGAGGCGTCGCCGGTCGCGACGGCGGTACTGTCGCACCCGACGGAGTGGGGTTCCGCGCGTCGGGACGTGCTCGCCGCCGCGGGTTCGCGAATTGCCGCCGACGCGGTGCTGGTTCCGGTCGCTGTCGCGGCGGCCGAGAGTGTCGCTTCTTCCGGTGGTCGATGGCTGGTGCTCGAAAGCCGAACCATGGGAGCCACGGCCAGTTACGTGGTCGGCGAGGTCGGCGGATACCGGGTCGTCGCATGCGAGCACGACCCGACGCTCTGCGCCGACGAGGGGATCGACGAATGGGCTGCGGCGATCGTGGAACTCGGCGCGCGGGCATGCGGTGATCGCCCTGTCGACGGACTGATCCTGACGGGAGTCGGAGATTCGCAGGAGCGCGCATCGATGCGGGACGCCGTGACCGCGGTCGCGTCCCCGAAGGCCGAAGTCCGGATCGTCACCGGCGAAGAGATTGCCCGGGCACTCGCCACCGGCGTGGTCGACGTCGATGAAGCGCCGACGACGATGGCTGTACCGCAGGCGAACTGGCTCGAACCGGCACTGCAGGGATCGGATCGCGGCTATCGGCGGAACGTGCGGCCCACATTCCTCGCGGTGGCTGCGGTGCTGGCGGTGGTGTTCGGAGCAGTCCTAGTCTTCACACTTCGGGAGCCCGATGCGGGCACCGAAACGGTCCGCGCACTCGACGCGAGCGCGGCCCCCCCGGCTCCGACCCCGACGCTCACCCGGTCCGCAGTGCCGACCACCACGGCCGACGCGGACCTCGAGGTGGGAGGCATTCGCGTGACACTGCCGAGCGGATGGAAGGAGCGGGCGCCCGGCGCGTCGACCTCCTCCGTGCCCCGGCTGGAGTTGGTGCCGGCGGGTGGAGCCGACCGGCGAATCATCATCACGCAGAACGCGGTTCGAGAGGGTTCCGGATACGACGAGGTGGCGGCGACGCTCGCCTCGAAGATTGCGCAGCGCGGCCGGCCCGAACTGTTCGGCGAACTCGAGCGCGACGTCGTGTTCGGAGGCCGACCCGGCATCGCGTACAGCGAGTTCCCCGACGAAAGCTCCGCCGTGCGATGGCACGTACTCGTCGAACGCGACCTCCAGGTGAGCGTCGGCTGCCAGTTCCTGGCCGAGGAGTGGGAGGCGATCGAGAGCGTGTGCGAAGACGTCGTGCGGTCGCTGGTGGTCGTTCAGTGACCCCGTTTTTGTCGCGGAAGAATCTTCCACAGAGGTGGAACCGATTGGGCGGATGACGCGTCCAATCTTGTGTAGGGGTGAATTCGGGCAGTCCAGTGGGGGCCGCCGCACCGAGAGCAGAAGGAGTCACACATGGCGGGAGTTGTTACCGATGTCGGCCAGATGGAGGTCGCGGCCAATCACGTGCAGACGGTGAACAGCCAGCTGCAGGGCACGATCAACAGCCTCAAGGGCCGTTGCGAGGAGTCGTCGTCGGCGTGGCAGGGTGGCGCGCAGACGGCGTTCATGAACCTGATGGCACGGTACGGAGATGCTTCGCGCCGTATGCAGGAGTCGCTGGACGAGATTGCGGTGAAGATCCGCGAGAACGGCAAGGGTTACGACGCCGCCGAGCAGGCCAACCAGGATGCGATCCATTCGGCGGGAGCCTCGGGATCGCTCGACATCTAGCGCCGGCACCGAGAACAGTTACGAAGCTCGAGGGGAGCACCGAATGTTGAAGTACGGATTTGCCGAGTTGCAGGCGCTGGCGGCCGACATCAAGTCGAACGAAGCGAAGCTGCGCGAGACTCACGACGAGCTCAAGGGCTACGTGAACGGCCTCGTGTCGCAGTGGGAGAGCGGTGCGCGGGACAACTACCAGGCTGTGCAGGCCAAGTGGGACAGCTCTCACGAGGATCTGCTCCAGGTCCTGCAGACGATCTCGAAGGTCGTCCAGGACGGCGCCATCGACATGCAGACTGCGGAAGACCGGAACGCCACGGCGTGGCTCTGATCTTCGCGTGACACACCCGAGTGCCCCAGCAATTCACGGTTGCTGGGGCACTGTCGTCTCGGCGGTTGGTGGGGAAATCAGTCGGCGGGCGGAAGCAGGCGGCTGAGGACGACACTGCTCTTGGTCTGGAGGACGGCCGGCTCCGACCGCAGGTTCTCCAGCGTTCGTTCGAGGTGCGCGGTGTCGGTGGTGCGGACGCGGAGCAGGGCGTTGGCGTCTCCGGTGACGGTGTACGCCTCCTGAACCTCGGTGTGACGGGACACGATCCGCGCGATCTCGACGGCCGACGTGCGACCGCTGCAGTACAACTCGACGAACACCTCGACGCCGGGGCCGAGGGCGCGGGGATCGAGCACCGCATGGAATCCGGTGATCACTCCGGACTCGACCAGTCGATCGACCCGGCGCTTCACTGCGGGTGCGGACAGCCCGACCTCGGCGCCGATCGTGGCGAAGCTGGACCGTGCGTTGCGCTCCAGCCGCGCAACGATCCGCCGATCGAGCCCGTCCAGACGCAACGAATCATCCATGTGATGGAACGCTAGCGCATTGATCAGGCCTTTTGGTGGGTGGATACTGATGTCACCGACACCGATCGAGGGGGAGTGGAGATGGCGCCCACTGCTGGTATCGAGTCCGAGAACCCGTACGAGGATCCGGCGGTAGCGCCGGGCGACGCCGTCCGCGCCGTCCGCCAGGCGCACCCGCGGACGTACCTGATGTGCCCGCCCACATATTTCGACGTCGTCTACGCCATCAACGACTGGATGCGCCCCGGTGAACCCGTGGACCCGGACCGTGCGATGTCGCAGTGGTGTGCACTCGCGGACACCTACCGGCGACTCGGCCACGAGGTGCTGACGATCGACCCCGTCGAGGGGCTCCCGGACATGGTGTTCGTCACCGACAGCGGACTCGTCGTCGACGGCGTCGCTCTCGGCGCCCGGTACCGGACCGCCGAGCGTCGCGCCGAGGCTGAACACGTGTTCCGGTGGTTTCGGGACAACGGGCTGATCAGGCCCACCCTTCCGCGGTACGTCAACGAGGGGGAGGGCGACTTCCTCGTCGTGGGCGACGTGATCCTCGCCGGAACCGGGTTCCGGTCCGACCCACGGTCGCACGCCGAGGCGTCGGCGCACCTCGGTCGTCCGGTGATCACCCTGAACCTGGTGAATCCCCGCTACTACCACCTCAACACGGCGCTGGGCGTGCTCGACGACAGCACCATCGCGTACCTGCCCGCCGCGTTTTCGCCCGACAGTCGCGCAGTTCTCGAGCGGATGTTCCCCGATGCGGTGATCGCCGCCGAGACGGACACCGACTGGCTCGGACTCAACCTGGTCAGCGACGGCGCCAATGTGGTGTTGCCCGTGCAGGCTGCACACCTCGCCGAACAGTTGTCGGACCGTGGGTACGAACCCGTTCCGGTCGACTATTCGGAGTTTCTCAAATCCGGTGGCGGAATCAAGTGCAGCACTTTGGAGCTCCGCGGGTTCCGCGGGATCCGGGACGAAAGTCAGGGGTGACCAGCAATGTCGGACGGTGTCGTTTCCGTGTCGGATGCCACGCGTGAGCAGCTGAGCAGGGCCGAGGAGCACAGCGCCCACAACTACTCGCCGCTGCCGGTCGTCATCGAATCGGGCGCCGGCGCATGGGTGAAGGGAATCGACGGCGTCGACTACCTGGACGTGCTCGCCGGATACTCGGCGCTCAACTTCGGCCACGCGCACCCCGCGCTCGTGCGGGTGGCGCGCGAACAACTCGGCCGGCTCACCCTGACGAGCCGCGCCTTCCAGCACGACCGTTTCGCTACCTTCTGCGAGGACACGAGCCGGCTGTGCCGGAAGGAAGCGGTGCTGCCCATGAACACGGGCGCCGAGGCCGTCGAGACCGCGCTGAAACTGGCCCGCAAGTGGGGGTACGACGTCAAGGGTGTGCCGCCGGGGAGCGCCGAGGTGATCACCTGCGCCGGAAACTTCCACGGCCGCACCATCTCGATCGTCGGGTTCTCGTCCGATCCGGACGCGTACACGGGGTTCGGTCCGTACCCGGCAGGGTTCGCGTCCGTCGAATACGGGAACGCGGACGCGCTCGAGGCCGCGATCACCGAGAACACGGTGGCTGTGCTTCTCGAGCCGATCCAGGGCGAGGCCGGAGTCCTGGTGCCGCCCTCGGGCTACCTCGCGGCGGTTCGGGACATCTGCACCCGGCGCGGAATCCTGATGATCGCCGACGAGATCCAGAGCGGGCTCGGGCGGACGGGCGAGACGTTCGCGTGCGACCACGAGAACGTGACCCCCGACGTGTATGTGCTGGGCAAGGCTCTCGGCGGCGGCCTGATGCCGGTCTCCGCCGTCGTCGCCGACTGGCCGGTGATGGCGGTGATCGGCCCCGGGCAGCACGGCAGCACGTTCGGGGGCAACCCGCTCGCCTGCGCGGTGGGTAGCGCGGTGGTAGACCTGCTCGAGACCGGCGAATATCAGGAGCGGAGCCGTGAACTGGGCGCCTACCTGCACGAGATGCTGTCGCAGTTGCCACCCGAGCACGTGTCGGAGGTGCGGGGGCGCGGCCTGTGGGCCGGTGTGCAGCTCGCCGACGGTATGCCTGCTGCCCGGACGATTTGTGAAAGACTCCTGGCGCGCCGGGTCCTTGCGAAGGACGCGCACGAGGGCACGATTCGCATCGCCCCGCCGCTGGTGATCGAACGGGACGAGCTGACGTGGGCGGTCGAACAGCTCGCCGATGCGCTCGCCGAGTGAGTTTTGACCCTGGGGCGCCCTGACCGGTATTGTTCTCCGTTGGCGTGCCGTGCGCCGCTGCGTCTCCGTGTCGCAGTGGCTGGCGGTTCTCGGGTCTCAACTGGCCGCCGGGAATCGCTCGACGATACGCAATGGCCAGCAGCGGATTGAACAAGACGAGGAAGTTCTGTGTCTACGTACACCCCGAAGGCCGGAGATGTGACCCGCACGTGGCACGTCATCGACGCCACTGACGTGGTGCTCGGCCGCCTTGCCGTCCAGGCAGCCAACTTGCTGCGCGGCAAGCACAAGCCCACCTTTGCACCGCACGTTGACGGCGGCGACTTCGTCGTCATCATCAACGCCGAGAAGGTCGCGATCAGCGGCAACAAGCGCGAGGGCAAGTTCCTCTACCACCACTCCGGACACCCCGGTGGTCTGAAGTCCCGCTCCGTCGGTGAGGTTCTCGACAAGAACCCCGACCGCCTCGTGGAGAAGGCCATCGTCGGCATGCTCCCCAAGAACAAGCTGGGTCGCGCCATCAGCAGCAAGCTGAAGGTCTACGCGGGCCCGAACCACCCCCACGCCGCGCAGCAGCCGGTGCCATTCGAGATCAAGCAGGTGGCCCAGTGACGGCGCCGGAGGAGCAGAACGTGTCCAACCCCGAAGAGATCACCGAGGTTGTCGAGGTCGCGGCGGACGAGTACGTGTCCGTCGAAGAGCCCGAGGTCGCCGAAGACATCGAGGCCGCTGCTGCGCCGCAGGCCCCGATTGTGATCGATCGCCCCATCCAGACCGTCGGTCGTCGTAAGGAAGCGGTTGTCCGCGTCCGTCTGACCCCCGGTTCGGGCGACTTCAAGCTCAACGGCCGCACCATCGAGGACTACTTCCCGAACAAGGTGCACCAGCAGCTGATCAAGGCTCCGCTGGTCACGGTCGAGCGTGCCGAGTCCTTCGACATCGTGGCGCTGCTGCACGGTGGCGGACCGTCCGGACAGGCCGGCGCACTGCGTCTCGCCATCGCCCGAGCGCTCATCGAGGTCACCCCCGAGGACCGTCCGGCTCTCAAGAGTGCCGGCTTCCTCACGCGTGACGCCCGCGCCGTCGAGCGCAAGAAGTACGGCCTGAAGAAGGCCCGCAAGGCATCTCAGTACTCGAAGCGCTGATGTGTCGCCGAAGCCGCCCTCCGGGGTCGGCTTCGGCACCTGTTCTTCCCGAGAGCAGGCGTCCATCGTTACCGGACGCCTGCTCTCGTGCTTTATCCGAGATGTAATGGGTTTTCTAGGTGCGAGGGGTCTGGTCTATGGGTCGATTGTTCGGGACGGATGGGGTTCGTGGTCTCGCGAATACCGAGCTGACCGCCGAGTTGGCGTTGCACGTGGCCTCCGCCGCCGCGACGGTGCTGGCGTCGCCGGGTTCGGGCGGACGCAAGACGGCCGTGGTCGGCCGTGACCCGAGAGCCAGCGGCGAAATGCTCGAGGCGGCGGTCGTCGCGGGCCTGACGTCTGCCGGTGTCGACGTCCTGAACGTCGGGGTGCTGCCGACACCCGCGGTGGCGTTCCTGACCGCGGAGTTGGACGCGGCTCTCGGTGTCATGATCTCCGCCTCGCACAATCCGATGCCCGACAACGGCATCAAGATCTTCGCGGCGGGCGGACACAAACTCGACGACGAGGTGGAAGACCGGATCGAATCCGTCGCCACCGGTACCGCGACGCGGCGGGCGCCGACCGGGGCCGGGATCGGACGTGTCCGCACGGTGCCGGACGCCGCGGACCGGTACCTGCAGCACCTGACCACCGCGCTCCCGAACCGCCTCGACGGACTGACCGTGGTGGTGGACTGTGCGCACGGCGCGGCGTCGGACGTCGCACCCGCCGCCTACCGGGCCGCCGGTGCCACCGTCGTCGCGATCAACGCCGAACCCGACGGGCTCAACATCAACGAGAACTGCGGGTCGACGCACCTCGAGGGCCTGCAGAAGGCCGTCGTCCAGCACGGCGCCGACCTGGGTCTCGCGCACGACGGGGACGCCGATCGATGCCTTGCCGTCGACGCGGGCGGTTCCCTCATCGACGGCGACGCCATCATGACCGTGCTCGCCCTCGCCATGCGCGATGCAGGCGAATTGGTGGACGACACCCTCGTCGCGACCGTCATGAGCAATCTAGGCCTGCACATCGCCATGCGCGAGGCAGGAATTTCGCTGGTCACGACGGCGGTCGGTGATCGCTACGTCCTCGAGGGACTGCGATCCGGCGGCTTCAGCCTGGGCGGCGAACAGTCCGGGCACGTCGTGTTCCCCGCCTTCGGCACCACCGGCGACGGAGTGCTGACCGGACTGCGGCTGATGGGCCGGATGGCGGAAACCGGGCAGCCGATCGCGGAACTGGCGTCGGCGATGACGACGCTCCCGCAGGTCTTGATCAACGTGAAGGTCGCCGACAAACGTGCCGTCGCCGCCTCCCCGGTCGTGCTCGACGCGGTGCTGGCCGCGGAGCGCAGCCTCGGCGAGAACGGCCGGGTGCTCCTGCGGCCGTCCGGCACCGAGCAACTCGTGCGGGTGATGGTCGAGGCTTCCGATCTCGAAGTGGCCCGTAAGCTCGCCGACGAACTGGCGGGCACTGTCGCCTCCGTGTGAACGGACACAGCGCACCGATCGGCCGGGGGAACCGATCGGTGCGCTGTCGCGTCTAATGCAGTAGGTCGCGAAGAGAGGGTGGGGCAATGGGCGAGGGACTCGAGGTGGACGTCGCGGTGGTGACGGACGCGGGCACCAGGCTGCTGCGGTCGGCGGAGGTCCTGAGACAGCAGGCCGTCGAGACAGGCCGGCTGGAATTCGCCGGGGCGCTGGCGGGCCGCGACTACACCGCGAAGGGTGACGCGGTGCGGGATGCCCTCGGTGTCGTCGGGGTCGCGCTCGAGCAGTGGGCCGTGGACGCGGAATCGTTCGGTCACGCGTTCCGGGCCGCCGCGGCGCGCTACTCCGGAACGGATGCGGACGTGGCCGCCGACATCAATGGGGTGCAGTGGTGACCACCGATCCCAGAACGCTGATCGAAGACCCGAACCTGAGCCGCGAATTCAAGGAGCAACTCCTCCAGGCGTGGGCCGCCTCCCGGGAGGAAGACAAGTCGTCGTGGCAGCCGTACTTCGACGAGTACGGACTCGGCACACGTGACCGGACGCCGTCCGCCGACCAGCGGTACACGACACTGCTCGAGCAGGGCAGCGACACCCGGGCCGCCAACGCATCCCGGCTCGCGCTGGGCGAGCACCTGCGCCCGGATTCGCTCAACGATCCCGAGGACATGCTCGATCTCGGAGCTCGCGGGCTCGAATTCTTCGAGTTGTTCCTGCCCGCCGCAAGAAGACTGGGATACGAATCCCTCGAACTCACCGACTACTACGCGCGGTTCGACGCCGAGCGGGGGATGCGCCTGCACACGCTCGCCCGTGACGTCGACACCCTCGGACGCAGCGTCGACGCGGCCCGCACGGAACTCGACGACAACGAGAAATGCGTCACCGCGGTGCGAACCGGGTGGAGCGGAATCGCCGCCGCCGCAGCGATCGACGCCGCCGACCGCCGGAACGTCGAGTCCGCCGCCACCGTCGATCGGCTCCGCGACCTCGCCGAGGTGCTGCTCGAAGCGAACCTCACCCTGAGCGCCGCCGTGACGAACAAGGCGTACAAGGTGGTGTCGTTGCACCAGCCGACGGTCGGGGGGTACAGCGCCGCGCAGATCGACGTCCTCGCGCAGATCTACGCCGAGGGCAAGGACGGCGACAATTCCGTCGCGAAGGATTGCATGGAAGACGCGTCCTACTGGTTCCCCGAACTCGCCGACGACGACTACCGGCACGTAAACGGCCTGTACAAAGACGGGGGCGCCGGTGCCCTCCGCCGACTCGACCGCGACGACGTGGTGCGGCGGGCCGCCGGAATCACCAAGGACTGGCTCGACGCGAACTTCCGGCGCGTGTACGAGGAGAAGCAGCAGGAGTTCACCGCCGCCTGCGCGGACTGCGCCGAAGCGGTGCACGCCGCCTACGACGCCGTCGTCGCCGAGGCGCGGTCGATCGAGGTGCCGTCCGGATTCCGTCCCGAAGGCACCCCCGAACCGGCGCCCGCACCGAGTGCACCCGAGGTGCAGAACGCCGGCACCGTCCCGGCCGCCGCACCGGGACCTGCTCCCGCACCTGCTGCGCCGACCGGACCGGCCGCGGCGCCCGCGTACGACGGCCCCGCGTACCTCCCGCCTCGATCCGGTGGCGGCGACGCGACCACCAGTCCGGCGGCCGCTGCGCCGCCACTCGCCGCCGCACCGCCACTCGCCGCGGCTCCGATCGGGGCCGCACCACCGGCGTCCGTGGCACCTCCGACTGCCACGGCGCCCATGACTACTGCCCCGGTCGTGCCCGCGATGCCCGGTATTCCCGGGTCGCTCGTGCCGGCGCCGGGCGCTGTCCCGGGCGCGGGAAACCTTGCCGGACTGGGTGATCTTATGCGTCAAGGCCTTTCGGGCGGTCTGGAGGATCTCGGGTCGATCCTCCGCCCGTTGATCGAGGACACCCTCTCGGGCCTCACCGACAGGGCCGACGAGAACGGCACCCCCGACGACCTCCGTGACGAAGTCGACGATCCGCGTGCGGACGAAGGCGAGCCGGCTCACGGCAAGAGTCTCGAACTGGACCTCGACGGAAAATCGTGGACGATCGCCGTCGATGCGGACGGGCAGGGGATTCATCTCGAGATGAGCGACGGACAGGGCGGGACAGCCAGGTTCGGGGTCGAGATCGGACCGGACGGCCTGCCGCAGATCCTCGCCGAAACCGCTGCCGGCGACGGAGACCCCGGCGGTGCCGACTGCGCGCCCGCCGAGCCGGACCCGGAATCGCACGTCGACGCTGGAGCAGAGGACCCATCGGCAACGACCAGGGAAGACGGGCCGCCTGCCGGGGACGCCGTGCCGAACCGCGAGGACGCACCGGCGCCCGTACCTGCCGGGGACGCCGCGACCGTCCCGCCACCGCAGGTCGTGACCTTGCAGGAGGAACCTGCCCCCGCGGTGCCCCATGAACCGGCACCACCGCAGGAGCCGCCGTCTGTACCCGAACTCGCGACCGGACCGGTCGCCGGACTCGACAGCGGCGCCGAGCTGGCCGAGGCCGGTCCGCTGTGAGCCACCGCGCCGCCCAGTTGCGGGCACAACGGGCAGAGATGCGCGCCGACCTGGAACTGTTCCGGGAGCGGATCGACGAACGCAGAGCCCGGGACGAGGCGGCCGCAGCGAATCGCAGCGAGCCGGCGGCTGCAGTGTCGCCGGTGTTGCCGCCGGGACCGGGAACAGTCGACGATGACGACGAGTTCTATCGTCCCCGCAGCTGGCTGGTGTGACCGACGGCCTCAGATGTGCGGGAGCGCGCCCTGGAAACCGGCTTTGGTGTGCTCCTCGTGCGGATCGACGAGGGTGGTGTGGGGAAGTTCGGCGTCCGCTTTCGCGAACACGTCGTACTTCTTGTCCTCGGTGAGGTGGTAGAGCAGGAAGCCGGTCAGCAGTGCGCGGGTGATCTGCTGCGTCTTGCGTTCCGAACCGCCGATGCCGAGCGCGCCCAGCAGGCGGCGACCCTCGGTGAGCCCGGACTCCGAGGCGCCGTTGACGGCGCGCAGGATGTGCTCCCCGCCCCACGCCTCGGCCAGCGCCTTGGCATTGCTGTTCATGGTGTCGATGTCGGCACCGGCCAAGACGAGCCCCGGCGCTGTGATCTTGGACGCATACCTCTCGGCCTTCGGCGCTGTCGGCGCCGGGAACAGGGCGGCGACCGCAGCCACGTCCTGCTGGGCGGCGGCGAGCACTGCCGCACCCGCACCCATGCCGTGGCCTGCGAAAGCGACGCGGTCGGGCCGCACGCTGATCTGTCCCGGACCGAGACGCACACCGACACAGATGTCGAGGGAGGCCCGCAGGTCGGTGGCGAGGCCCAGGTGAGAGGGCACGGGACCGCGTTCGCTGTTGGGGGCGGCCACGACGATTCCCCACGACGCCAGATGCTCGAGCGTCTTCCGGTAGTGGTCGGCACCCGCCATCCAGCTGTGCGCGAACGCGACAGCGGGCAGGTTGAAGCCTGATTCGGGCGTGTATACGACGCCCGGCTGTCCGGCGAGGGCGAGGTCACCGCGCAGCACGCGGTGCGGTCCCCGCTTGGACAGTTCACGGGCCAGGGTCTTCGGTTTCGGCGCCACGGGGAGAACGTTATCCGATTCGCGGGCCGGCGAGAGAGCCGATGCGGCCCACACTCCGACTTCGCGGCGTCGCCCGGTCCAAGTACCCTGATGAACCATGTGCGGAATCGTGGGATACGTCGGCCACCGGCAGGCTCTGACTGTTGTGGTGGAGGCCTTGCGGCGAATGGAATACCGCGGATACGACTCTGCCGGCATCGCCGTGCTCGACGGGCAGGGCCGGATGGCGGTCGAGCGGAAGGCGGGGCGTCTCGCGAATCTGGAGGCCGAACTCGACGAGGTCGGGGCCGAGCACTTCACCGGGAGCACGGGGATCGGGCACACCCGATGGGCGACCCACGGCAGGCCCACCGACCGCAACGCGCACCCACACCGCGATGCGGGAAACACGGTCGCCGTCGTCCACAACGGCATCATCGAGAACTTCGCCCCGCTGCGGGCCGAACTCGAGCACGACGGAATCGACTTCGCCAGTGACACCGACACCGAGGTCGCGGTGCACCTCGTCGCGCGGGCGTACGCCTCGGGTGAGACGGCAGGCGACTTCGTCGCGAGCGCGCTGAGCGTGCTGCGCCGGCTGGAGGGCGCGTTCACCCTCGTCTTCACGCACTCCGACCACCCGGACACCATCGTCGCGGCGCGTCGCTCGACGCCGCTGGTCATCGGTGTCGGTGAGGGCGAGACGTTCCTCGGATCCGATGTCGCGGCGTTCATCGAGCACACCCGCGACGCGGTCGAGCTGGGGCAGGACCAGGTCGTGGTGATCACCGCGGACGGGTACTCGATTCTGAACTTCGACGGGTCCGAGGCGCAGGGCCGCCCGTTCCGCATCGACTGGGACCTCGCCGCCGCCGAGAAGGGCGGCCACGACTACTTCATGCTCAAGGAGATCGAGGAGCAGCCGGGCGCGGTCGCGGACACCCTGCTCGGTCACTTCGCGGACGGGAAGATCGTTCTCGACGAGCAGCGACTGTCGGATCAGGAGCTGCGCGACGTCGACAAGGTCTTCGTCGTCGCCTGCGGCAGCGCCTACCACTCGGGGCTGCTCGCGAAGTACGCCATCGAGCACTGGACCCGGTTGCCCGTCGAGGTGGAGCTGGCCAGCGAGTTCCGCTACCGCGACCCGGTCCTGGACCGGTCGACGCTGGTCGTCGCCATCTCGCAGTCCGGCGAGACGGCCGACACCCTCGAGGCGGTGCGCCACGCCAAGGACCAGAAGGCGCGGGTGCTCGCGGTGTGCAACACGAACGGCGCGCAGATTCCCCGCGAGGCCGACGCCGTCCTCTACACCCGGGCCGGTCCGGAGATCGGTGTCGCGTCGACCAAGGCGTTCCTCGCGCAGGTCACGGCGAACTACCTGGTCGGTCTGGCACTCGCGCAGGCCCGCGGCACCAAGTATCCGGACGAGGTGGCACGCGAGTACGCCGATCTCGAGGCCATGCCCGCTCTGGTGAGCCGGGTTCTCGAGACGGTGGAACCGGTGCGGGCGCTGGCGCGGGAGCTGGCGTCGTCGTCGACGGTGCTGTTCCTGGGCCGCCACGTGGGCTACCCGGTGGCGCTCGAGGGTGCGCTCAAGCTCAAGGAGCTGGCGTACATGCATGCCGAGGGCTTCGCGGCCGGCGAACTCAAGCACGGGCCGATCGCGCTGATCGAGGACGGGTTGCCGGTGATCGTGGTGATGCCGTCGCCGAAGGGGCGTGCGGTGCTGCACTCGAAGTTGCTCAGCAACATCCGGGAGATCCAGGCCCGCGGTGCGCGGACCGTCGTGATCGCGGAGGAAGGCGACGAGGCGGTGCGGCCGTTCGCCGACCACCTGATCGAGATCCCGGCGGCGCCGACGCTGCTGCAGCCGCTGCTGTCGACGGTGCCGTTGCAGGTCTTCGCGGCGGAGGTCGCGCAGACACGGGGCTACGACGTCGACAAGCCGCGTAACCTCGCCAAGTCCGTCACCGTCGAATAGCAGTGACGTCGGGGGGCGCGGCCCGGCCGCGCCCCTACGGAGTGACGACGACGGTGCCCGTCATGTCCGGGTGCAGCGAACACGTGTACTCGTAGGTGCCCGGTTCGGTGAACGTGTACGTGAACGTGCCGGTCTGCATCAGCCGGCTCCGCAGCACGCTCTTCGCGGCCCCGACACCCACCACGTCGTGGGTGACTCCCCGGTCGTCGAAATTCCAGGTGACGGTGTCGCCGGCCCGGACGGTGATCGTCGACGGCGCATAGGCCATGTTCGCGACCTGCACGACGGGTCCGGTCGGTGCCTCGGGCGCCTCGTCGGCGGGCGAGGCGCACCCGGATACGACGGCCGTCATCGAAATGCTCGCGGCGAGAGCCACTCCGGCGATCCACGAGGTTCCACGTACACGCATGACGTCGAGCGTAGTCTGGCCCGGTACCGACCCTTCAACGCACAGCGGCCGGCCGTGGCGCCGGCTTGACGAGGAGTTCCCATGCGGGGCTACTACACCGCTGACGAGGTTCGAGCCGCGGAGGCGCCGTTGCTGGCGTCCCTTCCCGACGGCGCACTGATGCGACGCGCAGCACACGGGCTCGCCACGGTGGTGGCGGCGGAACTGCGGGCGCGGACCGGGGGTGTCGCCGGCCGCAGGATCACGGTTCTGGTGGGTTCCGGCGACAACGGCGGGGACGCGTTGTGGGCGGGGGCGATGCTGCGGAAGCGCGGTGTCGCCGCCACCGCGGTCCTGCTGAAACCGGAGAAGACGCACGCGGCGGGCCTGGCGGCGTTCACCACGGCCGGCGGACGGGTTGCCGCCCCGTCCGACGACCTCGGTCTGCCCGATCTGGTGATCGACGGGATCGTCGGAATCTCCGGCCGGGGACCGCTGCGGCCCGATGCTGCTGCGCTGGTCGACCGGATCGCGGCGCCGATCGTGTCGGCAGACCTGCCGAGTGGGGTGGACCCGGACACGGGCGCTGTCGACGGGCCCGCCGTGCGCGCCGCCGTCACCGTGGCCTTCGGCGCTCTCAAACCGGTTCACGCGCTCGGCGCGGTGCACTGCGGCCGGGTCGAGCTGGTGCGCATCGGACTGTCGCTCGGCGATGCCGGGATCACCGCTCTCGACGCCGGCGACGTCGGCGCGGCGTGGCCGGTGCCGGGAGCCGAGGACGACAAGTACTCACAGGGCGTGGTGGGGGTGGTCGCGGGCAGCGACGGCTACCCCGGAGCCGGGGTCCTGTGCACGGGAGCGGCGGTCACCGCCACGTCGGGGCTCGTCCGCTACGCCGGGCCGTGCACGGGTGAGGTGCTCGCCCATGCGCCGGAGGTGATCGCGACCGCCGAACTCGCGAAGGCCGGACGCGTCCAGTCGTGGGTGGTCGGGCCGGGCATGGGCACCGACGACGCCGCCCGCCGGACGTTGCGCACGGTACTCGACGCCGACGTGCCCGTACTGGTCGACGCGGACGGATTGACCCTGCTCGCCGAGGACCCCGACCTGGTGCGCTCGCGGACGGCGGCGACGCTGCTGACACCGCACGCCGGGGAATTCGCCCGGCTGACGGGGAAGGATCCGGGTCCCGACCGGTTGGCGTCGGTGCGCACGCTCGCGGCCGACTGGAACGCGCACGTGCTGCTCAAGGGACGTGCCACGGTGATCGCCGAACCCGGCGGCCGGGTCTTCGTCAACGAGGCGGGCGGTTCGTGGTCCGCCACGGCGGGGGCGGGCGACGTGCTCGCCGGGATCATCGGCGCACTCATGGCCGCAGGCCTCACCCCGGAGCGGGCCGCCGCGGTGGGTGCGCGCGCGCACTCACTGGCTGCGAACCTGGCGGCGCGAGGCGGCGGCGCCGACCTCTCGGCAGGGCGCGGAACAGCACCGATCTCCGCCGGGACGCTGCTCGCCCACCTCAGGGAGTCGATCAGGGTTCTCCGTGCGGGGGTGTCACCCGAGGAAATGCCGGCCACCTCGTGAATGGCAGGATCGAACATATGACGCTTGCTGAAGCAGTACCGGCCGACGACCACGGACACCGCGAACCCGCAGCGCCCGCGCAGGCGGCGCCGGCACCGCAGGCCGAGGCAGTGGTGGATCTGGACGCGATCGCGCACAACGTCGGGATCCTGCGCGACAGCGCTCGGGGCGCGGCGATGATGGCCGTCGTGAAGGCGGACGGCTACAACCACGGCGCGGTAGCCGTGGCCCGCGCGGCGCTGGCCGCGGGAGCGTCGGAACTGGGTGTGACGACGGTGTCGGAGGCGCTGACGCTGCGTCGGGCGGGGATCGACGCGCCCGTCCTCGCGTGGCTGCACACCGTCGACGCCGATTTCGCCCCCGCGATCGCGGCCGGCGTCGAACTCGGCGTCTCCTCGCCACGCCACCTCGCCTCGGTGGTGGCTGCGGCGCGGAGCGTCGGCACCACGGCGATCGTCACGATGAAGGTCGACACCGGGCTGAACCGCAACGGGGTGGCGCCCGACGAACTGGCGCAGGTCCTCGTCGACCTGGCGCGCGCGCAGGCCGAGGGTTCGGTGCGGCTGCGCGGCATCTTCTCGCATCTGGCCCACGCCGACGAACCGCACCACGCATGGATCGATTCCCAGCGGGATCGACTGGTCGACGCGATCGCGGACGCCAAGCGTCACGGACTGGTCCCCGAAGTGGTGCACCTGTCCAATTCCGCGGCCACCCTGACCCGCCCCGACCTGCGGTTTGACATGGTTCGCCCGGGAATAGCGATATACGGTTTGTCGCCCGTTCCCGAACTCGGTCAGTTCGGGTTGCGCCCGGCGATGACACTGCGATCGAGGGTGGCTCTGGTGAAGAAGGTGGCGGCAGGTGAAGGCGTGTCCTACGGGCACCAGTGGGTGGCCCCCCGGGACACGACGGTGGCGTTGCTGCCGTTCGGGTACGCCGACGGGCTCCCGCGGTCGCTGAGCGGCCGATTCGAGGTCCAGCTGGGTGCGGAACGACGTCCGGGGATCGGACGTGTCTGCATGGACCAGGTGGTCGTCGATCTCGGGCCGGACGGCGGCGGAGTCCGGGAGGGCGACACCGCGGTGTTCTTCGGCAACGGGGACCTCGGCGAGCCGATCGCACAGGAGTGGGCCGACAAGCTCGACACCATCCACTACGAGGTGGTGACGGGGGTGCGCGGACGCACGGTGCGCAGCTACGTCGGTGGGACGGGCACGTAGGCATGGGTGTGTCGAAGCGGCTGGGACTCGTCGGCGGTCTGCTGAGCGCGCTGGCACTCGGCTCGGTGGCCGGAGTCAACGCGGTGCGCAGCGCGACCCGGCCCGGCCGCGAGATCTACGGCGACGACGACTTCACTCTGATGTCGGGAGACCGGCGCAGCGTGGTGGTCGCAGAGGACGGCGTCGCGCTCGCCGTCCGCGAGGTGGGCCCGGACAACGCGCCGGTGACGGCGGTGTTCGTACACGGGTACTGCCTGGACATGACGTCGTGGCACTTCCAGCGCCGTCAGCTCGCCGAGCGGTGGGGCGACGACGTGCGGATGGTGTTCTACGACCAACGCGGGCACGGCGATTCGGGTGTGCCGTCCGCGGCGAGCTGCACCATCGCTCAGCTGGGCGCCGATCTCGCGACCGTCGTCGAGGCGAAGGCGCCCACCGGACCGATTGTGCTGGTGGGGCATTCGATGGGCGGGATGACGGTGCTCGCCTTCGCCGGGCAGCGGCCCGAGCTGGTGGCGCAGCGGGTGATCGGTGCCGGTCTGGTGGCGACCGCCGCGGCAGGGCTCAGCGAGACCGGACTGACGCGGAACCTGCAGAACCCGGTCATCGACGGCTTCCGGCTCGCTGTCCGGACCTCGCCCGAACTCGTCCAGCACGCGCGCGGCGCGGCCCGCGTCCTGATCACCCCCATCCTGCGGGCGGCGTCGTACGGCACGGACGTGAGTCCGCGGCTGCACAGGTTCTCCGATTCCATGCTGGACCGGACGTCGGTGGTCACCATCGTGAACTTCCTGCGCACGCTCGAATTGCACGACGAGTCCGCGTCACTCGAGGCGC
Organism: Rhodococcus sp. T7; assembly: GCF_009872365.1. NCBI lineage: Bacteria > Bacillati > Actinomycetota > Actinomycetes > Mycobacteriales > Nocardiaceae > Rhodococcus > Rhodococcus sp. T7. Next base: position 17,578 of record NZ_WXYH01000385.1, read on the forward strand.
TCGAACACACCCCGTCCGTCGTGGTGTGCGGCGACAGCGACATGACGATCCCGTTCGGCAGTTCCCGGAAACTGGCGGCGGACCTGCCGGAGTCCGAACTGGTGCGGGTGCGCGGCGCCGGTCACCTGGTGCAGCTCGAGTTCCCGTCCGTGGTGTCGGACGCGGTCGACCGGTTGTTGCATCGTGGCCTGGCCACATTCGAATCGCGTGAGCAGTCCGATGTCGGCTGAGGAGGGAGTACTGCCCGTGAGCGGGACCGTGGTGCTGGCGACGGCGGAGGACACCGAGGAGTTCGGGCGGAACCTGGCCCGTGGACTCGTCGCCGGTGATCTCGTGGTGCTCGACGGACCTCTCGGTGCGGGGAAGACCGCACTGACGAAGGGAATCGGGGCCGGGCTCGGCGTGCAGGGGAGAGTGACTTCGCCCACATTCGTCATCGCGCGGGAGCACCGGGCGGGGACCCGGCCCGGTGGGGGTGCGCCGGTCGGGATGGTGCACGTGGACGCGTACCGACTGGGCGGAAGCGGCCCGCACGCGCTGGACGAACTCGACGCACTCGACCTCGACACCGACCTGGCGGCAGCCGTTGTCGTCGTCGAATGGGGTGAGGGCATCGTCGAGCAGCTGGTCGATCGTCACCTGCGGGTACGCCTGCGCCGCGAACCGGAGTCGGATGTCCGCACGGCCCACTGGGAGTGGATTTCCTGACGGGTCGGGTGTCGGGAGCGGTTCTGACGTGCGAGTACCCTCAGTTACCGTGCTTGTTCTCGCCATCGACACGTCCACGCCTGCCGTGACCGCCGGAGTCGTCCGGCTTTCGGCCGGCTCCGCATCGGTGGAGTCGGTCCACACGCTCGCGGTGCGGGTGACGGTCAACCCGCGCGCGCACGCGGAAGTGCTCACCCCGCACATCCTCGAGTGCCTCGCCGAGGCGCGGCACGTCCCCGCCGACCTCGACGCGGTGGTCGTCGGGGCCGGGCCGGGTCCGTTCACGGGACTGCGCGTGGGGATGGCCACCGCTGCCGCGTTCGCCGACGCCCTCGGTATTCCGGTGCACGGGGTGTGCAGCCTCGACGCCATCGCGGCGCAGGTGGACGGTGACCGGAATCTGCTCGTCGTCACGGACGCCCGCCGGCGTGAGGTGTACTGGGCACGCTATTCGGCGGGAGTCCGGGTGGAGGGTCCCGCGGTGGTGAAGCCGCGCGAGCTCGAGCCCATGCCGTCCGAGGTGGTGGCGGGATCGCCCTCACACGTCGACTTCTTCGATCTGCCGGTCGAACCGGTGGAAACGCCGTCGCCCGCGGGGCTGGTCGCGGTGGCCGCGGATGCGCTGTTCGGAGGTGCGGCCCCGGCGGCGCTCGTCCCGCTCTACCTGCGACGCCCGGATGCGGTGGAACTGGCGGACCGGAAGAAATGACTTTCCGCATCGAACCGATGGCGGCCGCCGACGCCGAACGGTGCGCGGAGCTCGAGACCCTCCTTTTCGCCGGTGACGGGCCCTGGAGCGCACGCGCGTTCAGGGCGGAACTCGCCGCCCCGCACGTGCACTATGCCGTGGCGCGGGACGACACCGGCCACGTCGTCGGGTACGCCGGAATCGCCCTGCTGGGCAACGGTTCGCACCCCGAATCCGAGATCCACACGATCGGGACCGACCCGGCGTGCCAGCGGCGGGGGATCGGCGGGGCCCTTCTCGACGAGCTGCTGCGGGTGGCCGACACAAGGGGCGGTCCCGTGTTTCTCGAGGTGCGGACCGACAACGACGCGGCGATCGCCCTGTACCGACGTGAAGGATTCGAGATCGTGGGAACCCGTAAGAAGTACTACCAACCGAGCGGTGCGGACGCCTTCACGATGCGTCGCCCCGGAACGGGTGAGGAGCCGGTGCAATGATCGTCATGGGGATCGAAAGCTCTTGTGACGAGACCGGAGTCGGCATCGTCCGGTGGAACGGCGACGGAACCTGCGAGCTCCTCGCGGACGAGGTCGCATCCAGCGTCGACCAGCACGCACGCTACGGCGGCGTGGTGCCGGAGGTCGCGTCCCGCGCGCATCTCGAGGCGATCGTCCCGACGATGCGGCGGGCCCTCGCTGCCGCCGGGATCGTCAAGCCGGACGCACTCGCCGTCACCATCGGTCCTGGTCTGGCCGGGGCCCTGCTCGTCGGCGTCGCGGCCGCGAAAGCGTATGCGGCGGCGTGGGACGTCCCGTTCTACGCGGTGAACCACCTCGGCGGGCACGTCTCGGTGGACACCCTCGAGCACGGACCGATGCCGCCTTGCGTGGCTCTGCTCGTGTCCGGTGGGCACACTCACCTGCTGCACGTCGAGGACCTCGCGAAGCCCATCGTCGAACTGGGCACCACCGTGGACGACGCGGCAGGCGAAGCGTTCGACAAGGTCGCCCGCCTCCTCGGACTCGGATTCCCCGGTGGCCCCGCCCTCGACGCCGCGGCGCAGGACGGTGACCGGAACGCGATTCCGTTCCCGCGCGGCATGACCGGGCCCCGGGACGCACGGCACGACTTCTCGTTCTCCGGGTTGAAGACGGCCGTCGCGCGGTACGTGGAATCGAAGGTGCGGGCCGGGGAGGCATGCTCGGTGCCGGATATCTCCGCGAGCTTTCAGGAGGCCGTGGCCGACGTGCTGACGATGAAAGCGGTACGCGCCGCCCGCGACGTCGGCGTGGACACTCTGGTGCTCGGTGGCGGCGCCACCGCCAACTCGCGTATCCGTGCGCTCGCCGAGGAACGCTGCGCCGAAGCCGGTCTGACCCTGCGGGTTCCGAAGCCGCGGCTGTGCACCGACAACGGAGTGATGATCGCCTCGCTCGGCGCGCATTTGATCGCCGGCGGCGCTGCGCCTTCCCTGCTGACCGTGGCCAGCGATCCCGGACTGTCGGTGGCGACCAGTCAGGTGTTCAGCTGACCGGAATGGTGATGGTCTGCGTGGCCGGGGGAGTCAGCGCCTCACCGGGCTGAGTGCCGCTCGGCTGCGCCCCGGCGGGAGGACTCGGAGCCACTGTGCCCGGCGCCGGGACTATCGGGAAGAGCCCTTCGGGTTGGGCGGACTCCGCAGGCGCGGTCGGTGCCGCGGGCGCAGTGGATTCGGCGGGTGCAGTGGGTGCCCCCGTCGGCGGCGGTGCCACTTCGGGCCCGCCGGGTGCCGGCGCGACGGGGCTCGGCTCGTTCGGCGTCGACTCGCCGGGAACCTGCGGCCACAGCGGCGGAATCGCGGGCCACTCGATGTGCGGCCACGAAGGCTGCGGCGCCTCGGTTCCGGGCAGCGTCGGACGTGCGGGAGCCGTGGGGGTCGGCAGGGGGGTGGTGGTGCGCGGGGGCGTCGTCTCGGTCGTCGAATCCGGCGCCTGCGCGGGAGTTCGATCCGTCTGCGGTGCGGTCGTGGGCGGGGCGACCTGTTTCGGGTAGTACTCCGACGTCGGCGTCGGGTCGTACGACGGGATCCGCGTGGCGGGTGGCTCGTCGGTCGTCGTGGTCGCGACCTGCTCGGTGGTCTGGAGCATGTCGGTTCCCGCGGGGGAGACGTTGGGGTCGGGTGCGGGCGCGAGTTCCTTGACGCCGTAACCGAGAACGAGGCCGCCGACCACGAGCGCGCCGACGAGAGCCCCCGACACCTTCGCGGCGGAACCGGGGCGGTTCGACTCGGTGGCCGGGTAGTCGCGGATGGCCGAGGACACGGCGAGCAGCGCCGCACCCTTCGCGGTCGCCGTGTCGGGTTCGGGCACCGTGATGACCCGCGCGGTGAAGGCACCGGTCACTGCGGCGGTGATCGCGGGAATGTTCGCGCCGCCACCGACCAGGGCGAGGGCCTCGGGTCGGCGCGGGGAGTCGGCGATCGTGGCACGGATGAACTCCACCGCGACCCGGACGGTCGGTGCGGCGATCTCGTCGAACCCGGTGCGGCTGATCTCGATCGGGCGGATGCCCTGCAGATCGATGTCGACGTGCGACTTCGGCTCCGAGGACAACTGCTCCTTGGCGACGCGGCACCGCGCCGAGAGCAGATCCCGGTCCAGGTGCCGCAGGGGATGCGGGGTGGTGAGGCTGCCGACGACGTGGTGGAAGATCAGGTCGTCGATTCCGGTGCCGCTGACGTGGCTCGTGCGGTCGGCGTGCAGGACGGTGCCGTCCACCTGATCGACGACGGCGATGGACAACCCGGACTCGCCGAAGTCGACGATCGCGACGGTGGCATGCTGCGCGACCTCGCCGGTGTGCCGCAGGTAGGTCAGGGTGGCCGCGGTCTCGGGCACGAGGTGCACGCGATGGCGCTGCCTGCTGACGGCGCTGCGGATCGAGTGGGCCTGCTCCTGCGTCCGGTACGCGACGGCGAACGCGTCGGGGGTGGTGGGGTCGGCGGGAACCTGGGTGGTCATGAGCGAGATCGACGACCGGACCAGGTCGCCGAGGTCGGTGTGGGCCTGATCGGCGGACAGGTAACGGAACTCGACGTTCTGCGCGCCGTTGGAGGCGGTGGTGACGAGCGCGGAACTCACACCGGCCGCGCCGGTCGACATCCCCAGGGACATACCCATCACACACCCCCTCACGTTTTCGACGCGTGACCTGCTGTCTCTGCTGGAACGCCCTGTTCAGCGGGGATTCCCTGCCCGTTGAATCGGCGACTGTTATCTGAACGTTACAGAAAACAAACGGATTTCGCTCACGACTTCCGGCCCCCGAAGACGAAGATGGCGCTCGTTATCCGGTCTCACCTGCACAGTTGTCCAAAGGAATCTCATGGGACACGCCAGCGATTTTCGCCAGCTCACGAGACGCGAGCGCCGACGGCTTCTGGTGCGCGCATGCGTGCGCCCGCTGGGCACCGTCACCCTGTGCGTGGTGGTCTACTTCGCCCTGCCGTGGACCTCGATCGGGAACATGTCCGCCCTGCTCTTCCTGGTCGGCGGACTGCTGGTCGTCGGCTCGGCGGCGGTCTGGCAGATCCGCCGGATCTTCCGGTCCGACGTGCCTGCGCTCCAGGCGATCGAGGCACTCTCCCTGATCCTGCCGCTCTACCTGCTCGGGTTCTCGGCAGGATATTGCCTGATGTCCGAAAGTGATCCGGGCTATTTCACCGAACCTCTCACGCGCATGGGTGCGCTGTACTTCTCGCTCACCGTGTTCTCCACCGTCGGGTTCGGCGACATCGCCGCGACGACCGATGCGTCCCGAGCCGTCGTGAGTGTGCAGATCATCGGAAATCTGATCCTGCTCGGCGTCGGCATCCGTGCGGTCGTCGCGGCCGTCGACTGGGCCCGCAAGCGCCGGGTCTAACGACCCGACGCCAGCACCAGTTCGACGTTCCGGTCGGCCGTCCCGCCGCCCAGGTCCGGGTCGGCGTGAATGTCGTTGAACGACAACTCCCGGTACAGCGACGCCAGCCCGAGCGGTGAGAGGTCGGTGTGGTCCACGGCGTACGGGCTGTCGGCCTCGAACAGCGTGGTGAGCAGCGACACCGTTCCGTCGACGTTGTCGACCACCTCGATGATCCGCCCGTGCTGGGGGAAGTCGATGTGCGAGGCCGTGTTGATCTCCCAGAACGACTGCTCCGGAGTGGATCCGGGCCACGGGGTGATCCGGTTCTCGTGGGTGTGCCCGTTCACCCAGGCGAGGACGTTCGGGAATCGGTGCAGCAGGTCCACCAGTCGCGAACCCCGGATCCGGGGTTCCGCGGGGGCGGAGGGGTCGGGCACGACGTTGTCCATGCTGCCGCTGGTGTGGTGGCTGAACAGGACGAACCAGGTGTCGCTGCGTGCCTGCGACACCGGGTTGCCCGAAGTGTCGTAGTACCGGCTGCTGCCTGCCGCCAGGGTGTCCTCGATCCACCGGAACTGCGCGGCGCCGAGCGAGCCGTCGACGAACCCGGCCCGGTTGGTGGAATCCATGCTGATTCCGACGACACCGGGTGCGATCTCGAACGAGTAGTAGCCGATTCCGGTCTCACCGGCGTCGGGTGCGAAGCCGTGACCGGCCGGTCCGGGACCGGTGTTGGCCGGGTCCAGGTGTGCGGCGATGAACTGGCGGGGAGTGAACGGTGCCCGCGCGGGGTCGGGCGTGACGACCCGTGGTGGCGTGGTGAACGCGGACAGCGCAGCGGGAATGGCGCCGGGGTCGAACTTGGTGGCGATGTCCACCGCCTTCGCCTGCTCCGGAGACCCCGGGACCTCGAACTTCAGCGACCCGGTGTACATGGCTTCGAGCGGGGGAATGCCGCTCGGGACGGTGCCCTCCACCGAGTCGTCGTGGTTGCCGAAGACGCAGTACCAGGGAGTGTTCAGGCCGGGGCTCGTGACGGGGGCGATCGCCGCGCCGAGCAGGCCGGGAATCTCGGGGAACCCGGCCTTCTTGTACATGTCCTGGATGGAGGACTCCGGGTTCCAGTACAGGTCCGCCCCCGAGTTCTGCACGCCTTCGTAGCGGTCGGGGGCGCCCGTGTTGGGGACGATGGTGCCGCCGTTGAGCGCGGTGAGGAACCAGCCGAGTTCGGCGAACTCCTTGTTGTCGGTGTTGTCGCCGGTACTGACGACCGCATCGAACGCGCGCCGGGTGTGCGGGCCGGACGCGAGCGCGTTGACGCGGGCGACCAGGGTGACGAGACCCTGCGCGGTGAGGGTCTCGTGCGGGCGGAACGCGGAACCGGTGAGGGGGTGCACGTATTCGAAGCGCATCGGGGACTGGGCGTCGACGAGGTGGACGTCGGTGAGCTGGACGAGGGAGGCGAGTGCGGTGCGCCGGTCTTCGCGCCCGCTGCGGGCCTCGGCGAGTTCGGTGCGGACGATCGTCGGCCACCCCGGTCCCGCGCCGAGCCTGCGGTAGCCGGAGCTTCCGAGGGGAACGGCCACCGCTTCGAGGGTGGTGCCTGCCCCGGAGGTCGGGAGCGGGGCCGCGCCCGCGTACTGCAACCCCCACGGGCGTGCTCCGAACCCCACAGTCCCGATCGCCCCGAGCCCGGCAAACGTGAGGAATTTACGCCTATTCATGTCAGACACCAGAGGAACCTTAGGTGACGGCCCCTGAGACAGGACGATATTCGGCGCGGCGCGATCTACCACCCCCTTCTCCTTGAGGGTTGGCACTCTCACGTATAGAGTGCCAAGTGGCGCCGATCGAGCTCCGGCACCCGCGACGACGGGGCTGTGTGAAGTGCCGTAAACGGAACACTCAAACAGGAGTCCGGAGAAGTCTCCGGATCCGCATACCCCAAAGTGGAGGGCTCATCGTGGCGAGCGTCAACATCAAGCCGCTCGAGGACAAGATCCTCGTCCAGGCCAACGAGGCTGAGACGACGACTGCCTCCGGCCTGGTCATTCCCGACACGGCCAAGGAGAAGCCCCAGGAGGGCACTGTCGTCGCAGTCGGCGAAGGCCGCGTCAACGAGCAGGGCAACCGCATCCCGGTCGACGTCAAGGAGGGTGACACGGTCATCTACTCCAAGTACGGCGGAACCGAGATCAAGTACGCCGGCCAGGAGTACCTGATCCTGTCGGCACGCGACGTGCTGGCTGTCGTCTCCAAGTAAGCCATACGTGATCCGCCCCGGAGTCCCCACAGGATCCCGGGGCGGAGTGCGTTCACGCGCGTAACCCTGAGATCCAGGAGAAGACAGAACACATGTCCAAGCAGATTGAGTTCAACGAGATCGCACGCCGGTCTCTCGAGCGTGGAGTCGACAAGCTTGCCGACGCGGTCAAGGTGACCTTGGGTCCGCGTGGCCGCCACGTAGTGCTGGCGAAGGCCTTCGGCGGCCCGACCGTCACCAACGACGGTGTCAGCATCGCCCGGGAAATCGAGCTCGAGGACCCGTTCGAGAACCTCGGTGCGCAGCTCGTCAAGAGTGTCGCCACCAAGACCAACGACGTCGCAGGCGACGGCACCACCACCGCGACCGTGCTGGCCCAGGCCATCGTGCGGGGCGGTCTGAAGAACATCGCCGCGGGTGCGAACCCGATGGCACTCGGCATCGGCATCAACGCCGCGGCCGACAAGGTCGTCGAGGCACTGCTCGCCGTCGCGAAGCCGGTCGAGGGCAAGAACTCCATCGCCCAGGTCGCGACCGTCTCCTCGCGTGACGAGGAGATCGGCGAGATGGTCGGCGAGGCGCTCACCCGCGTCGGCACCGACGGCGTCGTGACGGTGGAGGAATCCTCGACCCTGGCGACCGAGCTCGTCATCACCGAGGGCGTCCAGTTCGACAAGGGCTACCTGTCGCCGTACTTCGTCACGGACCTCGACGCACAGAAGGCCGTGTACGAGGACGCACTCGTGCTGCTGTACCGCGAGAAGATCACGTCCCTGCCCGACTTCCTGCCGCTGCTGGAGAAGGTTGCCGAGAGCGGCAAGCCCCTCCTCATCATTGCGGAGGACATCGAGGGTGAGGTTCTCTCGACGCTCGTGGTCAACTCCATCCGGAAGACCATCAAGGCCGTCGCCGTCAAGGCGCCGTTCTTCGGTGACCGCCGGAAGGCGTTCCTCGACGACCTCGCAGTCGTCACCGGTGGCACGGTCATCAACTCCGACGTCGGCCTCACGCTGAAGGACGCCGGACTGGACCTGCTCGGCAGCGCCCGCCGCGTCGTGGTCAGCAAGGACGAGACCACGATCGTCGACGGCGCCGGAACCGACGACGACATCAAGGGTCGCGTCGCTCAGTTGCGCCGCGAGATCGAGAACACCGACTCCGACTGGGATCGCGAGAAGCTCGAAGAGCGTCTGGCGAAGCTGGCCGGCGGCGTCGCCGTCATCCGGGTCGGTGCGGCCACGGAGACGGACCTCAAGGAGCGCAAGTTCCGTGTCGAGGACGCCGTCAACGCCGCGAAGGCCGCAGTCGCCGAGGGCATCGTCCCCGGTGGCGGTTCCGCCCTCGTTCAGGCGAGCACCGAGCTGGCCGACAACCTCGGTCTGACCGGTGACGAGGCCACGGGCGTCAAGGTCGTGCGCGAAGCCCTGCTGGCGCCGCTGTTCTGGATCGCCAGCAACGCCGGTCTCGACGGGGCCGTCGTCACCAGCAAGGTTGCCGAGCAGCCCAAGGGGCACGGTTTCAACGCCGCGACCCTCACCTACGGCGACCTGCTCGCCGACGGTGTCGTCGACCCCGTGAAGGTCACCCGCTCCGCGGTCGTCAACGCGGCTTCGGTCGCGCGGATGATCCTCACCACCGAGAGCGCCGTGGTCGAGAAGCCCGCGGAAGAGGAAGAGCAGCCGGCCGGTCACGGGCACAGCCACTAGGCTCTGCCGACGCGGCCGATCGGGCTCCGATCGTTCGATTGAGAAACCCCCGTGCGGATCACCGCACGGGGGTTTTCTCTGTCCGGCGGCGGCCGGATCAGCTGAGTTGCAGCACCGCGAACGGTTCCGACGTCGGCTGGGGTGACCCGCCGGGCGGTTCGACGGTGACGGCCAGCTTCGACATCGACCCCACGTCGTCGAGGACGATCGTCGTGGTCGGCTGCACGTCGCCGGCCGACACGGTTCCGGCGGGCACGGGCGCGTCCCCGGATTCGGGCATCAACCACAGCTGGTACACGGTGTCCGCGCTGGGCGGGGCGACTCCGTCCATCACGAACACCACAGCGTCCTGCGACTTCGAGTAGTTGGCGGTCGCGGACCCGCCTGCCGCGATCGCACTCGTCGACGAGTGCATGTCGGCGGCGTCGAGCACCTGCTCGGCCACGGTGGGCGGCGGGCCTTCCGTGAGTTGCCGGACGATCACCGTTCCGCCGGCGAGCACACCGACGGCCGCGGCGGCGGCGACGGCGATCTGCCAGCGCCGCCTGCGGGAGCGACGTTCGGCGAGCGATGTCGGCGCGGGCGCGGGACGCCTGATCTCGTCGAGGACCCGGGTCCGCACCCGCGGTGGCGGTTCGACGGCGCCCACCGCGCTCACCACTGCGAACGCTTCGCGAATCCGCCGGACCTCGTCCGTGAACGTCGAGCGGGTGTCCTCGTCGGTGCCTGCGAGATCGGTGTCGAGTTCGCGGCGCTCGCTGTCGTCGAGCGCGTCGAGGGCGTACGGGTAGGCCATGCCCACGATTTCGTCGTTCATGGTCAGAGACCTCCCAGGCAGCCGCGAAGACGCGTCAGTCCGTCACGGATGCGCGTCTTCACCGTCGACAGGGCGACCCCCAGCTGGGACGCGACCTCCTTGTAGGTGCGGCCGTCGTAATACGCCATCGCAACGGACTCACGCTGCATGTCCGTGAGCGAGTCGAGGCATGCGAGCACCGATTGATGCTCGAGCCGGCGGGTCACCTCCTCGGTGACGTGGTCGAACGGTCCCGCGATATTGGTGGTCTCGTAGAGGGATTCGCGATCGGTGCCTGCCTGCTCCGAGCGCACGCGGTCGACGGCCCGGCGGTGCGCGAGTGTCATCAGCCATGACAGCACGGAACCCTTTGCCGGGTCGAAGTTCGACACGGTGCGCCAAGCCTGGAGAAAGACTTCCTGCGTCGTCTCCTCCGCGTACCCGGGGTCGCGCAGGACCCGCAGGACCATGCCGTGGACTCGGGCGCTCGTCCGGTCGTACAGTTCGGCGAACGCGTCGGCGTCCCCGTTCGCCACGCGCGCCATGATGTCGTGGAGTTCCGCGGATTCGGTGGCTCGGACGCTGTGTGCCCCCGCCGCGTCCGGCGAGCACACGTCTTCTGCCGGGGTGTTGCCCTCGTGGTTCGTCAACAGCGCTCGTCTCGCTTCATCGAGAACCACGGTAGCGTGCATGTCCGCTCATCTCCTCCAGCCGGTAGGCATTCGGAGACCGCGTCGCCGTGGATGGGTGGCGAGGGGATCGAGGTGACGCGAGGAACCCCCGCACGGCGGCGAGGGTTCCCCGGTGAGTGTGGGCGAGCGGTCAAACGGCGATCCGGCCGCGTCTGTGCCGGGCGTGCATCTCACGTTCCGTTTCGGACATTCCACCCCAGATCCCGTACGGCTCGGACACGCTCAGCGCGTGATTGCGGCACTGGGCGAGGACCGGGCAGCGCCGGCACATTTCCTTCGCACGGGTTTCCCGCTGAGCGCGGGCACGCCCACGCTCCCCGTCGGGATGGAAGAACATCGAGGAGTCGACTCCGCGGCACAGTCCGTGCATCTGCCAATCCCAGATATCGGCGTTCGGGCCGGGAAGGTGGTTGGGTGCAGGCATGTGGACTCCTTAGCTGCAAGCTCGCCTCGGGCGGCGAGCGGACCGTGGGCTCGACGTTCAAGCCGCTGAATCATTCACGTTGCTAACCGTAGAGTCGGTACGGAAATCGCGTCAATAGTTGTTCACAGTGGGAATTTACATATCCCACGAGCTGAAAGTTAACCTGGAGAATATTTACTTTCCCGCGGTTCCGTGTTTCCGTTTCGGGTTGAAAGACCTTGGGTAAGGGGTAACGATGTGCGGGTGCCCCAGCCCGTGGAGTCTGAAACGCAGACCCCCTCCGAATCTCCGGACGAGGGACCCACTATGTCGGTATCTGCGCTGGCCAGAAGGCTCGGGGTCGCCCCGTCGACGCTTCGCACCTGGGACCGCCGCTACGGCATCGGCCCGTCCGTCCACCCGCAGGGAAGTCACCGGCGGTACACGCCGCGCGACGTCGCCCGGCTCGAATGCATGCAACAGGCTCTGGACGGCGGTGCAAACTCCGCGGAGGCCGCGAGATATGCGATTAACGCACTGGCTACATATTCGTCAGAAAGCGGCCTCCGGCCGGGTGACGAAAATCTGGATGACAACTCGGTGAACGGGACGAAAACAGGCTCGTCGAACCTTTTGTCATCCTTTTCCGGCCTCGTCGACGCCGACGCCGCCGTCCGCAATCTGTCGGGCGCATTGCTCGCGCGGGATGTCGTGACCATCCGCCGGATCGTCGTGCGAGCCGTCGCGGAGCGAGGATTCAGCTCGATGTGGACGACGGTGGTCGCTCCGGTGCTCGAGTGGGCGGACGAGGGCAGGAACTCCGACGCCGCCGCCGCGAGCGTCCGCGTCTTCGGGGAGTGCGTCGCGGGGATTCTGTCCACGATGACACTGGATGCACCGATCGGCGGCGGCGGCCGGGTCCTACTCGTGCAGGTGCCCGCCGACACGCCGGGCGCGATTCCCGCCGACCCGTACGGTCTCGAGTTCCGTGCTCTGGGCGCCGCCCTGGCCACCGCCTCGGTGGACACGCGGATCGCGCTGCCGCTGTGCCGGTCGGCGCTGCTCGCCGCCGTGACCAACGCCGAACCGGACGTGATCGTCCTCTGGTTGCCTGCCGCCGGATGCGACGTCGCGTCCCTGCTGCGGGCGATCCGCCGCAGGCGCACCGGGCTGACGATGCTCGCGGGCGGTCCCGGTGGCCGGACACAGTCACTACCGCGGACGATCGCGGCCCTGGGCGCCCTGGATGCGGCCGTGGACGCCGTCGCTGCGGTCACCTGACCGCCGCACGGCCGGGCGATGCGATGATCTCGGCGTGCCCGACTCCTCTCTCCGATCCGACGTCACCAATTCACTGATCCGCGCGGCGTTCGGCGCCGATCCGGGTACCGGCCCCCTGCCGGAGTCGGACGTTCCCGTCGAACGCTGGATGCGGGCGGTTGCGTGGGGTGCCCGGGGGCACTACAGCCGATCCCGCGCCGAACTGGACGCTCTGACGCGCGGAGGGTTTGCAGAACCCGCGGTCGTCTCGCTCGCCTGGAGCACGCAGGCGTCGCTAGTGAGGCAACTCGGCTGGCACGCCGTGGCGTCGGGATTCGACGGCCGGGCCCTGGCCGTCGCCGTGACGGGTCCCGGAGTCGCAGAGGGTGTTCTCACCGTGCAGGCGCGGTGCGACGCACTGACGGGACTGGCCGCCGACGCACTGGGGTGCGGCCGGCTCGCACTGGGCAGGCGGCTGCTCGATCGGTGCGCCGAGCACCTGGACGCGCACGCCCCCGGCGAACTGTGGCGGCAGCACGTTCGGAGGCACTGGGTGAGCGCGGAGTTGTTTCTCGCGGCCGGGGACTTCGCCTCGGCGCGCCGCCACGCCGAGACCGCGGCAGAAATTTCGGAGGGCGCCGGATCGGTGCGGCACCACGTCAAATCGGATCTGCTGCGGAGCGCGTCGATGACGGGGGACTCCGATTCCGGGCCGGCGGCACGGCTCGCCGCGGATGTGCTCGACCGTTGCGATCGGTACGGCCTGATACCTCTGAAGTGGGCGGCTGCGATGTTGCTCGGTGGTGTGACGTCCGACTCACGTGCGGAGGCGGTGTGCAAGGAGTGCGAAGCCCTCATCAGGGCACGAGGTGGGCGCTTCCGAATCTGACTCCGCTGGTGGGGCGCCGTGGGGCCGGGTTGACCACGAATCGGTGCGAATCCGGGCGAATACCGTTCGGTCCGCACCGTTACTCTTGGAGTGTTCCGCTGAGAGCGGGAGCACACCCATCGGGGGAGGTGCCACTGTAACGCCAGGATATTCAGCAACGATGACTAACACGAGCGAGGAGTTGGACTCCGCAGTCGCCGCTGCAACGCAGGGTGACCGGGCCGCTTTAGCTCTGGTCCTGGAAAATATTCGGCCCCTGGTTGTGCGTTACTGCAGAGCCAGGGTCGGTGCTGCGGAGAGGGGACAACTCTCCGCGGACGACGTGGCACAAGAAGTGTGCCTCGCCGTGATGACGGCCTTACCTCGTTACGAGGATCAGGGCCGGCCGTTCATGGCATTCGTCTACGGGATCGCCGCGCACAAGGTTGCCGACGCGCATCGGAACTCCGCACGTAACAAGTCGGAGCCCGTCGCCGAAGTACCGGATGTCGTAGCCAACGATGACGGACCCGAACAACGGGCGCTGGACTCGGAAGCGAGCAGGCAGATGAACGAATTGCTGAGCACGCTGCCGGAGAAGCACCGGGAGATCTTGATCCTCCGGCTCGTGGTCGGTATGTCAGCGGAGGAGACGGCCGCGGCCGTGGGAAGTACCGCGGGAGCTGTCCGCGTGGCTCAACACCGAGCCATCGCGAAACTGAAGAAAGAAGTGACGAGGGCAGGTGAGAGGTTTGGCTAGGGGCATCAAGCGCAACGGCAATCCCAATGCCGATCTCCCAGGAGACGACGCACCGGTGGACGTTTCGGCTGTGCGCCGCGACGACGCGCTGATCGACGCGATCGCCGGTGGCGGTCCCGTCGCAACGGATTCGCCGGAGCAGTACGAGCTCGCGCTTCTGCTGACCAATTGGCGTGCCGACATCGTGTCGACGCCGATGCCGACCGGGCCGCTGCTCGACGACGTGATCGCGGCGATCGACGCCTCGGACAACGTCCGTTCCGCACGCAGCGCCGCCCGCGGCAAGCTCCGCCTGTTGCGGCCCATCGCAGGCGCTGCCGCCGCGATCGCGGTTGTCATGGGCGGTGCCACCATCTTCTCGTACAACGCCGAACCCGGCGATCCGCTGTGGAGCGTCAAGTCGGTCGTGTTCAGCCAGCAGGCCGATTCGACCGTCGCGCAGATCGACACCACGTCGCAGCTGCAGGAGGCCGAGCGGCTGATCGCCGTCGGCGATGCGGAGTCGGCGAAGAACCTGCTCGACGATGCCGCCGACCGTGCGGGCGGAGTGCGCGACGCCGACATGCGCAACGAACTCGACGTGTGGCGGGCGAAGCTGGCCGCCGAGCTCGCGAAGATCGCCCCCACCAGGCCGCCGGCAACGACAACGACCGGAACCACCACAACCGACGTGCCGACGCAGACCGCTGAACTGCCGGCCACGGTGCCGGGGGCACCCGGTTCCACGACAGCTCCGGGAATCGAGCAGCTGCCTGGAACCCTGCCGACGGATCTTCAGCCTCCCGAACTGCCTCCCACCTCGCTGCCGCCGCTACCCACGACGACGCTCACGCTCCCGCCCGAGACGCTGCCACCCACCAGCCCGGAACCCCCCATCACCATGGTCCCGCCTCCGCAGCCGCCCCTGCCTGTCCCTCCGGACATCCCGACCACACAACCGCCACTGCCCGCGCCGCCGGAGAACCCGACCACGCAGCCACCCTTGCCCGCGCCGCCGGAGAACCCGACCACACAACCACCACTGCCCGCGCCGCCGGAGTACCCGATCACACAACCACCCACCCAGCAGCCGTCGCAGGAGCCTTCCTCGGCGCCGCTTCCGCCGCCGGTCCCGACCAGCTGACTCGCTCCGCATTGACCATTCCAGTTGATGCGCTACCTCGGCGAACACCAAAACTACTGAGCGCCAGTGCTTCCTGATGCAGAAGTAGCACGGAACAGGAGGGGCAGGGTCGGCCCGCCGTCACGTCCGGCTTCTCCCCGCTATTCCGGGGACGAGCGCTGATCGTAGATCAGTCCTTTGCTTCGCGGACGTCCTTTCCCTGCTCGGCGAACGCCTTGAAGTCCTGCATGTGCTGTAGCGACTGCTTGCGGAAGGCGCCGGGCATCAGGAGCCCCACCAGCCGCATCAGCAATTTGCTGAACCGGTATTCGCTCTCGCTCACCCAGAGCGTCATCTCCGGACCGGCTTCGGTCAGCCGGTCGCGCACGGCGCTCCACATGCCCTCGCCGACGATCTCGCGGTCGAAGTGAACGACGCTTCCTTTCGGGATCCCGCGCAGGTCTGCTGGTTCCCGACGCGTGATGGTCTCGGTGCACTCGAACTTCTGCTTCCCCATCTGCAGCACGACCCGCGATTTGGTACCGACCTGGCCGTGCACCCCACCTAGCGGCTCGCGCACCACCAGGCTTCGTATCATGAGGTCACGGCATGTTCAACGATCGCCCGGTCCGCGTGGTCACGGCGGATGTCGCCCTGTCGGCGGAGCGCAGATGACTCTCGCCGCGCTGTTCTCGGAAGACGCCTGCACAAGCGGCCGACTCCTCAGGAGTCCGTGTAGTGAACCTTCGACACTGACAGAGGCCCTCGCTCTCGACCCGAGCTACCGCGACACGCGCTTCAACGAGATCACCCGCTCGCTCGCATGCCCGGTGTTGTGGCACCGCTCAGCGTTCGATGAAGGAATTCGTTCGCCCGGACAGTCCCGGCAGAAGTGGCTCCGGGCCTCCGGTCCGACGGCCTCCGCATAAACCTGTTGGCGGATCCCGGCGACCACTGCTACTTTTCCGGAGGCCGTGCGAGAGAACGAGGAGGTGGTACCCGTGAACGCAGTATCGAGTCGGGTGCTCCTCTCCGGGGTCACGGCCGGACGACAGGTCGTCCGGGAGCGCCGATCACGAGCACTCCCGAAAGGCACACCATGCACTTCACTTCCGAACAGCGCCTCGACGACGACGTCCTCGAACGCGAATTCACTCTCGGTGAGATCCCCGGAATCCTGTGGACGCCCAGATCCGCATCCGGGACCACACCGGCACCACTGATCCTGGCCGGCCACCCCGGCGGACTGAACATGATGTATCCCCGACTGGCGGCCCGAGCCCGGCACGCCGCAGCGGAGGGCTTCGCCGCCGCCACCATCGAGCTCCCCGGAAGCGGTGCCCGGCCCCGTTCCGCCGACGCCGAGCAGGCCCGCGCCGACCTGCGCCGGGCACTGGAGGCCGGCGAGCCGGTCGACAATGAGATCGTCGACCGACTCGTCCTCCCCCTCGTCGAAACGGCCGTCCCGGAATGGCGAGCCACCCTGGACGCCCTGCTTTCGCTGCCCGAAATCGGCGGTCCGGTCGGGTACTCGGGAGGGG
>NZ_WXYH01000386.1:0-33698 GCF_009872365.1 Rhodococcus sp. T7
TTTGTTTCGGACAGGACGTGGATCTTCGATCCCTTCTTGCCGCGGTCGACCGGACTCGGCCCGGTCAGCGATCCCCCTTTTTTCGCCCGGACGCTTGCCGCGTCCAGGATTGCTGCTGTCCAGTCGAGTTCACCGGCGCTACCGAGGCGGTCGAGCACCTCGCGGTGCAGTCTCTCGAACACCCCGGCCGCCGCCCAGACGGTAAACCTTCGGTGCGCGGTAGGAACGGTGACCCCGAACGAGGGCGGCAGATGCCGCCACGCACATCCACTGGTTAGCACGTACACGATCGCGGTGAACACCGCCCGATCATCCACCGGTGCACTGCCACCTCCTTGCGGCCGCGCGGCGAATCGCGGAATCAACGGTTCGATGATCTCCCACAACGCATCCGGCACCAACCGCAGTGACAACCCATCTAACACGCGTCACATTATGTCCCACACGTCACTTCATCCACATGAGACACGCTCTAAAGCCTCGCTCACCCACATTGTGTTCATTCCGGTTGCGTCGACGCAACACCGAAGCCCGTAACCTCGCGAAAGTAGCTGAACCACAACAAATTCGCCACGGCCGTCCTGCACTGGCGCCTCCGACCGCCAGGGGTTGCGTCCATTCCCATTCTCCTCCGTCTGATCTGGTATCCAACCCCGACGGATCAAGGAGTCACGATGACCAACCCCCACGAGTTCGAGAACCCGGCGACGGATCGGACGGACGCAACCCCGCAGGCTGCGGCGCCGACGTGTTGCAGCACCGAACGGCAGGCCATCTGCTGTGACCAGAGTGAGAAGTCGACGTGCTGCGGTCCGGCGGCGACGGCGGGTGGTGGATGCGGCTGCCAGTAGTCAGTCCTTCACCCGGCAATGGTGCGGTGCGAGCGTTGGGCTCGCACCGCACCGTCGTCTGTGCGTGGTGCCGTGCGGTCTACCGGTGCGCCGCTCCCGAGCGGGTGTGACGGTCTACTGGTCCGCGGGTGAGGGGGCGCCGCAGGCGCAGGATCCGCTGCGGGGCTGGTAGTCGTGCACGTGACCGGTCCGGTCCTGGCTGATCTCACAGCAGGCGTGCAGTCGGGCCTGGAGGGTGGCACGGCCGCGTTGGACGCGGGATTTCATGCCGGACACCGAAATCCCCGCCTCCCCGGCCGCGGCGGCGTGGGTTCGGGCGTCGAGGTCGACCATCTTCACCGCCGCGGCCTGCTCGGCGGGCAGTCCGGAGAGCATCGGCACCAGGCAGGAGGCGAGTTCCTCCTCCGCCGTCTCGTCGTCGTCCGGTTCGCCCTCGCGCGGGTTGTCGGGGACAGTGTCGACGGCCAGCTCCCGCCGATGGGGCGCGGACCGGTAGTAGTCGGTGATCGCGTTGCGGGTGATGGCATACATCCACCCCAGGAGCCGGTCCTGCTCGCGCAGGTTGTCCAGGCTCTTCGCCATCCGCAGGAACACGATCGACAGAATGTCGTCGGCGTCCTCGGGCCGTGAGACCCGGCGGGCGATGAAGGCCCGCAAGTCGCTCGAGAAGCGGCGCCAGAGCTGGTCGAGATCAGCTGGTGCCGACTGCGGTGTCGTCGCGGTGGTGGCCGTGTCCTCGTTCATGATCTGTGGTTCCTCTCCGTCTTACAGGATCCCCGCCCCGAGGCGCGGTGGCGACCCCCTGGGTCAGGGTCGTTCCAGAGGTACGGACGACATTGACCGTCATCGGACGCACCTGCGTCCGAATCCGAAGTTCCTCGTCTGTATGGGTGTCGATGTCGATTCCGGGTTCTCCGGTTCGACGTACCAGTAGAAGCGCGGTGAGGAGGTGAGAGCGATGCTGACCACACATCTGTTGTCGGGCCTGACCGACGAAGAGGTCGATCTGATCGTGGCGGAGGAATTGCATCTGCTCGACGCCGCCGCATGAGCGCCGTCGACGCCCGCACCGGGCGCATCCGCTGACCACAGCACTCTCTCAGCCTCTACCCCCTCCACCGGGGTAGGGGCCAGAGGAGTGCCCGGATCCGGACGGACAGCAGACACGAAGAACCCGACCCATCCTTGGGAGGGAGGACAGGGCGGGGTGTCGTCGTTCAGCGGGTGCGTGCGGACCGAACCACGCGGGTGAAGGCGGGCACGGCGGTCACCACCGCCCACAACCCGATCGCCGCAACCAGGGCTGCGGCGGTGTCGCCGGCGGTGGCGGTGCCGAGGACGTGGCCGCGCAGGGCGTCGGTGGCGTGCGCGACCGGATTCACCGTCGCCATGGCCTGCATCCAGCCGGGCATGGTCTCGATCGGCGCGAACGCACTCGAGACGAACATCAGCGGCATCATCACCATCATCCCGGCGAACTGGACCACGTCCGGCCGACGGAGCCGGTCCCCGATCAGCCCGAACAGGGCGCTCATCGCCCCGGCCAGCACCACCAGCACGATGACCGCGGCGACGGCATCACCGGCGGTGCCGTGGAACTCGAAACCCAAAGCCACGGCGGCGATCCCGAGCAACGCAGCCCGGGCGAGGGTGAAGACGGCCTCGTTGATGGTGCGAGCCACCCCCGTCAACGCCGCCCGCATCGGCAGGGCAGCGAAGCGGTCATGCAGGCCGTTGGTGTGATCGATCGCGGCGGACACTCCGGCGTTGGTGCCGGCCATCACGGTGGAGACGGCGAGCATCGCCGGAGTGAGGAAGACGATGTAACTGACCCCGGCCGGAAAGCTGGGTCCGGCCGCGACGCTGCGGAACACCTGACTGAACAGCACCAGCATCGCCATCGGCATGGTCAGCGAGAACATCAACAGCTGCGGAACACGTGCGCTGGTGCGCAGGTTCCGGACGGTGAGCGCGGCGAGCTGGTCCAAGGCCGAGGGCCGCCCGATCGCGTTAGTGGTGGTCATTTGTGGGCTCCTGTGTGGGCGAGGTGGGTGAAGACGTCGTCGAGGCTCGGGGAAGCTACGTCCAGGTCGGTGACCTCGATGCCGCGGTCGTGCAGGTCGGCGACCAGCGCGATCGCGGCGGGGGCGTCGTCGACGGTGACCGACGCCCGAACCCGGTTGTCGTCGACCCTGTCGGCGTCCGGGATGAACGGCAGCGCGGCGAGCTGATGGGCGGGGACCGTCGCGCTGACGACCTTGCCGCCGACGATCCGTTTCAGCTCGGCGGGGGTGCCGCGGGCAGCGACCCGGCCCCGGCTGAGGACCACGATGTGGTCGGCGAGCCGGTCCGCCTCCTCGAGGTACTGGGTGGTGAGCACGACCGTGGTGCCCGCGTCGGTGAGCTCGTCCACGACGTCCCACAGCCCGGCGCGGGCGAGGGGGTCCAGGCCCGTGGTCGGCTCGTCCAGGAACAGCAGCGACGGGGATCCGACGAGACTGGCGGCCAGATCGATCCGGCGGCGCGAGCCCCCGGAGAGTTCCCCTACCCGCCGAGCCGCGTACTCGTCCAGACCGAGCCGGTCGATCAGCGCGTCGGCCCGCGCGCGGGCGGTGCGCCGCAGCCCGGTCAGGCGGCCGATCAGCTCCAGATTCTCTCGGGCGGTGAGGAATTCGTCGAGACCGGCGTATTGGCAGGTCACCCCGATCCGGCGGCGGACCTCGGTGGCGTCGGCGACGACGTCCAGGTCCTCGATATGCACGCGGCCGATGGTGGGACGCACCAGGGTGGTCAGCGTGCGGATCAGGGTGGTCTTGCCGGCACCGTTGTGGCCGAGCACACCGAGCGTGGTCCCCGCGGCAGCCTCCAAGTCGACACCGTCGAGGGCCCAGTTCTTGCCGAAGGCGACGTGCAGATCCTCGACGAGGACGGCGGGGGCGGTCATCTCACACCCCCGCCGTGGCCGCCGGCCTCGAGGCCGGTTCCGGGGGGAGAGAACAGGTGGGTGGTCATCGGAGGGTTCCTCTCGAAAGAAGGTGTGCTCTCACCCGGTTCTGGATGAGAGTCCGCTTCCTCAGACGAAGCAACTTCGCGTTGGACGCGCCCACCGCCGAATCAGGCCTCGAGGATCGCCGGTTTCAGGCCGCGGCGCAGTGCGTGATGGGCGGCGGCCAGGCCGGACTGCCAGCCGCCGACGACGAGGACGTTGTAGTCGCTCAATTCAGTTGTCCCTTCCAGGGTTGTCGAGAGGGTCAGGTAGTGGTGGCGGCATCGTGGCGCCGATGCCGGGGGATGCTGGCGGCGCCGATGAGGGAGGCGACTACGGCGAGGGCGGCGAGGATCAGGTAGGCGTGGGCGTAGCTCCCGGTCCGCGCCGACAGTGCGGTTCCGGCCCAGGGGGCCAGTGCCATGACGATGACCACCGGGGCGGACATGAGCCCATTGAGGCGACCGTAGTGGGTGGCGCCCCATCGGTCGGTGATCGCGGTGGCCTGGATCAGGGTGAAGATCCCGCGGATCAGCCCGGCCCCGATCGCCACCCCGATCAACGCGGCAGTGGTGGAGGCGATCCCCAGCAATGCGGTGCTGGCGGCGGTGGCGGCGAGGATCACCACGATCCGGGTGCGGGCGGTGGTGCGGGCGGCGATCGGGAGGTAGCCGAGGCGGCCGAGGACCTGACCGGCCCCACCCAACCCCAACGTCAGGGCCGCGAGGGACGGGGAGAAGCCCTGCTCGATCAGCAGTGGCACCAGGTTGAACACCCCGGCGAACGCGGCGAACGCCCTGAGACTCAGTGCGATGACGAGGGCGAGGAACGCGCGGCTGCGAGAGGCATCCCGGTGATCGACCGGATGGTCCCCCACTGGGGTGGGTGGGTGCGGCCACCGCCCGCGCAGGCCGAGCAGGTGCCCGGGCACGGTGATGACGGCCAGGATGGCGGCGAGGACGAGATAGGTGGTCCGCCAGTCGTACCGGTCGACCAAGGCCGCGGTGAGCGGGGCGAACACCGTGCTGGCCAACCCGGCGGCGAGGGTGAGGATCATCAGCGCCTTGACGTAGCCGTCGCCGTACCAGCGGGTCAGCGCCGCGAACGCGGGCGGATACAGCACCGCGCCCATCGCGATCCCGGCAGCGAGCCACCCGGCGTAGAAGGTCGGCAGGTTCGGGGCGGCCGCGACAACCAGCAGCGCGGGGACGGCGAGGACGGATCCGGCGGTCATCACAGCCCGCGGCCCGAACCGGTCGATGATCCGTCCGACCGGGATCCCGGTCAGCGCGGCGGCGAGCTGGGACAGGGAGAACGCCGCCACGATCACCGGCAGGGACCACCCGGTGTCGGCCGAAATGGACACCGACAGCACCGGAAACGCGTAGTAGAGGATGCCCCAGCTGGTGATCTCGGTCAGGCAGAGCACCGCAAGGACCCGTCGCAGACCACCCTCGGCGAGCGTCGGGGTGTTCTGCGGCAGGGTCGTGGTCGGGGCCATCGGTTATCCGCCCGCGCGGGCGGACAGGGTGATCAGCTGCGGGTCCGGGGCGACGCAGCACCCCACGGACTCTTCCGCTGCCGCGGGGGTGTCGGGGTCGTCGAAGACCCCGGCTCCGCCGCAGACTCCGGTCTCCGGCAGGGTGAGCTCCACCCGGGCGGCGGCGTCGTGGTCGCCCGCCAGGGCGGCGGCGATGGAGCGGACCTGCTCGTACCCGGTCATCGCCAGGAATGTCGGGGCGCGGCCGTAGCTTTTCATCCCGAC
Source organism: Rhodococcus sp. T7 (assembly GCF_009872365.1). Lineage (NCBI taxonomy): Bacteria > Bacillati > Actinomycetota > Actinomycetes > Mycobacteriales > Nocardiaceae > Rhodococcus > Rhodococcus sp. T7. The sequence continues at coordinate 5,603 of NZ_WXYH01000386.1, forward strand.
CAGGAACACATTCGGCTCCGGATGCGACAGTTCGGCGACCCCGTGTGGGTAGACGGTGCCGCAGGAATGCACGTTCGGATCGATCAGCGGCGCCAACTCCACCGGCGCCTGCAGCACCGGATCCAGGCCCAGGCGAATCTCCGAGAGCCAGGACAAATCGGGCCGGAACCCGGTCAGCACCACCACCCGATCGACGTCCTCGATCCGGGCTCCGGTGTCGGACACCAACACCACCCGCTCACCGTGGGACTCGATGGCTGCGGTGCGGAATCCGGGAACCACCTGCAACAGCCCGTCGTCGACCGCCGCCTTGGCGCGCAATCCGAGGGCGCCGCGGGCGGGCAGCTGATCGTCCTCGCCGCCGCCGAAGGTGGAGCCGGCATCGCCGCGGCGCAGCACCCAGCTGATCCGGGTACCCGGCGCCTGCTTCTCCAGATCGGCCAACGCGACGATGGCGGTCAGCGCCGAGTGCCCGCTGCCGGCGATCACGATGTGCTTGCCCGCGTACCGGGCCCGCACCTCGGGGTCGTCGATGTTCGGCACCCGGTACTCGATCCGGTCGGCCGCGGACTTCTCGCCGAGTGCGGGCAGGCCTTCGCCGCCGAGGGGGTTGGGGGTGGTCCAGGTGCCGGAGGCGTCGATGACGGCCTGCGCGAGGATGCGGTCCGCGGTGCCGTCGGCGCGGCGCAGGTGCACCGAGAGCGGTTCGGTGTCGCGGCCGGCGTCGACGACCCGGTCGCGGCCGCGGCGGGCCACGCCGACCACCTCGGTTCCCAGCTGCACGATGTCGCCGAGGGCGGCGGCCAGCGGCGAAAGGTAGTCGCGGGTCCAGTCCTGGCCGGTCGGGTACGCCTCGTCGTCCGGGGCCACCCAGCCGGTGGCGTCGAGCAGGCGGCGGGCGGCGGGGTCGATCAGCTCACCCCAGCGGGAGAACAGCCGCACGTGGTTCCACTCGGAGATCGCCGCACCGGCCACCGGGCCGCGTTCGAAGACCAGCGGGGTCAGGCCGCGCTCACGCAATTGTGCCGCGGCTGCGAGGCCGATCGGGCCGGCGCCTACGACGACTACGGGCAAGGTGTTCATCTGGATAATCCTTTCATCGACGTTCATCGATCCTCTAACGTCGGAAAGTATCGATGATCGTCGATTAATACAACCATCGATGGATGTCGATATAGTGACGGGCATGACTTCCCTGGACATGCCGGCCGTCCGCACCCCCGGCACCGCGCAGGTGGATGCGTTGGCGCCGGAGGACGCGGTCACCTACGCCGGCTGGTTCGCCTGCCTGGCCGATCCCACCCGGGTGCGGTTGCTTCATCAGGTCGCCTCCCGCCCGGCTGGGATCACCGTGGGTGAGCTGGCCGAGGCCCTGGGCATCGGTCAGCCCACCATCTCGCACCACGTGCGCAAGCTTGCCGACGTCGGGTTCGTCTCCGTCCACAAGGACCGCACCAGCACCGTCGTCACGGTCAACCCCTCCTGCTGCACCGGACTCCCGCACGCCGCCGACGCGGTCATGGGCGTGCTGACCCCGCGGCCGTGCTGCCCGGACGACCTCCCCGACGACGTGACCGTGCGCCCCATGACGGAACAGGACTGGGACGACGTCCGCCGCATCTACGGTGAGGGCATCGCCACTCGCACCGCCACCTTCACCACCGAGGTCCCTACCCGGGAAACCCTGGACGCCCAATGGCTGCCCGGGCATCGGTGGGTCGCCGAGATCGACGGCGTCGTGGTCGGCTGGGCCGCACTGAGTCCGACCTCCGGGCGGGACTGCTATCGAGGCGTAGCCGAGAACTCCGTCTACGTCGCCGACGGGATGCGCGGACGCGGCGTCGGCAAGACCCTGCTGCGCACCCAGGTCATCGCCGCCGACGAAGCCGGGATATGGACCTTGCAGACCTCGATCTTCCCGGAGAACCGGGCCAGCATCGCCCTTCACCACTCCGCCGGATTCCGCACCATCGGCGTCCGCGAACGCATCGCCCGACTCGACGGCATCTGGCGCGACACCGTCTTCCTCGAACGCCGTTCCCCCGTCGCCGGATAACCCGACTCCTTCTCAGCCCCGGGGGCACCGATGCCGGACCCATAGGTCTACCCGTACCCGGGCAAGCATTTCGACTTCCACCGCACCCAAACTCGCCCTCGGCTGACGCATTCAACCGAGTGCCGCAGCGCAGTCGGGCTTTCTCCGCCGACGACTCGAGCGAGCTGGCGGTACCCCGGTTGGGTATGGCCGCTCGGTGTGCCGGGATCCGGCGCTGCACACGTGGAGTCGCTACGCCGCCGATGTGATCGCCCTCCTCGACCACCTGGGCGCGTCGGAGGCGGTGGTCGGCGGGACCGGTCTGGGCGGCACCATCGCCTTACGCGCCGCTCCGGCCTTTCCCTCACGCGTGCGGGCGGTCGTGGTGATCAGTGCCGAGGATATCGAGGACGACGAGGCGAAAGTGGCCGAGACCGCGTTGGTGGACCGCTTCGCCGAGCGGGTGCGAGGCGACGGTATCGAAGCGGCGTGGGAGTTGTTTCTTCCCCACCTGCAACCGCTGATCGGGAACCTGGTGCGCTCGGCGATACCGCGCGCCGATCCGGGGAGCGTCGCCGCCGCTGCCGCCATTGGGCGTGACCGCTCGTTCCGCACGCTCGACGAACTCGGCGCGATCGAGGTTCCGGTGCTCATCGTCCCCGGCGCCGACGAGCGCCATCCGGCCGAGCTCGCCGAACGGATGAGCGCGACCATCCCGCATGCGACACTCGCGCGGAACGTGTCGTTCGACGCGCTCGCGACGGCGGACGACCTCGCCGGCGCCGTCGTCCCGCAGATCCGCCGATTCCTCGGCAACTGCGGCCATTACCCGTCCCCGTGCGTGCCCGAGCCACCTTCGTCCGACAGGCGCACCCTGGCGATGGCGATGTGGCTCGGCACTGGCACCGCTGCTCAGCGGTGCCTGGTCCGCGGGCCCGGGGCGGATCGGGCTTGCCGCGCCGCGTCGTGTGTGGCAGGGTCCGGCCGTCACGCCTCGGTGACGCTGGGTCTCTGATCCTGGACCACGAAGCTGGCGCGGGTGTGGATGGGCGCGCCCGGGCGCTGGATATAGGGAACGACGCGGAAGTCGTTGCGCCACAATTGATGGTCCAGGTCGACCCGCACGTATCCACGCTGCGCGTTGAAGAACTTCATGTCGGGATTGGCGGCCAGCAGGCGGCGGCCGGTGTCGTTCATGTCGGCGCCGTCGCCGGCTGAGGTGATCGACGTTCCCGAGAATTCCGATGCGATGACCGGGGATTCTGGGTCGGCGTAGTCCCGGCGCAGGTCGGCGACGATGTTCTGGTGACGGTCGCCGGTGATCACCACCAGATTGCGGACGCCCCGATCGGCTGCGCCGCCGAGGACGGTGTTGCGGTCGGCGACGTATCCGTCCCACGAGTCGGCGGACACGACGGTGTCCGGGCCGGGGTCGTTGTCGGTCTGGCCCATCGCTACCTGATTGCCGATGATCTGCCAGCGGGCCGGGGAGCCGGTGAATCCGTCGAGCAGCCAGTCCCGTTGCTGGGCGCCCAGTATCGTGCGGTCGGTGTCGAGCCGGTCGGCGCAGTCCGCGGTGACGTTTCCCCCGCAGGCCTGCCGGTCCCGGTATTGCCGGGTATCGAGCATGGTGATCTGCGCGAGATCGCCGAACCAGTAGCGGCGGTGCAGGCGCATACTCTCCCCGGAGGGCAGTTGCGTGAGCCGCAGCGGCTGGTGCTCGTACATCGCCTGGAAGGCCGCGGCACGGCGACGGCGGAACAGTGCGGGTATTCGGTAGATATCGAAGCCCAGTCCCGGCGAATCGGCGGCCCAGTTGTTGTCGACCTCGTGATCGTCCATGGTCACGATCCAGGGAAAAGCTGCATGGGCGTCGCGCAGCGGCTTCTCGGCTTTGTACTGTGCGTAGTGCAGCCGGTAGCTGGGCAGATCGACGGCTTCGTCGCGGTCCGCTCCCATCGGCATTCCCTCGCGGCCGCGCCTCCACCCGCGCTCGTAGATGTAGTCGCCCAGATGGATGACCAGATCGAGGTCTTCGTCGCGCATGTGCTCGTATGCGGTGTAGAAGCCCGAACTCCACGATTGACAGGAGGCGAACGCGAGCCGCATCCGCGCGGTGGGCTGCCCCGGAGCCGGGGCCGTGCGGGTCCGGCCCACCGCAGAGATCGCCGAACCGGCACGAAATCGGTAGAAGTACCAGCGAGCGGGCTCCAAACCGTGGATCTCCGGGTGCACGCTGTGGGCGAGTTCGCGCGTCGCGACCGCCGTACCGCGCGTCACCACCTGCCGGAAGCTCTCGTCATGCGCGACTTCGTATTCGACGGTCACCGGATCCCACCCCATGCCGCCGCGCCCGCCGGGGGCAAGCGGATCCGGTGCCAGGCGGGTCCACAGGACGACACCATCGGGTGTCGGATCTCCCGATGCCACACCGAGTCCGAACGGGTCATCTCCTCGCCACCGCGGCGCCGGCAACCGGGCGCTACTCACCGCCGACGTACCCACCAGCACCGCAGCCGATCCGGCCACACCTACCCGCAACAACTGCCGACGGGACAGGGGCATACACCACGGTATATCCAGGCTGCGATCGGCGAGCCCGGCGCGGCCGATGGGACGACCCGCAAGGGTGTGGCCACCATCTCCACCCTGAGTCCGAGAGCACCCGAGACGGCGACGGTACGGGCCGCCGGTAAGCGCACGACGCGCACTTGCCGAGTGTTCTGAAGGCGCTGTGCTCGCCGGCTGCGGAAGCCACTGCCCTGGATCTGGTCGACCTGATGCGATGAAGGGGCGGGGCCTCCGCTCCTCGAGGGTTCCCGGCGAATGCTGGGAGTACTCACTTCCGAACGAAAAGGGAGGCCCCTGATGAGTGAGTATGACGGAAAACAGTTCGTCGGGATCGATCTGCACCGGCAACGATCGGTGATCGTCCGCCAGACCGACACCGGCGAGCAGCTCTCGGCGGTGCGGATCGTCAACGACCCGGTGGCGTTGGGGTTGCAGATCGACCAGGCCGGCCCGAACCCCGAAGTGGTCCTCGAGGCGACCTACGGCTGGTACTGGGCGGTCGACGCCCTGCGAGCGTCGAGTGCGGACGTACATCTGGCGCACCCGTTGGGTGTCAAGGGATTCCGATACCGGAGGGTGAAGAACGACCGTGATGCCGGTGATCTGGCGGATCTGCTGCGGATGAACCGGTTGCCCGAGGCGTGGATCGCCCCACCGCAGACCCGCGAGCTGCGCGAGCTGGTGCGATATCGAGCAAAGCTGGTCGCGCTGCGGTCCGGGCTCAAGGCGCAGGTACACTCCGTGCTCGCCAAGGCGGGAGTCCTGATCCCGGTGTCGGACCTGTTCGGTGTCACCGGCCGCCAGAAGCTGGCGCGGGTGCCTCTCGCCGACGCGTACGCGCAGCGGGTGATCTCGTTGCTCGAGCTGATCGACGACCTCGACGCCCACGAGGCACGGTTCACTGCCCGGATCGCCACCGAGCTGCGTGGCGACCGTGGGTATACGGCGATCCAGGCGCTGCCCGGCATCGGACCCACCCTGGCCGCGGTGTTCGTCGCCGAGATCGGGGACGTGCACCGGTTCACCGATCCCGCTCACCTGTGCTCCTGGGCCGGTTTGACGCCCAAGCACCGCGAGTCCGACGCCGTGGTGCGCCGCGGGCACATCACGAAGCAGGGCAGCAAACTGGTGCGCTGGGCGGCCGTCGAGGCCATCCAACGGCATCCCGCCGGCACGAAGATCTCGACCGATCGCAAACGGATCGAGGCCCGCCGCGGCCGAAACATTGCCAAGATCGCCGCGGCCCGCAAACTGCTCACCCTCGTCTACTACGGACTGCGCGACGGAGAGATCCGCGCCGTGGCCCACCAGAAGGCGGTGGCGTGAGCACCCCGGACGCAACACGCGCGCGGCCGTGCACAGGTCTGACCCCCGTGCCTACGACGTGGTCGCCCACCTGATTGACCCCGCGTATTGCCAGCGCACCGCTCCATGCCCGCACCGCCGGGCGAAGGGATGACCGGCCAGCCGAGGAAGCCCGGCCCTGCCCAACCCCACACGCATCACACTGGAGACGTTGCACCACAACCACGTAACAAACCGAATCGCGTCGTTGGTCCTCGACCCGTTCTCGGGCTCATTCCAGTCTGCGCCGGGCCGGGCCACCGTCAAGACCATTCGTCCTCGCTCACGCTGCGGGCGCTGTGTCTTGACCCCCGGCCCTCACCCAGCGCTGCCCGCATGGAGCCGAAACCACGTAAACGCGACCCTTTGACAAGGCCCCGCTCCTTCATACATGACCTGTGAGGGGTCCGCCCTCACGGTCGAAGGATGCTCGACATGCCCGAACCGCATGCGGGACGCGGCCTGCCGTCCGGCCTGCCGCGCCCTGCATCGTTTGGAACTGACTACCGCCAGGGCGAGTCCTAGTCGGCTCCCCAGGTCACCGAGACGCCGCGGTCGCGCAGCCACTGGCTCGGGTTGAGCCGGTTGCCGCCTGCGTCCGAGACCTCGAAGTGCAGGTGCGGACCGGTCGACTGACCACGGTTGCCGACGGTGGCGATCTGCTGACCCGCCGCGACCCGCTGGCCGACGTTGACGATGAACTCGTTGATGTGGCCGTAGACGGTGACGGCGCCGTCGTCGTGGCGCACCCGCACCCATAACCCGAACCCGGAGGCCGGGCCCGCGGAAATGACCTCACCGTCGGCCGCGGACTGGATCGGGGTGCCGATCGGGGCCGCGATGTCGATGCCGCCGTGGTGCGCACCCCAGCGGGGGCCGTAGCCGGAGGACAGCGTGCCGGACACCGGCTGCACGGCGCGGGCCTTGAGCGGAGCGGGAATGCCCGGGTTGACCGGCCCGGGCATTCCGGGCGCGGGCGGGGCGGCCGGGATGTCGGGCAGCTCGATCGCGGGCAGCTGAACACCGGCGGGCAGCAGGCCCGGCGGGATCTCGAGCGGGCGGGCGGCCGCGGACCCGGCGCCGAACTGCGCGCCGCCGATCAGGATCGCACCGGTCGCCGCGGCAACGGTCGCGATCTTCAGGCGGCCGGTGATGGAATTTGAACGATCTGCCGTCCTGCGGTGTTTCGCCACAGTGTCTTACCTCGTCTTCGTTGGCTAGCCCGCGCTCTGGAGATTTCGCGGCCTCGGACCCCCGTCGAAAAGGAAAGTAACAAAACGATATCGACCGCACAATCGTGACCTAATCGATATCTAAATATGATCTTGCTCGAATAAGTCCATGTCAGGGATCTGGACCTGACCTACACCGCCATCACGGGCAGATAACGACATGCGGGACCGCGTCCCGGACACTCCGTCGATCGGCACCGCGCAAGGCCGACGAAACCGGCACTGACCTCGACATTCGCGGGGTCGGCGACTGCGCGCAGGGTCGGCGCGACGACATCCGGCGACGCGACGCGGGTTGCTTCACGGCCCGCCGCAAGCGGACACGCCGCCGACGACGCCCAATGTGACAGACACCACACAGCCTGTCGTGTCCAGCGGGGCACTCGGACGGGCGAAGGCCCTCGCGGCGATCCGGTCACCACGGGCACCGGCGCGGGGTGGGAGCCGGGCCTGCCGACTCCCACCCCACGGTGTGTTGTCAGTGCTGCTCGAGGACTGGTTCCGGCACCTTGTCCGACTGGGCCGTGCGCATCGACACGGCGGTGACCCCAGCACCGGCCAGGGCGATGACGGCGGCGCCGATGAACGCGGCGGAGAATCCGTTCGTCAGCTCGGGGAGGTCGCCGATCTGGTTGGCCCCGAACGAGGCGGCGACTGCGGTCATGGCTGCCAGACCGAGCGCCGAGCCGACCTGGTAGCTGACGTTGACGATGCCCGACGCCAATCCGCCCTCATCGGGTCGGGCGGCGGAGATCGCCGTGCCCAAGGAGGGGATGAAGGCGAGCGACATACCTGCTGCGGCGACCAGGGAAGCCGGCAGCACGTCGACCCAGAAGTTGCCGGTGGGCCGGACCAAGGCCATCCACCCGAGCCCGAGCGCGAGAACGATCAGACCGGTCACGATCATCGGTTTCGCCCCGAACCTCTGCATCGCCCGCGGCGCGATGACGATCATGCCGAGCATGATCAATGTGGTCATCGGCAGTAGTGCTGCGCCGGCGGGGAATGCGCTGTAGCCCAGGACCTGCTGCAGGTACAGGTTCAGGAAGAACCACATCGGTATCCACGCCGCACCGAGCAGCAGTTGGGCGACGTTCGCTGCGGCGAGGTTGGGGGCGGTGAAGATCCCCAATCGCATCAGGGGTTCGCGGCGCCGGGACTGGATGAGCACGAATGCGCCCAGCAGCACCGCGGAAACGGCGAGGTATCCCCAGGTTTGACCCGAATCCCAGCCGACCTCGGGGGCCCGGACGATGGAGTAGACGGCAAGCGCCAGGCCGGCGGTGACGGTCAGTGCGCCGAGGATGTCGATCGAACCGGATCGGGTGGGGGCGTTGGGCATCAGCAGCGGTGTCGCGGCGAGGGCGATGACGGCGATGGGGATGTTGATGTAAAACACCCATGGCCAGCTGAGGTATTCGGTGATCACCCCACCGAGAAACACACCGGCGGTGCCGCCCGCAGGTGCGGCGGCGCCGTAGACGGCGAGGGCTTTGGTCAGCTCCTGCTGGGTGGAACCGAACAGCATCATCAGCAGAGTCAGCGCGGAGGGTGCGATCAGTGCGGCACCGGCGCCTTGGACGGCGCGTCCGGCCAGTTCGGTGCCGACGTTCCCGGCGGCGGCGGTGATCGATCCGACGAGCAGAACAACCCAGCCGGTGGCGAAGGTGCGTCTGGCGCCCCACAGGTCGGACAGGCGTCCGCCGAGCAGGAGCAGTCCACCGAAGGCGATGACGTAGGCGTTGAACACCCAGGTCAGGTTCTCCTGGGAGAAGCCGAGGTCGGTCTGCATTTTCGGTAGCGCGATGCCGATGATGGAGGTGTCCATGATGACCATGAATTGGGCTGCGGCGATCAGCGCCAGCGCCCACCACTTGCGTGTGGATGATGCCTGAGTAGGCATGACAATCCTTCCTTACGGGTATGGGGTATCTATCGTGATGTGAACGAAGAGGAGTGCAGTGGCGCGCCTACCCACAACATCGAGGCCCCGACCCTGGGATCGGGGCAAGTACTGCAGTGTCCGTATGCCTTTCGGGTCGATACCCGCCCTCTGTGCACATCGCCACCCTCCTGAATGCTGCTCGATCCCTCTGCGGATATCGATACCATAGGGGGGTACCGTAGATGATGCAAGGAGCGATTCCGATGTCACCGAAGCCGTTCCGTTCGCGCCGCGGCAACACGCACGGCGGACGGCCATTCGGGCCCCGCCGGGTTTCATCAGGCCGCCTGAGGAACACCACCAGGGGGTACGAGTCCGACTGGAGCGGGTGCGACCACTCCGGCGTTGCATACGGTAGGGGGGTATGGTAAATCTGTAGATGGGTCGCTACGGCCTCGATCGAATTCCGAACCGAAGAAAGAAGGACATCGATGAGCACCACCACCGCCACCGTCACCGGCATGACCTGCGGGCACTGCGTCTCCTCGGTCCGTGAAGAGATCGGCAGCATTCCCGGTGTGACCGGCGTGGATGTCGACCTCGCGAGCGACCGGGTCGATATCGACTCCGACACCCCGATCGAGCAGGAGGCGCTCGCCCAGGCCGTCGACGAGGCCGGCTACCAGCTCGCCGGCTGACCTGCCGAAACTCGAGACCCGGACAGGAGATTCCCCACGATGAACGCATCGTCGAAGTTCGCCGGATTCACCGTCGGCCTGGCCGCGGTCTTCGCCCTCGCCCTCGGGGCCGGGGCCGCCTTCGGCCCCGAGGGCACCACCCCGGCCGACACGCACGACACCTCAACTCACGACGCCGGATCCGTGTCCACCTCGGACGCACCGGCCGCCGATCAGAGACCTGGAGGACTGATGGTCACCGACAGCGGTTACACCCTGGCACTGGACACCGCGCAGGTTCCCGCCGGCGCCGACGTGCCGCTGCGGTTCCGCATCCTCGGTGCCGACGGGCAGCCGGTCACCCGCTACGTCGACAGCCACGAAAAGCAACTGCACCTGATCGCGGTGCGCCGCGACATGGCCGGCTTCCAGCACGTGCACCCGGTACTCGACGCCGCCGGAACCTGGAGCGTGCCACTCGATCTGACCCGCGCCGGGGCGTACCGGGTGTTCGCCGACTTCACCCCCGACGGCGGTGACGGCCTGACCCTGGGCGCCGATCTGCAGGTCGCCGGCGCCTACGATCCGCAGCCCCTGCCCCCGGCGGCGGCCTCGGCCGTGGTCGACGGTTACACCGTCACCTTGGGCGGCACCCTCACCCCAGGTCAGGCGTCGAAGGTCACGCTGTCGGTGAGCCGGGACGGGCAGCCCGTCACGGATCTGCAGCCCTACCTCGGGGCGTACGGGCACCTGGTGGCGCTGCGGGCCGCCGATCTCGGCTACCTGCACGTGCATCCGGACGGCCACCCCGGCGACGGGGTCACCACGCCCGGTCCGGGTATCGACTTCTTTGTCACCACCCCGAGCGCGGGCGACTACCGCCTGTTCCTGGACTTCCAGCACGATGGAGTGGTGCGGACCGCCGAGTTCACGCTGACCGGCGGGCAGACCCCCGCCGCGGTTCCCGCCGCCCCGGAGCCGATGCCCGCCGGGCACGGACACTGACCTACCACCACGCCCCGAGAGGAGGAACGATGAATCCCGTCACGCAGCACCCGACCGCCGACGGCCAGGTCGAGCTCGAAATTGGTGGCATGACCTGCGCCTCGTGCGCGAACCGGATCGAGAAGAAGCTCAACAAGCTCGACGGCGTCACCGCCACGGTGAACTACGCCACCGAGAAGGCACGCGTCAACTACGTCGGTGATGTGTCGACCGAGGATCTCGTGGCCACCGTCGAGCAGGCCGGCTACACCGCCAAGGTCCCCACGCCACCCTCCGCCTCCACCGGCACCGACGCCCCCGCCGCAGAGCAGGACCCGACCGCATCGTGGCGCCAGCGGCTGCTGATATCGCTGGTGCTGTCCGTGCCGGTGATCGCCATGGCCATGGTTCCGGCCCTGCAGTTCCCCAACTGGCAGTGGCTCTCACTGACCCTCGCCGCCCCCGTGGTGGTGTGGGGTGCGTGGCCGTTCCACAAGGCCGCCTTCACCAACCTGCGGCACGGCACCTCCACCATGGACACCCTCATCTCCATGGGCACCATCGCCGCCCTCGGCTGGTCGCTGTACGCCCTGTTCTGGGGCACCGCCGGAATGACCGGCATGACCCACCCGTTCGAGCTGACCATCTCCCGCAGCGACGGCGCCGGCAACATCTACCTCGAGGCCGCCGCCGGGGTGACCACCTTCATCCTCGCCGGCCGCTACTTCGAGGCCCGCTCCAAGCGGCGCGCCGGTGCAGCCCTGCGGGCCCTGCTCGAACTCGGCGCCAAAGAGGTCTCGGTGCTGCGGAACGGCGTCGAAGAGCGCATCGGCATCGATCAGCTTGCCGTCGGGGACGAGTTCGTCGTCCGCCCTGGCGAGAAGATCGCCACCGACGGTGTCGTCACCGAAGGCTCCTCCGCGGTCGACGCGTCGATGCTGACCGGCGAATCCGTGCCCGTCGAGGTCGGACCCGACGACCAGGTCGTCGGCGCCACCGTCAACGTCGGCGGTCGGATCGTGGTCCGCGCCAACCGAATCGGCTCGGACACCCAGCTTGCGCAGATGGCGAAACTCGTCGAGGACGCCCAGACCGGCAAGGCGCAGGCCCAACGGTTGGCCGACAAGATCTCCGGCGTCTTCGTCCCGATCGTCATCGCCCTGGCCGTTGCGACGCTCGGCTTCTGGATCGGCACCGGCGGCGGAGTCGCGGCCGCCTTCACCGCCGCCGTCGCGGTGCTGATCATCGCCTGCCCCTGCGCCCTCGGGCTGGCCACCCCCACCGCGTTGATGGTCGGCACCGGCCGCGGCGCCCAACTCGGCATCCTGATCAAGGGACCCGAGGTGCTCGAATCCACCCGCCGGGTCGACACCGTCGTCCTCGACAAGACCGGCACCGTCACCACCGGCAAGATGACCCTACTCGATGTGATCACCGCCGACGGCGAAGACACCGCGCAGGTGCTGCGCCTGGCCGGGGCGCTCGAGGACTCCTCCGAGCACCCCATCGCCCAGGCCATCGCCAAGGGTGCGCGCGAGCAGGTCGGTGCCCTCCCGGCAGTCGATCAGTTCGCCAACATCGAAGGCCTCGGCGTCCAGGGCATGATCGACGAGCACGCCGTGATCGTCGGGCGCGCCCGCCTACTCGCCGACTGGGCGCAGCACCTACCCGAGGCGCTCGAAAACGCGATGGCCGCAGCCGAAGCCGACGGCAAGACCGCCGTGGCCGTCGGCTGGGACGGGCGGGCCCGCGCGGTGCTCGTCGTCGCCGACGCGGTCAAGGCCACCTCCGCCGAGGCGATTGAGCAGCTGCGCGGTCTGGGCCTGACCCCGATCATGCTGACCGGCGACAATGCGGCCGCCGCCCGGGCGATCGCCGACCAGGTCGGGATCGAGGAAGTGATCGCCGAGGTGCTGCCCGCCGACAAGGTCGACGTCGTCAAGCGACTGCAGGATGCGGGCAAGGTGGTCGCGATGGTCGGTGACGGCGTCAACGACGCCGCAGCGTTGGCCCAGGCCGACCTGGGTCTGGCGATGGGCACCGGCACCGACGTCGCGATCGAGGCCAGCGATCTGACCCTGGTCCGCGGTGATCTCCGCGCGGCAGCGGACGCGATCCGGTTGGCCCGCAAGACGTTGGGGACGATCAAGGGCAATCTGTTCTGGGCCTTCGCCTACAACGTCGCCGCCCTGCCCCTGGCCGCCATGGGGCTGCTCAACCCGATGCTCGCCGGTGCGGCGATGGCGTTCTCGTCGGTGTTCGTGGTCAGCAACAGCCTGCGCCTGCGCCGGTTCAAGTCCACCGCCGGATAAGGCCGAGCCCGCACACAGCAAGGGTGGGGGTGAGCGGGCGTGCAGGCGCCGCCCGCCCCCACTTCACCATTAAAGCGAAAGGAGACGAGCATGGGATCGACGAGGACGACCTCGATGAGGACGATGGTGGGGCGGATTTCCCGGCATCCCGCGACCCGGGCCGTCGCCCGTTGCGCGGTGATGTGCGCCGCCGCCGCGATCCGCCCGTACCCCGACCGCCCGAACACACGGCGCGATACCCCGGGCGGGCATAATCGGGGGTGCTCGACATGACGGTCGGATACCAGGAGGACACCATGGCCACCCCCACGCCCGCGGCCACCCAGGCACCTGCCGAGACCGACGGCCATGACCATGCCGCGCACGGCTACATCACCGAAAAGGACGCCTACCTCAAGCGCCTCAAGCGGATCGAAGGCCAGGCCCGGGGTCTGCAGCGGATGGTCGAGGAAGACAAGTACTGCATCGACATCCTCACCCAGGTCTCGGCGATGACCAAGGCCTTGCAGGCGGTGGCCATGGGGCTGCTCGAAGACCACATCAGCCACTGTGTGGTCGACGCCGCGGTCGCCGGCGGCCCCGAGGCGGAGGCGAAGATCAAAGAGGCCACCGACGCGATCGCCCGTCTCGTCCGCTCCTGAGACGAGCCGAGATCACCCGGCGTAGTCCAGTCGGGACATCATGCCCGGTTTCTGATGATCCGTTGTGGCAGTCGATCATCCAGTGTCCGCGACCAGCTCCAGCTGCGTGAGAGCGTATCGGCCGAACGATGTGTCCGTGCCGGTGCATGGAATACCCATCGTGGCCAGGTGCGTGAAGGTCGGGCGGACCCGTCGACCTTCACGGATCGTCAATGGGGCTGTGTGATCGTAGGGGCAAGCGTTGATGGTCCCGGCGTGCCACGGATCCAGGCACACCGTGCTCGAACGACGCTGATTTGCGGTACTACCTGGTTATCGGTCATGTCCGGTGCGTAGTTGGTCTCTGCGGATGCGGTACTCCTCGGCGTCGATCTCCCCTCGGGCGAAGCGTTCGTCGAGGATCTTGTCCGCGCTCGGCCTGCTGGTGGCGTCGGTGTCGTAGGGAGGATGGCGGTCCGCGCCGATGGTGCGGAACAGTGCCATGACCCCGACGATGACCAACCCCCAGAACGCGACCATCAGCGCGGCCATCAGCACCCAGCCGCCCCAGCCCATTCCGTAGCCCATTCCGTTGTTCCACCACATCATGGTTGTTCGCCTTTCGTTGCTCTCCATCGTGGATTCCGGATGCGGTGAATCGATGAGGGTTCTGTGTAGTTTCGCTGAAGATGTGGCCGGTTCGGGGCGACGCGTACCGGATCTGGAAGGACACCGGCGACGATGGAGACCATGGACAACACGCCGCCCCTGTCGCCTGAGAGCGCCGCGGGATATCGGGCCTTGGTGGTCGACGACGAGCGCCCGTTGGCCGCGGTCGTCGCCAGTTACCTCGAACGGGAGCACTTCGAGGTCGCCGTCGCTTACAACGGGGTCGATGCGCTCACACTCGCCCGGGAAATCGACCCCGACGTCGTGGTCCTCGACCTCGGGCTGCCGGGCATGGACGGAATCGAGGTGTGCCGCGAACTGCGGACGTTCTCGGACGCCTATGTGGTGATGCTGACCGCCCGCAGTGCGGAAATGGACACCATCATCGGGCTGTCCGTCGGCGCCGACGACTACGTCACCAAACCGTTCAGCCCACGGGAGCTGGTGGCACGCATCCGCGCCATGTTGCGCCGACCGCGGAAGGCGCCGGTGTACGAGATACCGGCACCCGAGCCTGGGGCCGAGGCTCCGCCACGGGTCTTCGGGGCGCTGAGAATCGATGTGGCGGGCAGGGAGGTGTGTCTCGGCGAGCAGCCGGTGATGTTGACCCGCACCGAGTTCGATGTGCTGGCGGTCTTGTCGTCCCGACCGGGTATGGCATTTAGTCGGCGCCAGTTGATCGAGGCCGTGTGGGGAGAGTCCTGGGTCGGGAACGAACACCTTGTCGACGTCCATGTCGGTCACCTGCGCCGCAAGCTCGGCGACGACCCCGCCGCACCCCGGTACGTCACCACCGTCCGCGGCATCGGGTATCGGATGGGGACCGGGCAATGACCTCGCATGGGGACCGACCCCGCACCCTCGGCCCAGGTCCGGTGCGCAGCCGTGGCCCCGGCCTCGGCATCCGGCTGCTGCTGGCGCAATCGCTGGTGCTGGTTGCGGGCGTCGTAACCTGTTGGGTAGTCGCGGTGTTCGTCGGCCCCCCGCTCTTCCGCGAGCACCTGCACCGCGCCGGGGTACCGGCCTTCTCCGACGAGCAGTTCCACGCCGAGCAGGCGTACCGCTCCGCCACAGCCATTTCCCTGGCGGTAGCCCTCGGGGTGGCCACCCTGGCCGCGTTGGTGGTGACCTGGTACTTCAGTCGGCGCCTGCAACGGTCGGTGACCGAGGTGTCGTACGCGGCGACCGCGGTGGCCGACGGGCGCTATGACATCCGGGTCACTCCCCCGCACCTCGGGGACGATTTCGACGCCCTCGCCGAGGCGTTCAACCGGATGGCTGCCGGGCTCGAATCGGTCGAGACTACCCGCCGCCAACTTCTCGGTGACCTCGCCCACGAGATCCGCACCCCGGTGTCGGTGCTCGAGGCGTACATGGAAGCACTCGAGGACGGCGTCGAGACATTGGATGCCGACACGATCGGCATGCTGCGCGATCAGACCCGTAGGCTGGTCCGTTTCTCGGACGACGTCAACGCACTCTCCCACGCCGAAGAGAGCCGGACCTCGATCGAGCCCACCTGGGTGGACCCCGCCGCACTGCTCTCCACCACCCTCACCGCCGCGGCGGACCGCTACGCCGCCAGGGAGGTGGCACTGACCTCTCGTGTTCCTGCGCACCTTCCCCGCCTGTGGGCGGACCCGGAGCGGCTCGGGCAGGTGCTGGGCAACCTGCTCGACAACGCCTTGCGCCACACCCCCGGCGGCGGCCGGGTGGAGGTGACCGCCGGCCACCGACACGAGCTGCTGGTGATCGAGGTGACCGACACCGGCGACGGCATCGCCGCCGAACACCTCCCGCACCTGTTCGAACGGTTCTACCGTGTCGACGCGGCACGCGACCGCGCACACGGCGGAGCCGGGATCGGACTGGCGATCGCCAAGGCCCTTGTCGAGGCGCAGCGCGGTCACATCACCGCCCGCAGTGACGGCCCCGGAACCGGCAGTACCTTCACCATCGCCCTTCCGCTGCGCCGGGATCAGCGACGAGGAAATACTCGGTGACGGCGATCGCGGCATCGGCTCGAGGACGCTCGCATCGTGCCGAGCGGACCGAGCGCGGCAACGGTCTTCGGTGGTCACGAGCACCGGCTGGGCCAGACTCTCGTCGCGCTCCCCCGGGCCGGCGATAGCCGGTGTTCCCATTCACGGCGAGGCTGCCGTGTACATCATGTGCGGTCGGGTCGGGCTGACCGGCCGTGGCAGCCACGTCGATGCGGTGGCGGGCGATCTGGTGGCGATCACCGCGGCGCGTCCTCTCCGGGTCGAGCCGCTGAGTCGAGTCCGTCCTCGTGCTAACCGGCGCGAAACCTTCCTGATGCCGCGGGGAGGGCGCGTTGGGGGTGGATCAGGTGGGTGGGTCGGCCAGGGAGTATCCGGCCTCGTCGACGGCGTGACGTACCTGCTCGAGCGACAGTGGCCGGCTGCTGGTGACCCTCACCCGTGAGTCGCCGCCGGGAACCAAGTCGATGTCGACGCTCGTCACTGCATCGAGACGGTCGAGTTCCTCGGTGACCGCCTTCACGCAATGCGCGCAGGTCATGCCGGACACGTGGTAGCTGGCGGTGGTGCTCACTGTGTTCTCCTCGGACGAGGTCATCGTTGGGTGTTCGACTCCCCGAAGCCGGGGTGTCACAGCGAGGCCAGGATGTTCTGCATCGTGGTGATCTCCTGTTGTTGGGTGTCGGCGATGGTGCGTGCCATCGCGACGGCGTCGGGATACTGACCGGAGTCGATTTCGGTCTGCGCCATGGCGATCGCGCCCTGGTGATGGGCGATCATCTGCGTGAGGAAGAGCCGGCTGGCGTCCACGCCCTGAGCGTTCTGCAGTGCCGTCATGTCCTCGGCGGACATCATTCCGCTCATTCCCATCCCGCTATCGCCTGGCATCTCCATGCCCGACATCGGCATGCTCTGGCCCGGAGTCATCATTCCGGACGTGGCCATCGGCATGCTCTGGCCCGGAGTCATCATTCCGGACGTGGCCATCGGCATGCTGGACTGTCCCCACTCGGTCAACCAGCCCTGCAGCTGCTCGATCTCCGGGCCCTGGGCTGCCTTGATCTGATTCGCCAGATCGGTCACCCGGGGGTCGATACCGTTCTTGGCGAGCACGACATCGCACATCTCGATCGCCTGCGCGTGGTGCGGAATCATCTGCTGCGCGAACGTCACGTCCGCCTGGTTGTGGGTATCGGCGGCCGCTGTGGTGGCGGTGACGCTCGCCGAGGCACTGCTCTGCGCTGACTGATCGCTGCCGGAGTTGCTGCACGCGGTCAACGCGACCAGGGCGGCGACCGCGGCGGCGCCGACGGCAATTTTCGTGGTTTTCATGGCAGGGAGATTCCTTTCTCGCTGTGGACACAGGTGCTTTTCACCCCGGACCCGGGGAGGTTGGTCTTGCATGCTCGGGAGATGCCCGATCCCCGGCACCGAGGGGGTGGTCGACGAGGAGTTCCGTAGGGGTTTCTTCGACGCCGATTCGTGTACGCCGCGTCGGCCGCGGACGGGTGCGCGACCGTCACCGGTATCGATGGCGGGAGTCGTCGGTGATCAGGCGGTAGAGGACATACAGCGAGAACCACGTGATGAGCACGCTCACCAGGACCAGCAGTATCTCGTAGAAGATGACCACGATCTCCTCCTCGGACGTGCGGGTGGACGGTGAATTCGGTTGGTGCCGAATGCTCTTTGCTCATCGGGGACCCGTGGGAGTGGGTGCGGGCGCCGGCCGGGGCTGGGTGAGCTGCGGTTCGGGTGGGGAGGGCAACGCGAGCCGTTTGAGCATCAAGGCGTTGACCGCCACGATGACGCTCGACCCGGACATCGACAGGGCGGCGATCTCCGGGCGCAGCACCAGTCCCAGGGAGGGTTCGAAGACCCCGGCGGCGATCGGCAATGCGATGACGTTGTAGCCGACGGCCCAGCCGAGGTTCTGCCGCATCTTGCGCAGCGTGCCGCGCCCGATCCGCAGGGCGATCGGCACGTCGAGCGGGTCCGAGCGCATCAGCACCAGATCGGCGGTCTCGATCGCGACGTCGGTGCCGGCACCGATCGCGATGCCCAGGTCCGCCTGGGCCAGGGCGGGCGCGTCGTTGACGCCGTCGCCGACCATCGCGACCGTCTTGCCCGCGCGCTGCAGTTCGGCGATCTTGGCGGCCTTGTCCCCGGGGAGGACCTCGGCGATGACGGTGTCGATGCCCAGTTGCCCGGCGATGCGCGCGGCGGTGGCCTCGTTGTCGCCGCTGAGCATGACCACCTCGGCGCCGAGGTCGTGGAGGGCGGACACGGCGGCGGCGGAGGTGTCGCGGGCGGCGTCGGCCAGGGCGATCACCCCGACCCCGTGGCCGTCGACGGCCACGAGCACCGCGGTCCGCCCGCCCCGGGCCAGCTCGTCCCGCCGGTCCATCAGTGCACCGAAGTCGACCTGTTCGGCGGCCATCAGCTTGCGGTTGCCGACCGCGACCCGGCGGCCGTGCACCTGGGCGGTGGCCCCGTGTCCGGGCACGTTCTCGAACCCGGTCAGCGGCAACTGCGGGATGCCGCGGTCGGTGGCGTAGCGGACGATCGCACCGGCCAGCGGGTGCTCGGATTCGCGTTCGACCGAGGCGACGAGCGCGAGGAACTCGTCCTCGATGATGCCGTCGGTGATCACGTCGGTGACCTCCGGTTCGCCTTTGGTCAGGGTGCCGGTCTTGTCCATCACCACGGTGTCGATCCGCGCCGACGTCTCGAGCGCGGTGGCGTTCTTGAACAACACCCCGCGTTGGGCGCCGAGGCCGGTGCCGACCATGATCGCGGTCGGGGTGGCCAAACCCAGGGCGTCGGGGCAGGTGATGACCACGACGGTGATCGCGAACAGCAGCGCCGTCTGCACACTCTCCCCGACCAGCACCCACACCAGGAAGGTGCCGATGCCGCCGATCAGCGCGACCAGCACCAGCCAGAACGCGGCCCGATCGGCCAGGCGTTGCCCGGGGGCCTTGGAGTTCTGGGCTTCCTGGACCAGGGCGACGATCTGCGCGAGCACGGTGTCGGAGCCCACCTTGGTGGCCCGCACCCGCAGGGTGCCGGTGGTGTTGATCGATGCACCGATCACCTCGGAGCCGGGCGGTTTGGTCACGGGCAGGCTTTCCCCGGTGACCATGGACTCGTCGACCTCGGAGTGGCCGTCCTCGACGGTGCCGTCGACCGGGATCTTCGCGCCCGGGCGTATGAGCAGCAGGTCCCCGGCGGTGACCTCGGCGGTGGGGATCTCGACCGGTTCGCCGCCGCGCAGCACCACCGCCCGCGGCGGAGCGAGCTCGAGCAAGGTGCGGATCGCGTCGTTCGCGCCGCCGCGGGCCCGCATCTCGAACCAGTGCCCGAGCAGCACGAAGGTGGTCAGCATCGTGGCGGCCTCGTAGAACACGTCCCCGCCGCCGGTCAGGGTCACCCCGACGCTGTAGAGCCAGCCGGCCCCGACCGCGACGGCGACGAGCACCATCATGTCCAGGGTCCGCGCCCTCAGCGCCCGGTAGGCGCCGTCGAAGAAGATCCACGCCGAGTAGAACACCACCGGCAGGCTCAGCAGCAGGGTGAAGACGTCGTCGCGCAGGCCGAACGGTGCCGGCACCATGAACCCGAACATGTCTCGGCCCATCGGGGACCACAACATGATCGGGACCGACAGCACCAGCGCCACCAGGAAACGGTTGCGCATGTCGCGGATCATGGCGTCCATCGACATCCCGGCGTGACCGCCGCCGTGTCCCATCATCTCCTGCGGTAACCGCCCCGCAGGCGCATGCCCGGCGGGCATTTCGTGAGCGGCTGGCTCAGCGGGTGCCGCAGCTTCCGGGGCGGGGTGAGCGTGTCCTGCCTCGCCGCGCACGGCGGCCGGTTCGGACATCGGGTCGCAGACGTGATCGGGCACCGAACGCCCGGCGCAGTGATAGCCGCAGTCACGCACCCACTTCGACAGTTCGACCACCGACGTGAGGCCGGGATCGTAGGTGACGGTGGCGGTCTGGTTGACCGCATTCGCCTCCACGGAGGTGACACCCGGTCGGCGGCGCAGGGTGGCCTCGACGGTCGCCGTCGAACTCGCCCAGTGCACCCCACTGACCTCGAGGACGGTTGTGTTCATTCGCGCTGGCACCTCTTCGTTGTGGCGGCGCCGAAGCCGGCGTCCCGCTCGGTAGGCTGACTTCTGTCGGTACGCACGCGACCCGGCGCCCCCATGACCGTCGTCCACGGCGCGGGAGTCAATGCCGTTGTCCCCCCATCGAAAACATCATCACCGCCATCATCCCGAGGCACGCCAGCGCGAACACCAGGCTCCCGATTCCCACCGTTCCGCTGGCGATCAGCGCGACAGCGACAATCAGCATCGGAATGCAGCAGGCCATCATCCACCGGTGACGACTGCGACCACCGACTCCCTGCGGTTCCTCACCAACCCCACGGTCTCCGTCGTTGCCGACGTACGGCGCCCGCCCATCCTCGTTCGTCATGATGTTCCGCCCTTCGACGAAGCCGGGACATAGCCCAGCCTCTGATACAGCGGCTGCTCCCTCGCTTCTGCCGCAACCGGTTTCGCCGTGCTCGCCGCTCCCTGCCCGGTCATGTCCGAGAGTGCCCCCACCGGGTATGCCTTGGTTAGTGATTTGATGAAGATTCGATGAAGAAGGCTGGCGGTGAACCCCTTCAGCCTGACTGACCTCGCTTTTTCGCAGCCGACGAGACAAGAACCATTACCACTACCCTCTATGGGTATATGGTTCGTGCTCACCGGAGCGTGGTCGACAACTCGAGATCATGTTCTCGATCACCAGACTCGGTCATGTGGGTCGTCATGTGCACCCCGGGCACATCGTTACCGGATCACGAGCCCAAGCGGGGACGCACGGGGGTGGGCGCGGTGGAACAACCGCCCCGCCAGCGCACTGAGCGCGAGCAGCCACACCAACGCTCCGAGCAGTGGGCCGACCTCGTCGAACCGTGCGGTCAACCCGCCGTCGAGCAACACCCGCATCGCCCCGTATCCCGGTAGGCCGTGTGCCCAGGTCGCAGGTTCTGGGCGCAGCATCGGACTCTGGCCGATCCCGAGGTCGAGAAAGGGCACCAGAAACGCGATGAACACCCCACCCACGCACCCGAAGCTCGGCCCCAGGCTGAACCCGAGCAGCCCGTAGGTCACGGCCATGAGCAGGTTCCCGCCGCCGTAGACACCCCACTGCCGAGCATCGAACACCGTCGCGATGATCATCAGCGACGAGACGGTGACCAGACCCGCGGCGAACCCGATCATCGTCAACCGCACCGCGAGCAGGAGGGGGAAAGGGAAGCCGGCCAAGGTCAGTCGCCGATCGCCTCCGCGCGCATCGAGCCCGACGAACAGCCCCGCCAACGCCGCAAGCGAGGAGACCGCGATCGGGGTCATCGTCCCGGCATGCACATCCGGCAACCAGAACACCTGCATCACTGTACTGCCCCTCTCGACCAGGGAGAACACGCCGGACTCGCTCGCGGTCATCGCCTTGGCCAACACGATGAACACGATCGGCACCACCACCAGCAGCACCCACAGCACCGGGTTGCGGCGGTAATCCCGCAGACCCATCCGCAGTCCGGTCGAGAACTGACCCCACCCGGATCCAACTGGAGGGCGCCGACGCGACCGCCGGGACACACCGACGGTGGCGGCGATGACAGCGGTGCTGACGATCAGTGCCGCGAACATCCACACCAGCGCCCAGCCCAAGTCCCTCATCCGGCCACCGTGCCGGGACAGAATATCCACCATCCACAACGTCACGAAATGCGTCGGGAACCACCGGGTTTCGATGCGATCGGGGGATCCCACGGCGGGGCCGAAGAACACGTCCAGAATCCAGACGAACAAGATGAGGACGTGCCGTTGACCGGGTTGCGCACCACCGCCCCCACCAGCGCGCCGATCGCCAGATAGATCACCGCGAACATCAGCGTGCCGGCGATCGCCCGGCCGAGGTCACCGATGCCGGTACGCGCGGCCAAAGGCGAGCAGGGCCGCCGCGACCAACACCCCCAGCACCCCTCCGGTCCCGAGCCGGGCAGCGACCAACCGCATCGGCGCACGGCCCGCCGACACCATCCGCCGATCGGCGGCACGGGCTCCGCCGATCTGGAAGAACCTGGCGATACCGGCGAGGAATCCCGCCGCCCAGCCGGCGGTCGCGGTTTCCACCGCGGGCCCGCCCGCGCCGCCGAGCAGCTTCGCGGCATCGGCCATCGACCCGGCCGCAACAATCACGAACACCACCGGGACCAGCACCAGCACCAGCATGTTGACCGGGTTGCGGGCGTAGTCGACCAGGAATCGGTGGATGAGTAACACGACCTCGCCCGGCCCCGCCAGGTGATTATCGCTTCTCATCTCGCCGCCGCCAGCCCGTTGCGCGGGTCGACGATGCGGTCGAATCGGTGCTCGTCGGTGACGAAGTGACTGATGATCAGCACCGAGTGCCCGTGTGGCGGCGGTGCGCCACCAGTTCCCAGAACCGCAGGTAGGTGTCCCAGTCGAAACCGGAGTACGGCTCGTCGAGCAGCAGCACCT
Source organism: Rhodococcus sp. T7 (assembly GCF_009872365.1). Taxonomy (NCBI): domain Bacteria; kingdom Bacillati; phylum Actinomycetota; class Actinomycetes; order Mycobacteriales; family Nocardiaceae; genus Rhodococcus; species Rhodococcus sp. T7. The sequence continues at coordinate 28,509 of NZ_WXYH01000386.1, forward strand.
CCGGGTCGGCGAGCATCGCCAACCCGAGGTTCAGCTTCGCGAGGGTACCGCCGGACAGCCGGTCGGCGCGGGTGCCCGCGTAGCGCTCGAAGCCGAGCGCCGCATACAGTCCCCGGCGGGACCGTCGCTCCTCGTTCGGGGTCATCCGGTAGGCGCAACCGAACAGCTCGAAGTGTTCGTCGCAGGTCAACCTTTCGTACACCACCGGCTGCTGCGGGCAGTAGCCCAGCCGCCCCGACCGGGTCACGGTCCCGGCGTCCGGCCGGTACTCGCCGACGAGGATCTTCATCAACGTCGACTTCCCCGACCCGTTCTCCCCGGTCAGCCCGACCACCTCGCCCGGCTGCAGCACCAGATCCACGCCCCGCAGTACCGGGGAATCGCGGCGGGCCGGCCACCATCCCTGCCGAAAGCTCTTCTCGATGCGGTCAGCACCGCGTTCACCGGCGCCGACTCCGCGGACCCCGAACTGTCCATCTCTCTCCTCGGAACACTTGCGGTGGTCATCGGGACGTCAGCGCCGCTGCGTCAGGCGTGTGCGCACCACCGGCGGCCGGCACGGCAGTGAGGGTGTCGAATCAGACGCCGTGATGTGCAGGTCGAGGTGCCACCCCTTTCCCCCGCACACAGCAACCCGAACGAGTGCCGCCAGATCGGTGCACACTCTCCTCGGGTCGTGACCCGCCGATTCCTCAACTCAATACCGTGCCAGCGCCAGGCGCACTCGACCGGCCCTCTTCTTCAACGAATCTTCACAAAACCCTCACCGATTTGCGGGGGTTCGCCGCCGACACTCGTCAACGAACCGACGCATAACCGGGTCAGGCCCGCGGAGGGGGCTGCGGCCATGTCGGTCTCGACGATCGTCGTGGCGCTCAATGCGCAGCTTCTCCGTCGACTCGACCTCGACCCCGCACGGCTTGTCACCCACTGATATCCGTACCTCGAGCAGCACACCCTGCAGGGCGCTGACCGATCACCATAGGGAGGACTTTCACATGGGACTCGGTCGGAAGCTGCTGGGCGGCCCCGATGGTCATGCCGACGACGGGAGCGGAGGACTGATTCGGCGGGCGCGACTGTACGAGTGTTTCTCCGCGGTGGGATTCGGTGGTTTCCGCCGCCGGGTTTTCGACGGGCTGGTGGCACTCGCCGGGGCGCATCCCGGCGACGAGGTGCTCGACATCGGGTGTGGCACCGGCTACTTCTCCCGCCGGGCGGCCCGCGCCGTGCTGCCGGGCGGGCGCGTGGTGGGGATCGACCCGTCGCCGCCGGTGATCGATTACGCCCGGCGCGTCTCACCACCGCACTGCACATTCCGGCTCGCGGGCGCCGAAGCCCTGCCGCTGTATGACGCGTCGATGGATCTGGTGATCTCCAGCCTGGCCGTGCACCACATTCCACCCGAGCTGAGGGCCACCGCGCTGCGGGAGGCGTTCCGGGTGCTCCGGCCGGGTGGCCGGCTGTTCATCGCCGACTTCCGGCCACCGCGCAACCGCATCGCGAACCACCTCGTAGGAACTCTCAGCGGGCACGCCATGCAACACAACCCGATCCACGAACTCGACGGTCTGATCAGCGGCGCCGGATTCGAGATCACCGGAAGCGGCGACCGCCGCCCGCTGCTGCACTACGTCCGAGCGGCACGGCCCGCATCCCCATAAGTCCGGCCATCACGGTAGTGGGTCCACCGGCAGTCCCTTGGCCGCTCACGGAAGTGACAACGGCGCGAGCGCGCCGATGCGGGCGTCGATCGCCGCGTGAAAGTGCGGACAGGACGCGATGTCGTCGTGATCGCAGTCGAGCGCACAGTCGATCAGGGCGAGCGAGGCCTGCGCGCGGGCGATCCGCCGGGCCAAAGCGTCGCGGTGTCGCCCGAGAATGGCTGTGCGCCTCACCGGGTCGTCGGTGTCGAACATCTCCCGGATGTCGTCGAGACCGAAACCGGCCTCCTTCGCGCGCAAGATCATCGCCACCGCGTACACATCCGACTTCTCGTATCGGCGGCGCGAGCCACCTTCTCTCGACGGGTGCAGCAACCCCACCGTTTCCCAGTGGCGCAGTACGTGCGTGGCGATCCCGAACCGCTCGGCGACCTCACCGATGCTCCAGGAGCGGCTGTCGTCGCTTGACTTCATGTCAACATGAAGTCGCATCCTGGCTGTCATGTCAACCACCAACATCTCCCCTGACACCGAGGCCCTCGTCGCGCTCCTCGACGTCATCGACAACTACCCCGGTGCCGCGGCACTACGGGCACGATCGATCGAACTACTGGCCGCCCCACCTGGAGCGGTGATTGTGGACGTGGGCTGCGGCGCCGGTCGCGCCGTCGCCGAGATGACCGAGCAGGGATGGGATGGTCTCGGGATCGACCTGGACGAGCACATGCTGACCATCGCCCGCAGGCGGTGGCCGCACTGCCGATTCGAGAAAGCGGATGCAGCCGAGCTTCCGCTGGCCGATCACTCGGTGCAGGGATACCGGGCGGAGAAGGTCTTTCACGACCTCGCCGATCCCACTGCGGCGCTCACCGAGGCGCGCCGGGTGCTCGCTCCGGGCGGGCGCATCGTCCTGATTGGGCAGGACTGGGACGGATTCTTCATCGACTCCGATCACCCCGAGCTCACCCGAATCATCGTCCACGCCCGCGCCGACACCGTCGCCGCGCCCCGCGCTGCCCGCCGTTACCGCAACCTCCTGCTCGACACCGGCTTCACCGACGCCCAGATCGAAGTTCACACCGGGGTGTTCACCGACCACACGCTGCTGCCGATGCTCACCGGCATCGCCCACGCCGCAGCCGCCGTCGGCGCGATCACGTCCGAGGAGTCCGAGGACTGGATCGGTGACCAGACTCGCCGCGGGCAGGCGGACCGAGGTTTCGTGGCGATTCCGGTGTTTCTCGCGCACGCCGCGCGGCCCTGAGATCACACCCCCACCGGCGGCGGGGTGCAGAGATCGCGGTCAGCGCTGCGGCCGCAGTCCGGCCAGGATGATCGTGACGAGCCGGTGCACGGCGGCGGGTGAGTCGAGTCCTTCAGCCGCGGCGACCGCGTGCAGCACGTACCAGGTCAGCTCATCAGTTGTGGCGTCGGCGCGGACCTCGCCCTCGCCCGTCTCCGCGGCGTCGGTGAGCAGGTCGCGGACGAACTCGTGCAAATGTTGCTGTGCGCGCGCCACGTGGTCGCCGCGGTGCAGCCCCGCCGCGATCGCACCGGTGTGATGATGCGCGAGGATCTGCGCGTACGCCTCGAGCACCGCCGCCAGGCGGGCGCCGGGGCCGTCGGTGTGGTCGCGGACCTCGGCGAGATGGTGCAGGTGGCCTGCGATCTGGCGCTCGTGCCAGGCGGTGAGAATGGCGTCGACGTCGGGGAAGTACTTGTACAGCGTGGCCCGCCCGATCCCGCTGCGCTCGGCGATCTTCGACATGGTCACCGCCGCGAGCCCGGACTCGGCCACCACGGCCGCGGCGGCGTCCATCGTCGCCTCCCGCACCGCCTGGCGATGCGATTCGATCGTCTCGTTCCACAGCTTCGGCACCCTCGAAGTATACGCAACGCCGCACTATCGACAACATGACTTGGCATGTGACAGTGTGTATCGCAAAAGTTGTCTTCGTGGATGAGGGAGCTACCGCCGATGACCGACCCCACACCCACCCCACCGCCGCCGCCCCGTTCAGCCGGCGGCAGCTCCGAGCACCGGACGCCACGCTGGGTGAAGGTGGTCGCCGTCGTCGTCGGCCTCCTGCTCGTGCTGGTCATCGCCGTGATGCTGTTCGGTGGCGGCAACCACGGTCCGGGACGGCACATGTCCGCCCCCGCCACGGTCGTGCACCCGGTGACCGGCTTCGACGCCGACCGCGCCCTGCCGCAGGCGCTGACCGGGCCGATCACACTGTGACGATGTCGCCGCCGGTGCGCACGCTCGCGCTGACCGTGCACATCGGTGCCTCGGCGGGGTGGCTCGGTGCCATCGTCACGTACCTGGTGGTGGCCGCGGCCACGCTGATCGGCGCCGATCCGGCACAGGTGCGCGGGGGCTATCAGGTGATGGCGATGCTCGCCGACGCGGTGCTGCTGCCGTTGGCGCTGGCCTCGCTGGTCACCGGGTTGATCTGCTCGCTCGGCACCGCGTGGGGCTTGTTTCGCCACTACTGGGTGCTGCTGAAGTTGCTGCTGAATCTGGTCGCCACCGTGGTGCTGGTGCTCTACACCCGCTCGATCGAGTACGCCGCGACCGTCGCGGCGCAGCCGAGCTGGTCGCAGGCCGACCGAGCCGTCTTGCAGGACCCCACCCATCTGGTGCATGCCACCGCCGCCCTGATCGTGGTACTCGCCGCGCTGGTGCTGGCGGTGTACAAGCCGCGCGGGGTGACCGCATACGGGCACCGGAAAGCGCTGCGGAACCGGGCGGCGCCCAGTCTGTCGAGATAAAGTCGCGGCCGGATCGGTTGCGGCTATTCTGCGCGGGTTTCGAGTAATGCCTTGAGGTTTCGTAGGTTGGCGGCGAAGTCTCTGCGCAGACCCTCGGCCACCACCCGGTCACCGAGGGCGAACAGTCCCTTCTGCTCCATCCGCATGTGGCAGCTGAGCCGGGTTCCCTCGGCGGTCTCCTCGGTCCGGTACGTCACCTCGAAGCGGCTCGGTCCGGACGCACCGGTGAAGGTGATCTCCGCGTTCGGCTCGAAGTGGGCGTATTCGTTGATCAAGTCCAGTCTCCGACCCAGAAACTTGCGGACGACAACATGTTTGGTTCCCACCCCGGGGGTCCGTCGGTGATCCGGCGGACCTGCTCGAGTCCGTTCTGCCAGCGGGGTGCGTTGGTCTGATCTGCGACGAAGTCGAAGACCTCGCCGATGGGGCAATCGATGACGATGCTGTCCTCGACGTCGATCATCGGCAACCACCGTCCCCTTCCACCGCCGCTGTGCCGCTGCACGAGCTCTGCCGCCGACTGTCCGACCCGATTGCGGAGACGGAGAAACAGCGGTTGCAGCTCAGTCGAGTCCGACGATGGAGGCGCCACGCTTGGCCAGCCATTTGACGGGGTCCACGATCTCCCCGTCCGGGTCTTCGATTTCGAAGTGCAGGTGTGGGCCGGTGGAATTGCCGCGGTTGCCGACGGTGGCGATCTGCTGTCCGGCCTTGACCCGCTCCCCCACCTCGACCAGGTTGTCGTTGTTGT
>NZ_WXYH01000387.1:0-33697 GCF_009872365.1 Rhodococcus sp. T7
CCATCGTCGGGAGACCTCGACGTCTATCTGCGGACCGACGCGCCCGGCCGACCTACACCCTCATCTGGGAAGAGCCGGAAAACCGGCCGTAGTCGGCCAGTCCGTCGATGATGTGCTGGTGGTCGGTGACTACCCAGAACCCGTCGTGGGCGGTCGACCAGGCGATCGGCGCCTCGGCGCGCATATCCGCCAGCGTCTCGAACGGACGCAACGCGAACTCCGCCGAGTGGTGTGAGAAGTCGGTGACGATCGGGTCGGACATCGCGGCTCCCGGAGGTAGTGGTCAGGGCTGGTCGGTGACGCTGATGGCCAGACGCGGACAGCCGTCGACCGCGCGCTCGACGAGCGCGCGGTGGTCCTCGGAGACCTCGCCGTCGGGTCGGAGGGCGTCGGCGAGCACCCGGGCCTGGTCGTTCTCGTCGAGATCGAAGGTCAGCGGAGCGAGCGCCTCGCACACGGCGTTCCCCTCGCACAGCTCGCGGTCGATGCTGATTCGCATGCTCACGCCCCCTTGGGCAGATCGGCGGGCACGGACAGGTAGAAGTAGCCCTGACCCATGTGGTGGGAGAGCACCGAGTTCTCCAGGTCGATCCGGTAGCCGGGCAGAAGGTCGAAGACGGCCTCCACCTCCACCCGCAGGATGAGCCTGGCCAGGTGCAGGCCGAGGCAGCGGTGCACGCCCCAGCCGAACGCGACGCTCTTCGCGCGGTTGCGGTCGAGGTCGACTGTCTCCGGGTCGGAGAAAGCGGCCGGGTCGTGGTTGGCCGCCATGTTCACGAAGAGGGTCCAGTCGCCCTCGCGCATTCGGGCGCCGCCGAATTCGGTGTCAGCGGTGACCTTGCGTGCGTGTGCGGTGGCGGGGGAGTAGATCCGGATGATCTCCTCGATCGCGTTCGGGATCAGGTCGCGGTCCTGTTGCAGTCGGATCTTGTCGTCGGGGCGGCGCTCCAGGTGGGTCATCAGCGCGGTGAAGGCGCCGCTGGTCGTGTGGAAGCCGGCGAGCAGAAGCAGAACGACGCAGTCGCACAGTTCCTCGTCGGTGAGCGGCTGCCCATCCGCGATCGACTGGGTGGCGAGCACCGTCATGAGGTCGTCGCGCGGCGTGGCCCGGCGGTCGTTGGCCTCGGCGAGGATCTGCTCGCGGATCCAGCGGTTGCCTGCGGCGTTCTGCTCGATGGCGTCGGGATCGGTGCTGGCCTGGTTGCGCAGCGCCTGGGTCATCACGTCGAGCAGCTCCAGCCGCCGTTCGGTGTTCCAGCCGAGGATGCCCAGCGTGACGGCGCCGGGTGAGACGTTGGCGAGGTCCGCGACGAAATCCCAGCTTCCGCGCTCGGCAAGGCCGGACACGATGCCGCGCACCATCTCCTCGATCTGCGGGGTGCGGGCGGTGATGTTGGCTTTGCTGTACCAGTCGTTGAGCACCTTGCGGTACACGCTGTGCACAGGTGGGTCCATCGCGACCGGGATGTGACGGGTGCCGAAGGGGTTGGCGGGGATCGCGGGCCCGGACGACGAGGAGAACGTCGCGTAGTCGGCGAGCCCGTCGACGACGTGCTCGTGATCGGTGACCACCCAGAATCCCCCGTGTGCGGTCGACCAGGCGATCGGAGCCTCGTTGCGCAACTCCTCGAGTACCTGGAACGGGCGTTCGGCAAAGTCTGGTGAGTGGTGATCGAAGTCGGTCAGGACGGCGTCGGTGGGGGCGGGCATCGGTCTCCTCAGGCACTCCGGGTCACGTCATTACAATGCTTCAACATAACTGTGACATCAGTAGAAATTCTTGTCAACGGCGAAGATGGACTAATTCCTCGCCATCTCAGTTGTGTTGAGTTATCGTGTACTAATTGTGTCCGACGTACTTGCCGATGAGCGCGTCGCGAGTGCCACCCACCCGAATACGGAGAGCTCAAGCACATGACGTTCGTGATCTCGCAGGGATGCTGTAACGACGGGTCGTGCATCGCCGTCTGCCCCGTCCAGTGCATCCGCCCCCGTCCCGGCGACCCCGACTTCACCACCACCGAGCAGCTGTACATCGACCCGGCCACCTGCATCGACTGCGGCGCCTGCATGGACGAGTGCCCGGTCGAGGCGGTGCACTCCGACTGGGACCTGCCCGAAGAGCTGTCGGACTACATGGCTATCAACGCCGAGTACTTCTCGACCAACCCCCTCGTCGGGGTCGGCGCGCCGACCTTCACCCGCCGAGTGCTGCCGCAGGACAAGGCAGCGCTGAGCGTCGCCATCGTCGGCACCGGGCCCGCGGCGTGTTACGCGGCCGCCGCGCTCAGCGACATCAAGGGCGTCTCGGTCACGATGCTCGAGCGGCTGCCCACGCCATTCGGGCTGGTGCGTGCCGGTGTCGCACCGGACCATGCCAAGACGAAGAAGATCGTCGACCGGTTCGCCGGTGTGCTGTCCCGGCCCAACGTGACCTGCTACTTCAACGTGGAGGTCGGCAAAGACATCGCGGTCGAGGAGCTGCTCGAGTACCACCATGCCGTGCTCTGGGCCGGCGGTGCGAGGGACGACCGCAAGCTCGGCATTCCCGGCGAGGACCTTCCCGGGGTGCACGCCGCCCGGACGTTCGTCGCTTGGTACAACGGCCACCCCGACCACTCGACCGAGAGCTTCGACCTCAGCGGCGAGCGGGTCGTGGTGATCGGCAACGGCAACGTCGCCCTCGACGTCGCGCGGACGCTGCTGCGTCCGGCCGACGACTTCCACGCCACCGAGATGGCCCAGCACGCCATCGCCGCACTCGCCGGGAGCAGCATCAGCGAGGTGGTCGTAGCCGCCAGGCGCGGCGCCGAGCACGGAGCGTTCTCCCAGGGTGAGCTGCTGGCGTTGGAGAAGCTCGAAGGGATTGCCGTCGTCGCCGAGCGCGACGAGGTGGCGGACCACGGTAGTGGGCGCAAGCACGAGGTGTTGCTGCGCGCCGTGGACCGTGACGGTGCCGAAGGGCCGGCGATCCGGTTCCGGTTCGGTCTCGAGCCGATCTCGGTCGAAGGCTCGGACGGGGTCGAGGCGATCACCTTCCGTCGTCCCGACGGGACAACCGAGCGGGTCGAGACCTCGCTGGTGCTGCGCGCCATCGGCTACCGCGGCACCGCGGTCGCAGGCCTGCCGTTCGACGAGACGACCGCGACCCTGCCGAACGATGCAGGCCGCGTCGTCGACCCCGAACGCGACGAGGCGGTACCGGGCCTGTACTGCTCCGGCTGGATCAAGCGCGGGCCGCGCGGGATCATCGGCAGCAACAAGCAGGACGCCGAGGAGACCGTCGACAGCGTCCTCCACGATCTCGCCGCCGGTCGGCTCTCGGATCCGTGCCGCACGCCCGACGAGCTGGAGAAGTTGCTCGCGGACCGGGTCGAGGACCTGCTCGACAAGGCAGCCTGGGGGCGGATCGACCTGGAGGAGAAGCGCCGGGGACGGGAAAGTGCGCGGCCGCGGCAGAAGCTGGTGACCATCCCCGAGCTGCTCGCGGCATCCCGGGCGCAGGCATGACCGCAGGGCCGGCAGGGGCCACTCGAGCGGTCGAGGTGGTCGAGGTCGGGGGCGTCGGAATCGCCTACCGACGTCTCGGGTCGCCCGAGGCCGACACCCTGCTCCTCGTCCATGGCGGGGCCGCACACTCCGGCTGGTGGACCGAGGTTGCTCCCGTGCTGGCCCGCGAGCACCACGTCGTGGTGGCCGACCTGAGCGGGCACGGCGACAGCGGGCACCGGCCTGCCTACCGCGCCGAGCTCTGGGCCGAGGAGATGGCTGCCGTGTTGCGCGCCGCTGGAGCAGGCGCGGGCGGCGGAGCCGGCCCCTCGGCGGTGGTGGGCCACAGCATGGGAGGTCTGGTCGCTGCCGCGACAGCCGCCCGGTTCCCCGAACTCGTCGGCAGGCTGGTCCTGGTCGACACGCGGTTGCCCCTGCGGGAGCTTCCGCCGCCGACCACGCCGGCACGGGTCTTCGCCTCCGCGCAGGAGGCGCTCGACCGGTTCCGGCTGCTGCCCGAGCGGACGAACGCCGACCCGCAGCTGCTGCAGGAGATCGCCCGCTCCGGGCTCGTCGAGACCGGCCCGGGGTGGCGGTGGAAGTTCGACCCGGCTGCGCGTCGCCGGCTGAGCAACGACGGCGTACGTGCGGACCTGTCGTCGGTGCTCTGCCCGGTCGGTTACCTGTACGGCGCGCAGACCGACATGGGTGGCCCGGAATCGGTGTCCTGCCTGGAGAAGTGGCTGGGGCACGCGGTACCGGTCGAGGTGGTACCCGATGCGTTCCACCATGTCCCGCTCGACCAGCCGACACGCTGTGCGGAGGCGATCTCGCGCATGCTCACCGGGCTGGTCGACCGATGAGCGGGTGGCGGGCGGTCGCGGACCTGATCGCGCGGTGGCTGGCGCCGCCGTATCCGCCGCTGATCGCCGGGGAGCGCTACATCTGCGACCTGAGCGGGGTCGGAAAGCGCCTTGCGGATCTCCGGTTCCTGCGGCTCGACGAGTGGGTAGAGGCGTGCGGCGAGGGCGTGCTGCACCAGGGCGGCTCGGCTGTGTTCGTCGGTGCGCGGGGCGACCGTGTCGAGATCTCCCGGGCGAACGTGTTGTGGCGGCACGACGAGCATCCGCGGATCGTGGCGGCCACGGGCAGTCTCGCGGTGCCGCTGGTCCCGCCCCGACGCCTGCCGACGCCGGTCTGGCGTGTCGGCTCGACGCGTATCGACGTGCCCGGGATGGTCGAGCTGGGTCGCTTGATCGACGGAGGGCAGTGAGCGGTGGGGGGCGAGATCACGCCGTTCGAGGTCCACGTCGAGGACGGCGTGCTCGACGACCTTCGGCAGCGGCTGGCACTGACCCGATGGCCCGACCAGATCCCGGGCTCGGGATGGGAGCGCGGAGCCGACAGCGACTACCTGCGCGCCCTGGTCGACTACTGGCGCGACGACTTCGACTGGCGCGCGGCCGAGCGCGTGCAGAATACGTGGCCGCAGTTCCTCACCACGCTCGACGGGGCACGCGTCCATTTCTTCCACGTGCGCTCGCCGCATCCCGGGGCGAGGCCGCTGTTGCTGACGCACGGGTGGCCGAGCACGCCGCTGGAGTTCCTCGAGGTGATCGGTCCGCTGACGGATCCGACGGCGTACGGCGGACGAGCCGAGGACGCCTGCCACGTGGTCGCGCCGTCGCTGCCCGGGTTCGGCTGGAGCTTGCCGACGACGGAGAGTGGCTGGCATCCGGGCCGCATCGCGCGCGCCTGGCTCGAGCTGATGGCGCGCCTGGGATACGAGCGGTTCGCGGCCCACGGGACCGACTGGGGATCGGTGGTCTCCACCGAGATGGCCCGGGAGGCGCCCGAGCGACTGGCCGGCCTCCACCTCACCCTTCTCATGAGCGGACTGCGCCCTCGCAACGGCGTGCTCACGCCGGAGGAGGAGCACCAGCAGCAGGCGAACGAGGCACTGCGCGCGACCGAACTCGGCTACGTGATGCTCCAGTCGACCAAGCCCCAGACGCTCTCGTACGCGCTCGCGGATTCGCCCGTCGGTCAGGCGGCGTGGATCGTGGAGAAGCTGCGCACGTGGACCGACTGCGCGGGGGACCTGGAATCGGTCCTGACCAGGGACGAGATCCTCGCCAGCGTGACGACCTTCTGGGCGACCGGGACCGGTGGCTCGTCGGGACGGCTCTACCACGAGGCACGTCTGGCCGCACTCGGATCCACCCCGCGGCAGGGCCGGATCGGGGTGCCCACCGCGGTCGCCCTGTTCCCGCGGGAGCTGTATCCGACGTCTCGGCGGATCGCCTCGGAGCACTACAACATCGTGCGCTGGACGCCGATGGCACGAGGCGGCCACTTCGGTGCGTGGGAGCAGCCGGAGCTTCTGGTCGCCGACCTGCGTGCCTTCCTCGCCGGACTCTAGGGCGCGGGGGAGTGTTCACAAGTGGAGATACCCGAGGAGAAGTCATGAAATCCGTAGTCCGATGAGCCCGCACCGCAACGCCACCCGCACCGGTGTGAGGCGATACCCGCGACGACCCAGGAAACCGACGGAGTCGCAGATCATGGTCGATTTCGCTTCGATGTGGCAGCCGTGGGGAGGGGCGCCCCACGACGACATCCTCGTCCGCTTCGGCCTGCCCGAGCACGCGTTCTACAAGCGGCTGGCCAACATCCTCATCCGTGGTCGTGCTCGGCTCACGCCGTACCGAGCGAGGGCGCTCGGCGAACTGTGCGAACAGAAGCTCTCGATCTCCGCCCACCCGTGAGGACTTATCAACCGCCGGCGGTTGATAAGTACTCACGGGTGCGAAGCACACAGGAAACTCCCAGCCTCCGTCCAGAGTGATCGCAGCGTCCGGGCCGAATCTTGGACGCATGACGACGAATTCCCTCTCCCGAGCACCGGGCGCCATGGGACGACTCGAGACTTCCGGAACCTCCGAGACCGCGCCCGTGCTCGACGTTGTCGTGCCGGTCTACAACGAGGAAGCCGGACTCGAGCGTTGCGTGCGCCGGCTGCGGCGGCACCTCGACGAGAACGTTCCCTACACCGCCCGCATCACCATCGCCGACAATGCCAGCGTCGACGCCACCCTCGCCGTGGCCCACGGCCTTGCCGCCGAGATCGACGGCGTCCGCGTCGTGCACCTCGACGAGAAGGGACGCGGCCGCGCCCTGCGCGCGGTGTGGAGTGCGTCCGACGCCGAGGTGGTGGCGTACATGGACGTCGACCTGTCGACGGACCTCAACGCCCTGATGCCGCTGATCGCCCCGCTGCTGTCGGGGCATTCGGACCTCGCCATCGGGTCGCGGCTCGCCCGCTCCTCGCGGGTGGTCCGGGGCCCGAAGCGCGAGTTCATCTCCCGCAGCTACAACCTCATCCTCCGCAGCGCGCTGCATGCACGGTTCTCCGACGCGCAGTGCGGGTTCAAGGCGATGCGGGCGGATGTCGCGCAGCGCCTGCTGCCGCTGGTCGAGGACACCGGTTGGTTCTTCGACACGGAGTTGCTGGTGCTCGCGGAACGCGCGGGTCTGCGCATCCACGAGGTCCCCGTCGACTGGGTGGACGATCCGGACAGTCGCGTCGACATCGTCGCGACCGCGGTCGCCGACCTCAAGGGTGTGTGGCGGGTGGGCCGGGCGCTGTCCACCGGATCGCTGCCGATCGGCAGCCTGCGGGACAGCTTCGGGCGCGAGCCGCTGGTGCCCGGGGTGCCCCGCGGCATGGTCGGGCAGCTGGCCCGGTTCGCGGTGATCGGGGTCGCCTCGACCGTCGCGTATGCGCTGCTCTATCTGGTTCTGCATCCGGTCCTGGGCGCGCAGTGGGCCAACGCCGTCGCACTGCTCGTTACCGCTGTGCTCAACACGGCCGCGAACCGCGCGTTCACGTTCGGGGTCCGCGGCTCCGAAGGCGCCGCCCGGCATCAATTGCAGGGTCTCCTCGTGTTCGCGTTCGGACTGTTCCTCACCAGCGGTTCCCTGTTCGTCCTGCACTCGGCGGCCCCGGACGCGTCCAAGCACGTCGAACTCGCCGTCCTCGTCCTCGCCAATCTCGTTGCCACCATCAGCCGTTTCATAGCCCTTCGCTGGGTGTTCCGGAACGCTCGCCCCGAAGGAGTTCACGCATGACGACGACCCTCGAACAACCGAAGGTCGAAACCCCCGAACCTCCTCCCGCCCGGCGGAGGTGGGAGCCCTGGGCGCTCGTCGCACTGCTCGTCGGGACGGCGGTCGCGTACATCTGGGGGCTCGGCGCCTCCGGCTGGGCCAACTCGTTCTACGCCGCCGCGGTCCAGGCGGGTTCGGAGTCGTGGAAGGCGTTCTTCTTCGGATCCTCGGACGCCGCCAACTCCATCACCGTCGACAAGCCGCCGATGTCGCTGTGGCTGATGTCGCTGTCGGTCCGGATCTTCGGCCTCAGCTCCTGGGCGATGCTGGTGCCGCAGGCCCTGCTCGGTGTCGGTTCCGTCGCCCTGCTGTACGCCGCGGTGAAGCGGTGGTTCGGTGCCGCGGCCGGTCTGCTCGCCGGTCTCGTGCTCGCGCTGACGCCGATCGCGGCGCTGATGTTCCGGTTCAACAACCCCGACGCACTGCTGGTGCTGCTGATGATCGCGTCCGTGTGGGCGCTGCTGCGCGCCGTGGAGGACGGACGCACCCGGTGGTTGGTGCTGACCGGCGTGTTCGTCGGGTTGGGCTTCCTGACCAAGCAGCTTCAGGTGATGCTCGTCGTCCCGCCGCTCGCGCTGACCTACCTCTTCGCGGGACCGCCGAAGTTCGGCAAACGCCTCGCCCAGTGCTTCGCCGCACTCGGCGCGATGATCGTCTCCGCGGGCTGGTGGTTGCTGACCGTCGAACTGTGGCCGGCGTCGTCACGGCCCTGGATCGGCGGTTCGCAGAACAACTCGATCCTCGAACTCACGCTCGGCTACAACGGTCTCGGCCGGTTGAACGGTGAGGAGACCGGCAGCGTCATGCCCGGTGGTGGTCGCGGGGACGCCGCGGCGGCGATGGGCGGCGCCGGCGAGGCCATGATCGGCGGCGCCGTGCCCGGCGGCGGGATGCCCGGCGGCGGGATGCCCGGCGGCGGTCCCGGTGGCGGCGGCGGAATGTGGGGCAGCACCGGCATCACGCGCTTGTTCGCGTCGGCTCAGGGCGGTCAGATCGCCTGGCTGATCCCGGCGGCGCTGATCCTGCTGGTCGCCGGTCTCGCGCTGCGTGGCAGGGCGGCACGCACCGACACGCAACGTGCGTCGTTCGTCGTGTGGGGACTGTGGCTGCTCGTCACCGGATTGACGTTCAGCTTCATGGCCGGAATCTTCCACGCGTACTACACCGTCGCGCTCGCACCGGCCGTGGCCGCGCTGGTGGCGATCGGTTCGGTGACGCTGTGGCGTCGACGGGACAGCCTGTGGGTGCGGGCGGTTCTCGCCGTGACACTCCTGGCCACCGCGGCCATGTCCTGGGTTCTGCTCGGGCGCAGCGCGTCGTTCGTGCCGTGGCTGAAGTGGGCCGTGGTCGTCGCCGGTGTTCTCGCCGCCGTGGCCGTGCTGATCCCGGCGCTGACCAGGGGCCGGATCGCGGCCGTCGTCACGCTGGCCGCACTGTTCACCGGGCTCGCCGGACCGACGGCGTACGCCGTCGACACGATCGCGACGCCGCACACCGGTTCGATTGTCTCGGCCGGACCCAATGTCGAGGGCGGACGCGGGGGCTTCGGCGGAATGGGTGGCCCCGGCGGCATGGACGGTGCCGGACGCATGGGCGGACGCACCGACGGCACAGCCGCGCCCACGATGCCGGGCGGTGCTGCCCCCGGCGCGGCAGGAGCGGCTGCTCCTGGGACCGCGGCCGGTGCGACGGCCGGTGCCGGCGACGGCATGGGAGCCATGGGCGGCGCTGCCGGGGGACTGCTCTCGGGCAGCAACCCCGGCGAGGAACTGGTGTCGCTGCTGGAGCAGGATGCCGGCAACTACACCTGGGTGGCGGCGGCCATCGGATCCAACAGTGCGTCCGGGTACCAGCTGGCCACCGAGGACCCGGTCATGCCGATCGGCGGATTCAACGGCAGCGATCCGTCACCGACGCTCGAGCAGTTCCAGCAGTACGTGGCGGACGGCAAGATCCACTACTTCGTCGCCGGCGGCCGAGGCGGCGGAATGGGTGGCGACGGCACCGCGTCGGAGATCTCCACCTGGGTGCAGGCGAACTTCACCGCCGTCACCGTGGACGGCGTGACCCTGTACGACCTCACGTCCTGATCGACACCGGCAGTGCGCACTTGCCGACCGTTCGCGGTCGGCAAGTGTGTCAGTGGGCGAACGAGATTTCGGGGGTGCGGCAGATGAGCAACCTCCGCACGAGGCCGGACTCGTCGAGCTGCGCCGAGGTGTTGAACGACGCCTCGAATTCACCGCCCCGGGTGGTGCGTCCCAGCGCCAGTTCGACGTCACCCACCCGGGAGCCCGCGAGGATCTCGTGTACCAGCACGCTCTTCTCGCGTTGCTGCAGGTACCCGACGAGGCCTGCGCGATCGCCGACGAACTCGGCCGCCTTCCCGCCGCCGGTGGAGAATTGAATCGACATCCGGAAGTCGTCGGTGATCATCGTCAGGACGCGGTCGGGATCGTCCGAGTCCATGATCGCGAACCATGCGACCAGCACGGGCGTCGGTGACGTCCTCGAGTCCAGGTCAGTCGCGCTTGTCATGTGCCAACTCCCTTGTGAGAATGCTGAATTCGGTGTCGAAGGACACTTCGTATGCGTCGATGGTGCCGTCGGCGTCGAGGTGCATGGCGGCGAGGAAGTAGCCGGTCGTCTTCGTCTCGTTCTCGACGACGGAGCCGTAGGCGAACTGGACGTCGCCGGCGCTGCTCGTCCGCAGCAGCACGTGCCGTCGATCGACCGGGGGGCGTCCCCGGAGGTAGCTGAGCATGTCGGCGCGGCTGTGGCCGCGGCGGACGGTACCGGGAAGAACTATGGCGAACTCGATCGATTCGTCGAGCAGGGCAACCGCGTCTTCGATCCGGCCGCTGTCGAGGATCGCGTAGTACTGCTCGATCACGAGTGCATCGGTCATGAAATGAACTTAGTTCAACATGGGCGGGTCTGTCGAGAGTCCTTGCCGTCTCGACTTCTGCGAAACTAAACTGAACTCACGTCAATTTAGGAGAGTTCAATGCAGTCCTCCCATTCCAGCCCCTGGCCCGAGACCGAACCCCCGGCGATGACCCCCGTCGCCGAGCACGAAGACATCCGCGACGTCATCCGCCGGCTACTCGACCGCCATTCGACGATCGAGAGCAGTCGACTCGCCGCCCGGTCGGAGTCCGGCTATTCCCCCGAGTTGTGGTCGCTGCTCGTCGAGGAGATGAACGTCGCGGCCCTCTCCGTGCCGGAGGATCGCGGCGGCCTCGGATACGGCATGGTCGAACTCGGCATCGTCCTCGAAGAGTGCGGGCGCGCGCTGGTCTGCGAACCGGTGCTCACGTCCGCCACGCTGGGAGTACATGCCCTGCTCTCGGCCGAAAGGTCGCCCCGGGTCGACGAACTGCTCGACCGAGTCGTCCGGGGCGAACTCGTCGCGACGGTGACAGCGCTGAGCGCGCAGACCGATTTCGTCGACGCCACACGCGTCGGCGACCGATGGTCGCTGTCCGGTCGCGTGACGAATGTCGTGCAGGGCGGCGCCGCCGATGTCGTCGTGCTGCTCGCGCACGCCGACGACGGACCCGGCCTCTACGCGGTCGATCTGCGGACCGCGCCGGTGCGGCGAACGGAACTTCCGGTGGTCGACCCCAGTCGACGGCAGGCCAATCTGCTCTTCGACGACGCGGACGCGGTGCGTCTCGTCGGACCCGGTGACGCACCGCGCGTAGTCGAATCGTTGCAGAGCCTCGGAGTGATCGGGCTGGCTTGCGAGCACGTCGGGCTGATCGACCGATTGCTGGACAGTACAAGGGAATACACCATGCAGCGCCGCCAGTTCGGGCGGTCGATCGGATCCTTTCAGGCTGTCAAGCATCGACTGGCGAACACGCTCGTGGAGCTCGAGAAGGCGCGATCGGCGGCGCGGTACGCGGCCGCGGTGTTTGCGGAAGACCCGGGCGCCGCGGCGCTTCCGGCCGCCGTCGCGGGTGCGGTCTGCACCGAGGCCGTGATCGCCACCGCGATGGAGGCCGTGCAATTGCACGGGGGCGTCGGCTTCACCTGGGAACATGCGGCGCACTCCTATGTTCGCCGCGCACTCGGAGACGAACCGCTGCTGGGGGATTCGCGGGCTCACCGCGGCCGCGTCGCGGATCTCGTCGGACTCTGAAATCGGGCCGGCTGCGGCCGGCCGAATCAAAAGCTCTTCGTCCCCGCTATTGACGGAGCGCCTCCCACCCCGTAGAACTGAAGTGAATCCAGTTCAGTTTCATTCCTCGAAAGGACCCCGACATGGTGGACACCGACCACATCGTGCTCGAGAAGGACGGCGACATCGCCCGCGTGTGGCTCAACCGCCCGCACAAGAAGAACGCGGTCACCGTCGAGTTGCTGCACCGCCTCGACGAGATCATCGTCGAGGTCGACAGCGACCCCGAACTCAAGGTGCTGGTCCTGCGTGGACGTGACGGCACGTTCTGCTCGGGATTCGACCTCGACGAACTGCGGGAGAAGTACGTCGGCTCCACCACCGCGATGGATGTCGCGGTGCTGTCGGCCCGGGTGTGCGACCGCCTGTACTCGATGAACACCCCGTCCGTCGCCGTCCTCGAAGGCTTCGTCACCGCAGGCGGTTTCGAGCTGATGATCTCCTGCGACTTCGCGATCGCCGCCGAGGACGCCCGGATCGGCGACTTCCACATCCGCCGCGCACTGTTCGGTGGCGCGGGCCCGATCTACCGGCTGCCGCGCATGATCGGCGTTCGCAAGACGAAGGAACTCATGCTCACCGGCAAGCTCCTCACCGGCAAGGAGGCGGAGGCCTTCGACCTGATCAACGCGTCGGCGCCGGCCGACGACCTGGACAAGCTTCTCGCCGAGTTCATCGCACCGATCGTCGACAAGAGCCCGTTCATGATGAAGCTCACCAAGATGTGCATCGACCGCGGTCTCGACGCGGACATCCAGTCGCTCATGGTGATGGAGCACCTCGCCGTCGGCAACGCGCTGCAGTCGGAGGACGCACGCGAAGGCGTGAACGCGTTCCTCGAAAAGCGTGAGCCGAAGTGGGTCGGTCGCTGATCCGACCCCGAAAACGAATCCCGAGGAGAGAATGACGATGGGCGAGACACCCACCGCGCCGGCGCTCGAAGCGAGCCGCTGCACCCACTGTTCGACCGTCGCGTTCCCGGCCGCCACCGTGTGCTCGAGGTGCGCCGGGCCGGCGATGTCGCCGTTGACCTTGAGTGCACGCGGAACGGTCTGGGCATACACGGTCCAGCGGTTCGCCCCGAAATCGCCGCCGTATGTTCCGCCGCCGGACGGGTTCTCACCGTTCGCGGTCGGCTACGTCGAACTCCCCGAGGGAATCAGGGTCGAAGGCGTGCTCGACTGCCACGACTTCGACGAGTTGGACGACGGGGCGCCGGTGACCTTGGTCGCCACGGCACCGGTGCCCCGGTTCGCCACCGACGCTTATCTGAAGGAGACCCGCTGATGTCCACCGTGTCGATCATCGGGGCCGGACTGTCGAAATTCGGGCGTCAACCGGACAAGACCGGCCGGGGGCTCGCCCTGGACGCGATCGCGTCCGCCCTGGCCGACGCCGGCATCGCGTGGACCGACGTTCAGGTCGCGTTCGGTGGCAGCGACGGCTCCGGGCTCGCCGACACCCTGGTGTCCGAACTCGGACTCACCGGCATCCCGTTCACCAACGTCAAGAACGGTTGCGCGACAGGGGGCAGCGCTCTGGTGTCGGCCGTCAACGCCATTCGTGCGGGCGCCGCCGACATCGCGCTCGCGGTCGGCTTCGACAAGCACCCGCGCGGTGCGTTCGACCCGGCACCACAGGACTGGGGTCTGCCCGTCGGGTACGGCGAGGCGGGTCTCATGGTCACCACCCAGTTCTTCGGCATCAAGATCGCGCGGTACATGCGCGAACACGGAATCAGCGCCCCCACACTGGCCGCCGTCGCGGAGAAGGCGTATCGCAACGGTTCCCTGAACCCGAATGCCTGGCGGCGAGAACCGATGTCCGCCGAGGAGATCGCCGCCGCGGACATGGTCAACGACCCCCTCACCCGGTACATGTTCTGCTCGCCCGGCGAGGGCGGTGCGGCCGTCGTCGTGGCGAGCGAGGCCGCCGTCCGGCGACTCGGCGGAAGGCCGGTGCACCTGCGCGGCATTGCGGCAGGCACCCGCCGGTTCGGCTCGTTCGAGGTGTTCGGTCCGTCGATACAGGGCGCGGGTACCCCGTCGAGCGTGAGCACCTCCACCGCCGCCGCCGCATTCGAGCAGGCCGGACTCGGACCTTCCGACGTGGATGTCGCGCAACTCCAGGACACCGAAAGCGGCGCCGAGATCATGCACCTGGCCGAATGCGGATTCTGCGAGCACGGCGAGCAGGAAAAGTTGATCGCCGCGGGCGAGACGGAGATCGGCGGACGGATCCCGGTCAACACCGACGGCGGCTGCATCGCGAACGGCGAGCCGATCGGCGCGTCCGGCCTCCGGCAGATACACGAGATCGTCACGCAATTGCGCGGGGAGGCCGGTGCCCGGCAGGTGCCCGGAAGCCCGCGGATCGGATTCACCCACGTCTACGGTGCGCCCGGGATCAGCGCCTGCACCGTCCTGTCAGTCTGAGGAAGAGCGATGAATCAAGCAACGATGCCCGGCCTGGACCAGTTCGTGGACGACGCACGCGCGTGGCTGCGCACGGTCGCCGAACCGCGCACCCAGATCAAATGGGGAGTGGGACCCGACTCTGTCGCCGTCTTCGAGAACTGGACCGCGGCGCAGGAACGCGAAGAGACCGACCACATCCGTGCGTACGAGCAGACGAAGTTCGATGCCGGCTGGGGTTCGATGAACTGGCCGGTCGAATTCGGTGGACGCGGCCTGCCGATGTCCTACGTGCTCGCCTTCCGGCGGGAGGAGAACGCATTCGACGTGCCCCGCCGAACCGAAATGTTCTCGGTCACTCAGCAACTGGTCGCACCGGCCATCGCCCAGTGGGGAACGCCCGAACAGTGTGAGCGGTACGTGCGGGCGATGCTCCGCACCGACATCATCGCCTGCCAGCTGTTCTCGGAAACCGAAGCCGGATCCGACCTGGCGGCGGTCCGGACGAGAGCGGTCGAGCGCGACGGCCGGTGGACGATCACCGGGCACAAGGTCTGGACGTCCGGCGCCCGCGTCGCCGATGTCGGGGTCGCGGTGTGCCGCACCGACCCCGAGGCGCCCAAACACAAGGGCCTCACCGTCTTTCTGGTCCCGATGGACGCTCCCGGCGTCACCGTCCGGCCGATCCGCCAGATGACCGGGGGCAGTTCCTTCAACGAGGTGTATCTCGACGGCGTCGAACTGTCGGACGACTACCGGCTGGGGCCGGTGGGGCAGGGCTGGCCGGTCGCATTGACGGTGCTGGCGGCCGAGCGCCTCGATGCCGGGAATCTGGGGCTGGCCAACGCGGATCAGGCCGTCGAACTCGCCCGCCACCTGGGCCGCGAATTGTCCGAGATCGAGCGCGACAAGGTCGCGGATCTGGTGACGCGAAGCTATGTCCAGCGCGTCACGGGAATGCGGGTGGCCGCCGCGGTGGTCGCCGACAAGGATCCCGGTCCGGAGGCGTCGGTGGGCAAGTTGCTCGCCACCGACACCATGGCGCGCACCTCGGAAGTCGTCCGGATGCTGCTGGGGCGCGACCTGATCGCCGACTCGGGCGAGTGGGGCACGTTCGCGTGGACCGAGCACGTCCTCGGCGCACCCGGATACCGCATCGCAGGCGGCACCGACGAGATCCAGCGCAACATCCTCGCCGAGCGCGTGCTCGGCCTGCCGAGGGAGCCCCGACCGTGAGTGCAACGATCACCCTCGACGACCGTGTGGCGCGTCGCCTGCGCGAGCAGAACCCCGGCCTGGACGTCGGCCCGCTCGAGCCGCTACTCGGCGGGCACTCCGGTCTGACCTACAAGGTCCGGACCGGTGAGGGCGACCTCGTCGTCAAGGCCGTGCCCGAGGGGCAGCGCCCCATCGGGCGGCACGATATGGTGCGCCAGGCGCGGATCATGGAAACACTCGGAGCCACAACGGTTCCCGTGCCCCGCATCGTCACCGTCGACGAGAACGGTCCGGCGTGGTTCGCGATGGAGTGCGTCGCAGGCGAATCCCTCGAGCCGGTGCTCGACACGCCGGCGGTCGAACCGGCCGTCGCTGCCGCGCGGATGCGCCGGGCTGCCGAGGTGCTCCCACTACTGCACGCGGTGCCCCTCGACACGATCCCGGCCGCCGGAGAACCGTTGTCGCCCGGCGCCGAACTGGCGCGGTGGCAACGCACCCTGGACGCCGTTCCCCCCGAACTCGTGAGCGGGGGCGAGGAGTTGCTGCGTCTGCTCGCCGCCGACGTCCCGGACGGGATCGCGCCCACGTTGGTGCACGGCGATTACCGGCTCGGCAACATCCTCGCGCGAGGCACGGAGCCGGCGGCGTTGATCGACTGGGAGATCTGGAGCCTGGGCGATCCGCGGGTCGAGTTGGGGTGGTTCCTCGTCTTCGCCGACGGTGCGAACTTCCCCGGCGTGGGGCGCGCGGTGCCGAATCTGCCGAGCGCAGACGAGCTGATCGACCTCTACACCGGGGACGCGCCTGCACTGCCGGACATGAACTGGTTCAACGCACTCGGCCGTCTGAAGATGGCGGCGATCATGGGCCACAACCTGCGCAGGCACCGGGAGGGCCGCCACCACGATCCCGATCAGGAACGGCTGCCCGACACCATCGCGCAGCTCATTCGCAGCGGCACCGCACTACTTGCCTGACCACTCTTTCGCGCACGGCTCGAGGCGCTGACAGGAACTGAAAGGACGACACGTGGACTTCGGATACTCCGCACGCACCGAGCGACTGCTCGAGCAACTGCGGACCTTCATGGAAGAGCACGTCTATCCGGCCGAGGCCGTGTACGACGAGCAGATCAGGTCGAACGACAACCCGCACGAACAGCCGAAGGTCATGCTGGACCTGCAGGCGAAGGCACGGGAACTCGGACTGTGGAACCTTTTCATGACGCACGGCGAATGGGGCGCCGGGCTCACCAACCTCGAATACGCACCGCTTGCCGAGATGGTCGGACGGTCGGTGATCGGCAACGAAGCGATCAACTGCTCGGCACCCGACACCGGCAACATGGAAATCCTCGCCATGTACGGCACCCCGCAGCAGCAGTCACGCTGGCTCGCGCCGCTCCTGGACTGCACGATCCGGTCGGCGTTCGCGATGACGGAACCGGAGGTGGCGAGTTCGGACGCCACCAACATCACCTCGACCATCCGCCGGGACGGCGACGAGTACGTCCTGAACGGCCGGAAGTGGTACACCTCGGGCATTCTCGATCCCGACTGCAAACTCGTCATCTTCATGGGCAAGTCCGACCCCGACGCCCCGACGTACCGGCAGCAGAGCATGATCCTGGTGCCCGCGGATGCTCCCGGCATCGAGGTGCTCCGCGACCTGCCGATGTTCGGCTACCGGGACCGGCTCGGCCACGGCGAGGTCCAGTTCACGGATGTGCGGGTGCCGGCCGACCACATGCTCGGCGCCGAGGGCGACGGGTTCGCGATCGCGCAGGGCCGGCTCGGGCCGGGACGCATGCACTACGCGATGCGGGCGATCGGCATGGCCGAACGCGCCCTCGAGCTGATGTGCCGACGGGTCCTGCAGCGCACGGCGTTCGGCGGGCCTCTCGCCGATCGCGGAGTGGTGCGTGAGTGGATTGCGCGGAGCCGGATGGAGATCGACCAGATCCGGCTGCTGGTACTCCAGTCGTCGTGGCTGATGGACACCCGCGGCAACGCCGCGGCCCGCTCGGAAGTCGCCGCGATCAAGGTGGCCGCGATGGAGGTTGCGCATCGCGTGGTCGACCACGCCGTCCAGGCGCACGGCGCCGCGGGGGTGAGTGACGACACGATCCTGGCCCGGCTGTACGCGATCACCCGGGCACTGCAGATCGCCGACGGCCCGAATGAAGTCCATCTGCGCACGATCGCGCGCCTCGAACTGAAGAAGTACGCATGAACACGACAGAGGAGTTGAAAGGCAAGGTCGCACTCGTCACGGGGGCGACCCGCGGGCTCGGATACGCCATCGCCGGCGGGCTCGCCGCCGCAGGAGCCACCGTGATCGTGTCGAGCCGCAAGGAGGAGTCGTGCGTCTCCGCGGCCCGTGCGATCGTCCGGGACACCGGTGGAATCGCCGAACCGCTCGCACTGCACGTCGGGAAGTGGGACGCGATCGAAACCGCGGTCGACCAGATCGTCTCCCGATTCGGGAAGCTGGACGTGGTCGTGAACAACGCCGGCATCGCACCCCTGTCACCGACCCTGGAGTCGGTGTCCGAGTCGCTGTTCGACAAGACGATCGAAGTCAACCTCAAGGGACCGTTCCGGCTGATGGCGGTGGCCGGCGCCAGGATGAGCGCGGCCGGAGGCGGTTCGATCATCAACATCTCGAGCATCGGCGCGGTGCGGCCCAGCCCGCCCGAGGCGATGTATGCGGCGTCGAAGAACGGCCTCAACGCGCTGACGATGGCGTTCGCGCAGGAATACGCACCCCGGGTGCGGGTGAACTGCATCATGCCGGGTGGATTCGCGACCGACATGGCGGCCGACTGGGACGACGAGTTCGTCGGCAAGATCGTCGACCGGCTGCCCGCCGGACGGCTGGGGCACCCGGATGAAATCGCCGGCCTCGTCGTGCATCTGGCCGGGGACCGCGCCGGCTACACCACGGGCGCCGTGATCCCGGTAGACGGCGGACGCACCGCCGTCTACTGACGCGCGTGCCACGAACAGGAGTAGGAGCCAACCACATGCAGGTACCCGAGCTGTTCCAGCTGAGCGGTCGCGTCGCCGTCGTCACGGGTGCGTCGTCCGGACTGGGGATGGGATTCGCGCGGACGCTGGCGACGGCGGGCGCCACGGTCTACGCGGCTGCCCGGCGGGTCGATCGGCTCGAGGCACTCGCGGCGGAGGTCGACACCGTGGTCCCGGTCGAATGCGACATCACCGTCGACGCCGACCGCCGCCGCCTCGTCGACCGCGCCCGCGAGGAAACCGGCCATGTCGACGTCCTGGTCAACAACGCCGGCAAGCCCGGACCTCCGAACGCGGAGGACGAAACCGCCGACGGATTCGCGTCGATCCTCGACGTCAACCTCGCGGCGGGGTTCCATCTGGCCACGTATGTCACGTCGACCGTTCCGGAGGGCGCGGGGATCTCGATCATCAACATCTCCTCGGTGATCGGTCTGGTGTCCACCGCTCCCATCGGCGGTGCGAGCTACGCGGCGTCGAAGGCGGGCATTCTCGGTCTGACCCGCGAGTTGGCGGGGCAGTGGGGCAGACGGGGCGCCCGTGTCAACGCCGTCGTGCCCGGGTGGTTCGATACCGAGATGACGGACGGACTGTTCGGCAACCAGCGCTCGGCCGACTGGGTGCGCCGCAACACGATGCTCGGCCGCGGTGGCCGGGCGGGCGAGGTGGACGGCGCCGTGCTGTTCCTCGCTTCGGATGCATCTTCGTACGTCACCGGGCAAACGCTCGTCGTCGACGGCGGCTGGGCAGCCAGGTAGGCGACGGGACCATGACCATCGAGACGATGCGAGCAGTGCGCCTGACCGGCTGGGGTGAACCCGTGCAGGTCCTGCGCGTCGAAGTCCCCGCAGCGCGGGGCGCCGAACTGCTGATCGAAGTCCGGGCCGCCGGGCTGTGCCGATCCGACCTGCACGTCATGGACGCACCCGCGGGCGCGTTCGACTACCCGCTCCCGCTCACACTCGGGCACGAGGTGGCCGGAACCGTGGTCGGCGCGGGCCCCGAGGCCGACAGGTCGTGGATCGGTGAGTCCGTGGTGGTCCACGGTGTGTGGTCCTGCGGGGAGTGCCGCAACTGCAGGCGGGGCCGGGAGAACTACTGTCACGAACTGCGTCCGCGGGCGGACGGCCGGCTAGCGGCGATCGGCAACGGTCTCGGGCACGACGGCGGTCTCGCCGAGGCCATGATCGTTCCCTCGGAGCGGTTCGTGGTGCGCACCCGGGGGCTTGCCCCCGAGAGTGCCGCCCCGCTCGCCGATGCGGCCCTGACCGCCTACCACGCGATCCGCACGAACCGGGACCTCGTCGACGCCCACTCGGTCGCCGTCGTGGTCGGTGTCGGGGGGCTGGGCCATCTCGCCGTCCAGATCCTTCGCGCTCTCGGCGCCGGCACGATCATCGCGGTCGATCCACGCGAGGACTCGCGCGAACTCGCCCTCCGATTGGGGGCCGACCGGACGGTGTGCGCGGTGGCCGATGCCGGCACAGGGCACAGCACCGCCGACGTGGTCTTCGACTTCGTGGGATCCCCGGCCACGATGGAACCGGCCGCCCGGTTGCTCGGCCCCGGTGGCCGCCTGGTCACCGTGGGCAGCGGCGGCGGCCGGCTCACGGTCGGCAAGGACCTCGGACTGCCCAGCGGCTGGCAGGTCAGCGCCCCGTTCTGGGGAACACGCGCCGACCTCGAAGCGGTGGTCGACCTCGCCCAACGGGGGATGCTGAGCGTCGAATCGACCGCGTACCGATTGGACGACGCCGTCGACGTGTACGACCGGCTGCGCCGCGGAACGATCCGCGGGCGCGCCGTCCTCGTGCCGTGACCTGCGAGGCCTGCGCGATACCGCGCACGATGACCGAGAATGACAGTGTTCGCTGAACAGGAGGATTGCGGGATGTGGGAGTTGGCTCGCGAATTCGTTGCTCGCGCAAAGAGCTCGCCCGATGAGATCGCGGTCGTCGACGCCTCGGGCGAGTACACCGCCGCGCGCATCGCCGCGGCGGCGACCGAACTTGCCGCTCTGCTGGGCACCGCTCGCGGGGGTTCGCCCACCGTGCTCGTCCAAGCGGACAACAGCTGGCGGACGCTGACCGCGGCGCTCGCGGTCGGTCTGCGCGGCGGTGTCGTCGCAGTGTTCAGCAGGCACGCCACCCCGTCGGAGTTCGCCGTCGCCCTGCACGACATCGCGCCCGACGTGGTGATCGCCGACCCCGGGTCCCTTGCGCACTGGGGTGCCTCCGACGACCACTTCACCGAAGAGGCGACCGCGCTGGACGGCTGGTCGATGCGCTGGTCCCGGACACCGGTCAGCGACGTCGCCCGGTGGAACGGCGGGATCGCGATCGCGATGACGTCCGGGTCGACCGGACACCCCAAGTGCGTCGTGCAGTCGGAATCCGCGATCCGGTACGCCTGCCGCTGCACGATCGACGCGGTCGGCCTCGAACCCGGAGACCCGGTCGCCGCGTTCGTTCCGCTGTCGTCGGTGGCCGCATTCTGCTTCGGGCTCTACCTCCCGACGATGCTGGCCGCGCCGATGGTCTGCATGGACGGCTGGAAGCCTGCGGCCGCCCTCGAGGTGGTCAGGAAGCACCAGGTTGCCTGGACGATGCTCGTCCCGACCATGGCGCTTCAGCTGGCCGTCGCACCCGACGCGGCGGGCGCGCTGACCTCGCTGCGGGCGATGACCGTCGGCGGCGGCCCGATGGACGCCGGTGCGCTCGGTCGCGCCGAGCAGATTCTCGGGACGATGTTCCTGCGCGTGTTCGGGATGTCCGAGTGCCTCGGCCACACCACCCCGCTGCCGTCGGACGCGCCGGACGTGCGCCTGGGACGGGACGGCAGGCCGTTCCCCGGCACGGTTGTCCGAGCCGTCGACGAGCACGGCGCGCCGCTCCCCCCGGGGCGGGTGGGCGACGCGCAGGTCAACGGGCCCTCCCTCTTCGTCGGCTATGCCCGAGCCGGGGTTCCCGCGCCGCCCGAACTCACCGCGGACGGATTCCTGCCCACCGGCGACCTCGTCGAGATCGCGGACGACGGAACCATCCGGGTCATGGGGCGGCAGAAGCAGATCATCATCCGCGGGGGTCGCAACATCGACATCAACGAGGTCGAAGCCGCCATCGCTCGCATCCCGACCGTGTCCCAGGTGTGCGTGGTACCGGTGCCGGACGAACTGCTCGGTGAACGCGCCGCAGCCCTCGTCGTGAGCACGGGTGCAGCGATTACCCTCGGTGAGGTGGTTGCGTACCTCGGTGACATCGACTTCCCCAAGTTCAAGTGGCCGGAGTTCGTGTTCACGATCGACGACCTGCCGCAGAACCGGGTCGGGAAACTGTCTCGACCGGATGCGGTGGACCTCGCAACACGCCTTCTCGCCGGTACCGAGACCACCTGACCTCCACCCGACCTGACCTCAGTTCAGGTAGTCTTACCGGTACCGACCCGACGACGAATGGATGGGGATCCCGTGTCCGTAGAAGCCATGACGCTCCGCGATGGTCCGCGTTCCAAGCGCGGGCTCATCCTCACGGCCGCAATCGAACGCTTCGGGGAAGTCGGCTTCGAGCACACGAAGTGGGCGTCGATCGCCGACGAGGTCGGTATCGGCCAGACCGCGCTCTACCACTACTTCGAATCCAAGGCGCACTGCCTGCTGACGATCATGCGTCTCGAACTGGCGCAGTCGCTCGAGCGATTCACGACCGCGATCGAGGGCATCGACGACCCGGTCGAGGCGTTGAGCGCCGCCATCACCAGCGCCCTGGAAGCGACCCCCCGCGACGCCCTGCAGCGCCGGATCCTTCAGAGCCACATGGATCTGCTGGCCACGCCCCGCCAGTCCGAGAAGGAAGAAGCCGAGCGCCAGACGTCACGGGCGCTGGTGAATTCGATCGAAGAAGCGTGGTCTCTCCTCATCGCGAAGGGGATGGGCGCCGGGGCCTTCGCCGACGCCGATGCGCGTTTGATGGCCCGACTCGTCCTCGGGCTCGTCGTCAGCGTGTGGCGCTGGTACCGGCCCGACGGCGACATGACACTCGACCAGCTCAACCGCCACGTTCGCGACGCCACTCTGCGTATCGTCCGCGCATAACCCGCGGCGGTCGTGGAGTGGCTCTTGCACACCCTCAATAATTGAACCTAATTCATGTCAGTAATGGAGAGATGATGTACAACTTGATCGTCCTGGCCTCCCGTCCGCACGACTGGAGCCACGAGCAGTTCATCCAGTGGTGGCGCGGTGAGCACGCCGACGTGACCTATCCGCTCCCCGGCCTCCGTCGCTGGCAGCACACCGAAGTGCTGGACGCGATCGACGACAGGTCCCGGGAATGGGACGGCGTGTCGATCCTGAGCTTCGACTCCCGCGAGGACCTCGATGCCGCACTCGCCAGCCCGGAATGGCAAGCCGCAGTGGACAACGTCGGCAAGATGCGCGGAAAGCGCATCCTCGTCATGGGCGAGGAGAAGACGATGGTCGAAGTGGACAGCGCGAAATCATGAGCGCGGGGTGGATGGAGCCGGGCTGCTACGAAGTGGCGCCCGGTGTGCATCGAATACCCCTCCAGATGCCCGGCGACGGTCTCGGGGCCGTGAACGTCTACGCCCTCGAGACCCCGGACGGCCTGGCTCTCGTCGACGGTGGGTGGCGAGTCGACACGACGTTCGAGGAGATGGAACGGGCACTGCTCCGGATCGGCCACGGCACCGAACAGATTCACGACATCTACGTCACCCACGTGCACCGCGACCACTACACGTTCGCCGTCGAACTCCGCCGCCGTCACGGTGCACGCGTCCACCTCGGAGTCGCGGAGGCGGACGGATTGGCGGCGGTCGGTGCCCTCGGCAGCAACGTGCCGACGGATTCGCTCCACGAACTCCGGCGCGCGGGAGCCCCCGTCCTGGCAGACATCGTCGAGGCCCTGACCGCCGCGGAACCCTTCCACCGCTCGGACTGGGAAGAACCCGACCACTGGCTCGCCGCGGGTCCGCTCCGGATCGGCAGGCACACGCTCGACGTCGTGCACACCCCGGGCCATACGAAGGGCCACATGGTGTTTCACGACGTAGATCAGGGACTCCTGTTCAGCGGGGACCACGTCCTGCCCACGATCACCCCGTCGATCGGCTTCGAACTGGGCGAGTGGGACCTGCCGCTGGGGCGCTACCTCGACTCGCTGTCCCGAATGCTCGACCGCCCCGATTCGCAACTCCTTCCGGCACACGGAGATCCGACACCGAGCGTGCACCGTCGAGTCGAAGAGCTTCTCGCGCACCACGACCAGCGATTCGAAGTGATGCGCAACGCGCTGATCTCGCTCGGGCAGGGGACCGCGACCGCCGTGGCACACGTGGTCACGTGGACTCGTCGCGAAAGACCGTTCACCACGCTCGACCCGTTCAATCAGATGATCGCCACCTGTGAGACCCTCGCGCACCTCGACACCCTGGTCGACCGCGGCCGGCTCACCGTCCGACAACGAGACGGCCACGACGTCTTCTCGGTCGTCTGAGTCGAAGTCTTTGCCGTCGTCTGAGTCGAAAGGATTCCTATGCAGAGTCGTGAGCTCACACTGGCGCGCCATCCCCGGGGGCGGGTTGTACCGTCGGACTTCCGCCTCGACGTGGTGACGGTTCCCGAAGAACTCGGGCCCGGTGACATTCTCGTGCGCAACTCGTGGTCGTCGATCGACCCGTCGTCAGGATGCGCCTCGGGCCCACCGGCCCCGCCGGCTACCTGCCGCCGTTCCGCATCGGGGAGACGCTGACCGGGTTGGCCGTCGGCGAGGTGCTCCGGTCCCGTGCCCCCGGCTACGAGCCGGGCGACACGGTGCTGCACATCAACGGTTTTCGCGAGTTCGCCGTGATCCGGCAGGACGGTGACACCCTCGCCGGGGCCGGAGGTGTGACGCGGCTCGACACCGTCGAGCATCCGCCGCAGGCGTATCTCGGAGCGCTGGGCAGCGCCGGGCTCACCGCGTATGTCGGATTGCACTGCATCGGCGAACTCGCCGGCGGAGACGTCGTGTGGATCTCGTCGGCGGCCGGAGCGGTCGGCAGCCTTGCCGCGCAGATCGCCAAGCTCCGAGGTCACTACGTGGTCGGCAGTACGGGATCGGCCGAGAAGGTCCGGTTCCTGAGGGAGGAACTGAATCTCGATGCCGCGTTCGACTACCACACGCCGGACCTGACGCGGGCCCTCGACGGTGCGGCACCCGACGGCATCGATCTGTATTTCGACAACGTGGGCGGAGCGCATCTCGGGGCCGCCCTGCATCGCCTTCGGCCGGGAGGCCGCGTGGCCATGGCCGGCGCGGTCGCGTCCTACGACGCCGAGACGGCGGCGGCAGGTCCGGACAATCTCTTTCAGATCGTATCGAAGAGCCTCACGGTGAAGGGTTTCCGGGCCGGTGCCTACGACCACCTGCTGGGCGACATGCGGGCCGAGGTCGGGGGCTACCTCCGCGACGGGCGGCTCGTTGCCGAGGAGACCGTGTTCGACGGTCTCGAGTCGGCGCCGGACGCCATCGTCGCGATGCTGCGCGGCCGCACCGTGGGAAAGACGCTGTGCCGTCTGCGGTGATGATCTACCCGCACAGCAAACCTACCCGCACAGCAAACATGGCCTCCGCATCGCGCGGAGGCCATGTTCGTCTGCCCGGGTTCAGGCTGCCGTCCACCCGCCGTCGGCGTAGATCTCCGATCCGGTGACGAAGGTGGAGTCGTCGCCGGCGAGGAAGGCGACCGCGGCCGCGATCTCCTCACCGCGCCCGAGCCGGCCCATCGGCGTGCCGGCCAGCATCTCGCGGTGACGCTCGGTGCCCTCCCAGCGTTCGAGCAGCGGTGGCGTCGCGATGAATCCCGGGTGCAGCGAGTTGACCCGTACGCCCGCCTTCGCCCAGTGCAGGGCGGCGTTCTTCGTCATCGTGCGGACGGCGCCCTTGGCGGCCGCGTAGGCGACACTGTTGCCTAGGCCGCCGACGCTTCCCAGGATCGAGCACATGTTCACGATGGAACCGCCGCCGCTGCGCTCGATGAGGGGACCGGCATGTTTCATGCCCAGCCACGTGCCGGTCTGGCCGATCCCGATCACACGATCCCAGTGCGCCCGGGTTTCGTCCTCGGCCGTTGCGACACTGCCGATGGCGGCGTTGTTGACCAGGGCGTGCAGAGCGCCGAACGTCCCCTCGGCTGCCGCGACGACCGCCTCCCACTGTTCCTCGGAGGCGACGTCGAGGGCGTGCGCGGCGTGTCGCTCGGGCCGGGCGAGAGTGCGGAGCAGGTCGTGGCAGGCCGATTCGTCGAGATCGGTGACGACGACGTGAGCGCCTTCGTCGGCAAGTCTGCGGACTATCTCGACGCCGATTCCACCGGTCGCACCCGTCAGCAGGACGACCTTGTCGCGAAGCCGGTCAGTTCCCGCACTCATCTGTACTCCTCGTCATTCGGTCGGATCGGGAAGGACATGCCGACATCACAGGTTGCTCAACACGTTCCGGCCGCCGACGAGCATCGCGAACACGACGCCGACACTGGTCACGGCCGTCATGAGCAGCGCCATCGCCGCCACCAGCGGGTAGGAACCGTTCTCCCACAGGTCGAACAGCAGCGTGCCCATCACCTGTGTCGTGGCGGCACGGACGAGCAGGGAGGCGGCGAACTCGTGGGTCAGCAGGATGAACATCAGGGCGACGGCACTGAGCACGGTCGGTCTCATCAGCGGCAGGATCACCCGGAGATTGGTGACGAACGGGCTCGCGCCACTGGTCGCCGACGCCTCGGCGTAGGTCTCCCCGAGCGACAGCATCGCCGTCATCTGCATCCGGGTGGAGAACGGCACCATGAGCACGACGTACACGAGGATGATGACCGCTTTGGTGCCGTAGAGGATCAGCGGGGGCTGCGTGTAGGTCAGCAGGAACCCGACGCCGAAGATCACCGCCGGAATGCCCAGGGGGAGAGCCGTGATGACGTCGCCGATGGTCCCCAGGACCCGGTGCTTGCGGCCTCGCACGAGCAGAGTGGCGGTGAGATAGCCGATCGGCACGCAGATCACCACTGCGACGACGGAGGTGAGAAGACTGGTGAACACCGAGTCGACGATGCTCGCCGTCTGGAACAGAGCCCGGAAGTTGTCGAGCGTGAACAGATTCCAGGACAGCGATTCCGACCAGTACGGAGACACCGCCACGATGGCGAGCCCGATCAGCGGAACGACGAGAGCGAGAATCGCGTACACCGAGATCACAGCGGCGGCCCAGACCGAGCGACCGGTGTTCGGTGCGAACGCTTTGCCGCCGT
The DNA here is from genome assembly GCF_009872365.1 of Rhodococcus sp. T7. Lineage (NCBI taxonomy): Bacteria > Bacillati > Actinomycetota > Actinomycetes > Mycobacteriales > Nocardiaceae > Rhodococcus > Rhodococcus sp. T7. The sequence continues at coordinate 26,808 of NZ_WXYH01000387.1, forward strand.
GAGTGACGAAGCGCTTCTGATTGCCGAGAAGCATTTTCTGCGCAAGCACGACGACGATGCCGAAGATGACGAGCGGTGATCCCGCGGCCGCCGCGGCCGCGAAGTCCGCCGGCGACTCCGACACCCGGCGGTACATTTCGGTGGTGAGCACCTTCACGCCCGCGTTCTGCCCGAGCAGGAGCGGCCCGGTGAACTGGCCCAGTCCGAGAAGCAGCGCGATTCCGCCGCCGTACACCAGCGACGGGCGCAGCAGGGGGAGCACGACGCGAAAGAACACCCCGAGCGTCGACGAACCGCTGATCTGCGCGGCCTCGAGGTGCTCGGAACTGATGTTCTGCATGCCCGCGCTCACGAACAGGTAGACGAAAGACGTGAGTCCGAAACCGGTGAGAATGATGATCCACGGGGTGCTGTAGACGTCGACCGGTCCGGAATCCAGGGTGTTCCACCAGGGAAGCGTGCGCAGGAGTGCGTTCAGGTACCCCGGCCCTGGAGACAGGAGGAATGCCCACCCGACCACGTTGGCGACCGCGGGCATCACGATGGGCAGGATCGGGACGATCCGGAGAAAGCTCAGCCGGCGGGGCAGTCTGGTGGCCGCGAACGCGAGCACCGTTCCCAGCACCATCGCGATGGCGAGCGACGTGACGGCGAGGGCGATGGTCGTCCGGATGGTCTGCCCGATGTCGTACCGCCCGTACTGGGCCTGATACCCGCGCGCGCCGTCTTCGAACGCCAGCGACTGCAGCCGGAACAGCGGGAGCACGACGAGGTACGCGAGAAACGCCAGCAGCGCGCCGTACCCGAGCCGGGTTCGCCACATAGCGCTGACGACGAGCGGCCGCGCGCCGCGGCTGACGGCGACGGTAGCCATCATGCCTCCGATCGGGCGGCGGCCCGAGCGAGCTCGGGAGCCTGCAGATCGACATGCCCGTCGGGGTGCGGGAACACCCGTAGTGCGCTGGGGGAGAAGCTGACCACCAGAGGAGATCCCGTTGCGGCGCCGCGCAACCAGGGCCCGTGCCGTCCGGCATCTGCGCGCAGGTACAACCGCTCACCGCCGGCGTCGACCGTCACGTCGAAATAGCGGCCACCGTACTCCGAGGTGACGAGTTCACCGGTCAGGCCGACGTCGCCGGGGGCGACCTCTTCGAGCGAACGGTGCAGGGCGAGGTCGTCGGGGCGCATTCTTCCCAGGGCCGCGTCGCCGCCGAGGCGTCCACCCTGGATGGCGGCCGCATCGAGGTCTACCGGAGTGCCCGCGCGCGTCGTCCAGCCCTCGTGCCGCCGGACGAGTTCGAGCCGGTTCGCCATGCCGATGAACGCGGCGACATAGTCGGAGGACGGGGCCTCGTAGACCCGCTCCGGGGTGTCGTACTGCTCGATCTTGCCCGCCTTCATGATGGCGAGCCGGTCTCCCAGCGCGAACGCCTCGGCCTGATCGTGGGTGACGAATACGGCTGTGAAGCCGAGACGTTGGTGGAGCTGATGGATCTGGGACCGCACCTGATCGCGCAGTCGCGCATCGAGATTGCTCAGGGGTTCGTCGAACAGCACCAGATCGGGTTGGGCGACCAGTCCGCGCGCCACCGCCACCCGCTGTTGCTGCCCACCGCTGAGCTGGGAGGGGTACCGGTCGAGCAGAGCCCCGCAGTCCACCATGCCCGCAGCGGTTTCGACCTGACCGGACGCCATGGCACTCTTCATTCGGCGGACCTTCAACGGGTACCGGATGTTCTCTCGCACCGTCATGTTCGGCCACAGCGCGTAGGACTGGAAGACCATGCCGATGTTGCGTTTGTAGGCCGGAACGTTGATCCGGGCCGATGCGTCGAAGACGGTGTGGTCCTTGAACGTGATCGACCCGCCCTCGGGTGTCTCGAGGCCGGCGATGCAGCGAAGCGTGGTCGTCTTCCCGCAACCGCTCGGGCCGAGCAGGACGAGGAATTCACCGTCCTCGATGTCGAGATCGAGTTGGTCGACGATGGTGTTGGACCCGAAGGTCTTGGTCAGGTTGGAAACCCTGAATTGCGATGTCACCTGGCACCTGCCTGGTTGCGAGTGGTTTGTCTTGGAGGGCGTCCGCCCAGGCTCCTGGCTTCGGAGCGTCGGCGGAGATAAAGTGAATTCAGTTCATTTCAGCGTAGCGGTCGTAGGCCCGGCGGGCAAGGAGTTGCCCGGCCGGTCCGTCACGACGACGAGAGCTTGGGAGTCCTGGCGCCCGCCGAGGTTCCACCGTCGATCATGAGATCGGTGCCGGTGACGTAGCTGCTCTCGTCGCCGGCGAGGAACTGGATGGCCTTCGCCACCTCGAGCGGCAGACCGCGGCGTTGCAGCGGAATGCTTTTCACGTACGCCTCCATGTCGTCGTCGGCGAAGTGGGCGCCCGCGGTGATGGCCGTGTCGATGCTGCCCGGGCACACCGCGTTGACCCGGATGTTCTTCTCCGCGAATTCCAGCGCCGCAACGCGGGTCAGGGCGCGAACGCCGAACTTCGACGCGCCGTACGCACCGAGTTCGGCGGTCGCGAGGACGCCGCGCAGCGAAGACAGGTTGACCACCGACCCGCCCGCGGTCATCGCGGCACCCGCGGCCTGCAGTCCGAGGAACGTGCCCACCAGGTTGAGATCGATCATGCGTCGCAACTCGGCGAGCGAGGTGTCCATGATCGACGCCTTGGACGCGGCGCCGGCCGAGTTGACGAGAATCCGCAGCGGGTGGCCGCGATCCGCCATCTCGGCGGTCACCCGGGACCAGTCGGCTTCGTCGGTCACGTTCAGGTGCCGATAATGGGCTCTCGCACCGAGTTTCGCCGCGACACTGTTGCCGAGATCGTCGTCGACGTCGCACAGGTACACCGTCGCCCCGTGGGCGTGGAAGAGTTCCGCTGTCGCGGCGCCGATCCCGCGTGCCGCACCGGTGACGAGAGCGCAGGTATCACGCAGTCGCGCGTCGTGTGACGTCACTGGATGAATCTCTTTTCCCAGTCGGCCTGGTATTCGGTGAGCGATTCGGGCGTCAGATCGGACGGGTTGGGCAGTGCGATGTCCTGGGCCCGCGCGACGCTTCCTTCGATGCCGGGCAGGGCGCTCGCGTAGCCGAGCGACAGCGCCTTCTGGCCGGCCGGGGTGACCATGAAATTCGCCAGCACCTGAGCCGCATTCGGGTGCGGCGCGGCGGACAGGGCGTGCGTGAACCAGGGCGTTCCCCACGGCGGCGCGGGCAGAGCCCAGTCGACGGGCGCACCCGATTCCTTCTCCCTTACCAGGGGTTGCACCACCGGGGTGGCGACGATCTCGCCGGAGGTCAATGCCTGGGCGACTCCCAGTGCACTCGGGTAGATGCGCGGTTTCAGTTCGGCGAGTTTCTGGAGATAGTCGGGGCCGAAGTTCTTTTCGAAGAAGCGGTAGAAGTCGACGTAGGAGGCGATGCCCGACGGGTTGACTATGCCGATCTTGCCCTTCAATGCCGGGTCGAGGAGGTCGTCCGGCTTCTGCAGACCGCCGGGAAGTGCAGTCGTGTTCCATCCGAGCGAGAACACCGCCGCACTCGTCAGGAAGAACTTGTCGGAGATGATGCTCTTCTCGCGCTCGTACTCCGGCGCGTCGAACGCCGGGCCGACGAGGTCGGTCGAGTACGTGCCCGACTCCGCGGCCGTCTCGATCCAGGCGGAGTCGGTGAGCATGTGGACGTCGGCAGTGCCGCGTTTCGTCTGATTCTCGACCTCGACCTTCGGGTTGATGTCGGCGTCCGTTCCCCGGACGTATTCGAGGGAGATCTCGGGATACTCCTGCTCGAACGCCACTTTGAGCGCCTCGAGATTGGCGGGGTTCTGGCTCGAGTACAGCAGCACGCTGCCTTCACTCTTCGCGGCGGCGACGACGTCGTCCCACGTGCCAGACACTGGTTGACTGACACCGGAACCGCCGGATCCGCAGGCGGCGGAAGCGAACGCGGCGACCACCGCGACCGCCATCAGCTTTATCGGCACACTTCTCATGGCATGAAAGTCCTTCCGGAATCGGTTCGCCGGATGCGAAACCGTGTATTCGTTTGCGGCGCGAGGGATCGAATGGGCGGCGACGGCCTACAGCGAGAGCCTGTGAAGCAGCGCGGCGACCTGATCGGGAATCGTCACCATGGCCATGTGGCCGGATTCGAGAAAGACGGTATCGCCGCCGACGACGGCGGCCGATCGCTCCTGCAGTTCGGGCGGATAGCAGGCGTCCTTCGTCAAACGTACGTATGTGCGGGGTATGTCGGCCCGAAGGCCGGACAGATCGACGGATTCCGTGAGTAACGCAGCGGAGTCGTCGACCAGCTGGTCGATCATCCAGCCGGTCTGCTCGGCGTCCATGTCGTTGCAGAGCATCGCTGTGGCGCCCACAGGATCCTGGCGATAGACACCGCCCTGTATCGATTCTTCGACTGCGGCGCGGACGTCCGGGTCGATCTGCTCGATCACGCGCGTGCCGTCGGTCGGCACGACAGCGGAGAGGAAGACGACGTGCCGTAGTCGGCCCGCGAGCGCCGGCATGGCAGGTGGGGCCGTCACTCCGGCGAAGGAATGTGCGACCAGAACGATGTCCTCGAGGTTCGCTGCCTCCACATCCGCAACGACGGCCGCGGTGCTGTCGGCGAGGGTGAGGGACCGCAGGTCGGCGGACCGGCGTCGACCCCGTCCGGGGAGATCGACTGCGAGAGTGTCGCCTTCGAGCAACGGCAGGAGTGGGTCCCAGCAGGAGGCGCCCATTCCCGCGCCGTGGATGAGAACGAACGACATGATTCCCCTCAAATTGAACTGATATCAGTTTGAATCTAAAGAAGTTGCCGTGTGATGTCAATCACCTGCTAGCGTGAAGTGAATCCAGTTCAATTAGGAGTACTCATGACGCCTCCACGTGCGGCCCGGCCGCTGCAGCTCGGCCCGCTTCGGTTGGCGAACCGTCTCGTCGGGACGGCGCACGCCTCGGGGGCCGTCGCGGGCGGTGTCCCGTCGCCCGGCGACGCAGACTACTGGCGCTGCCGGGCAGCAGGTGGCGCAGCGATGCTGATCGTCGGCGGCACCGTGGTGTCACCGAGCTCGGCCAACCGCAACGGCAACATCACCGAGGTCTGGCGTCCCGAAGTCGTCGCGGGCCTCGAGGCCCGGGCACGGGCGATCACGGAGGAGGGAGCCGTGGCGGCGTGCCAACTGGTCCACCTCGGTCGCGAAACGCTCGGCGCCGAATTGTGGAGCCATCCCGTGGCGCCGACCGTCGTCCGCTCGCCTCGCGAACCGACGCGTCCTCGCGCACTCGCGCCCGCCGAAGTCGACGGGATCGTCGACGCCTTCCGCACCTCCGCTGTGCCGCGTGGTCCGCCGGATTCCCCGTCGTCGAACTGCATGCAGCCCACGGATATCTGCTGGCGCAGTTCCTCTCGCCGGTCACCAACTTCGGCCCCGACGCCACGACGGTCTCGCAGCGGGTGCGGATCCTCGACCGCATCGCGGCCGCGGTCCGCGACGCCTGCCCCGGTGTCGTCCTCGGTGTGCGCGTCTCCGCAGAAGGAGGCGAAGAGGCCGGCCTCGGCATGGACGGGCTGTGTGAGCTGCTTCCTTATCTCTCCGGCTTCGACTACGTCAACGTCACCGTCGGCGTCCGCACCACCTACGTCCGGGACATGGCCGTCACCGACCCGCCGCTGCTCGACGCGGTCGGACGGCTGCGCGCGGCCACTTCGACACCGCTGCTCGTGTCGCAGTCCTTCCGCACCGGTGCATCCATCGACACCGCCCTGCAGTCGGGTGCCGACCTCGTCGGCGTGGCACGACCGCTGATCGCGGACCCGCACTTCCCGCGGAAGTTGCTGACCGGCCGGGAATCCTCGATCCGCCCCTGCGTGTCCTGCAACGAGGACTGCCGGGCGTTCGACCCGGTCCTGCTCTGCTCGGTCAATCCCGACCTCGCTCCGCCGGGCCAATCCGCGCGCCCGGCGTATCCGCTGACCCTGGGCCCGACGCGCCGGTCCACGGCGCGGCGCCGGATCGCCGTCGTCGGTGCGGGCCCGGCCGGGCTCGAGTGCGCGATGCGGCTCCGATCCGACCACGACGTCACCCTCTTCGAGGGCCGCGACCGGATCGGAGGCCAACTCGCGATTGCCGCGGACGCACCACACCGCAGCGGCTGGCGTCGCCTCCTCGACTACTACTCCGACAATCTGTCGTCGGTGACGATCCGACTGGGCCATCGGGTGAGTGCCGCCGACCTGGAGGGCTTCGACGACGTGGTCCTGGCGGTCGGGGCCGAGGAGACGCTGCCCCGTGAAGCGGCCGGAACGATGTCGCTGCTCACGTCGCACGCGCTGGCCGGGGGAGGGGAGCCGTTGCGCGGTGCAGGCCACGTCGTGGTGGTCGACGACGGATTCGGGCTCTGGCCCGCGGCAAGCTCGGTCGAAGCCGCACTCGCCGCCGGCGCCGGCCTCGTGACGGTCCTGACGCCGGCCGCGGCCTTCGCGTCGGGCCTTCCCGCGGAAGGTCGCGTGCAGTATCTGCGCCGGCTGTCGGGCACACCGGTCGACGTGCGCGTGCTGTCGTCGATCGTCGGGGTCTCCGACGGCTCGGTCGAGTTCGAGAACACCCTGTCCGGGGTGCGGACCCGCCTCGCCGCCGACCGCGTCGTCGTCGCCGGCGAGCGGCGCTCGCTCGACTGGTCGCTCGTCGCGCCCGACAACGCACGCGTGCACGTCATCGGCGACGCGCTCGTCCCACGCAAGGTCGCACACGCCGTCGCCGAAGGTCATGCTGTCGCCCGTGAGTACTTATTAACCGCCGGGGGGCTGTTGCAAAATTCCGGTGGGTGATCAGCGTGTCACAGCGTCCTGGCCTGGGCTTTCTTGGATAATGTGTT
>NZ_WXYH01000388.1:0-137386 GCF_009872365.1 Rhodococcus sp. T7
CGGGTGTCTGCGGGAAATGGTCAATCTCCGGGGCGGACGGTCGAGGGTCGATTCGTCCGGCACGCCGAAGTGTTGAGGATGGCTGGGGGCATGGGCTCCTCGCCACGGACGGGGCGGCACACCGCGGTGGTCGGTGTGCCGCTCCTCTGGTCAGTGCCGGCGGTCGGTTCGGGTGGTCAGCCGAGCAGTTCGTAGATCAGCAGGCCGGACAGGGACAGGATCGAGATGAAGCCGAGGGCTCCGATGGTGTTCTTCCACCAGGTGTTGCGGAGGTTGCCCATCAGTTTGGTGTTGTTGCTCATCACGAAGAGGAGGAATCCGAGGAAGGGGGCGATCAGCACGGTCAGCGCCTGGGCGAAGATGATCAGTTGCACCGGTGATTTGGTGAACACGAGGGTGATCGCGAGTCCGAAGGCCAGGATCGCGGCGCTGGTCCGTTTGGCGGTGAGGGTGCTGGGGGAGGCGCCTTTACCGAGACCGTCGGAGAGCATCGTGCCGCCGGCGGTGGCGTTGGCGACCATCGCGGAGAACGCGGCACCGGACAGTCCGAGCGCGAAGATGGTGGATCCGACGGGGCCGGCGATGGGCTCGAAGATCTTGGCGAGGCCGGCGAGAGTGGTCGCTTCGGTGTCGGCGCGGCCGAGGACTGCGGCGGCCACGATGATCACCAGGGAGGTCATGATGCCCGGTGCCACGATGCCCGGCACCGTGTCGGCGATGGTGGTTTGCCGGTATTCGGCCTCGGTGCGGCGGCGTTCGTGGGTTCCGTACGAGGTGAAGAAGGCGGCGTTGAGGGAGAAGTTGGTGCCGACGAGGGCGACGACGAGCAGTTGTCCACCGGGCGGGATGGACGGGACGAGTCCGTTCACGGCTTGGAACCAGTCGGGCTGGGCGATGACGGCGCTGAAGATGAACGTGGCCGCCAGCAGCGCGACGATGACCAGCAGAACGCGTTCGACGGTGCGGTAGACGTTGCGGAACAACAGGATCAGTCCGACGAACACGGTGCAGACCGCGGACCATACGATCGGGGAACCACCGAAGACCATGGACAGTCCGAGGCCGGATCCGACGGCGTTACCCACGGAGAAACACAGGGTGATGATGAAGACCCCGACACCGGCGGCGACACCGACGCGCTGGCCGAGGATGTCCTTGACGGAACTGATCATGGACACCGGCGTCCGGATTCCGAGGCGCACACTCATGTCGGCGTAGACGAGCATGAAGATCGTCGAGAGGGCGATCACCCAGATCAGCGAGTAGCTGTATTCGCTGCCGGCCTGCACGGCGCTGGCGAGGTTGCCGGGGCCGAACTGCCATGCTCCGGCGATGAAGGCGGGACCGGCCATGGCGAGGGTCCGCATCCAGGTGCGCTGGGACCGCAGCTTGCCCTGGTGTGGCGGAGGGCTGGTCGCGGCCACTGCGTTGCCTCCGACGGAATCGGCTGTTGTGCGAGGGGGCTGACTCATCGATGAGCCTACTTTCTGGTGTTCGAACCGCCGATGCGGAGTGCGGCGCTGACGGATCGGCGCGGCCGGTTCGAAGGGAAGGTACGGCGACCACTGCCTCGAATGGACCGCGGCTACGTAGGTGGTGCCGTCCGGCCCGGGGTGGGCCGGGCCGGACGGCAGGACCGGCGCGCACTACATCGGCGCGCGGCGGATTCCGGGGAATCCGGAAGCTGATCCGACGGTGGGTGGGCCGGGTCAGGCGGGGACGGTGACCGAGCTCAACCCGGCCGACTGCAGCGCGGCGGCGATCTCGGAGCCTGCACCCTCGGCCAGCGGCAGCAACGGTGAGCGCACGGTGGCGTGCTCGAGGATGCCGCGGGCGACCAGCCCTTCCTTGAGCGCGACGGTGCCTTCCATGTGCGAGCCGCGGTGGTAGACGTTCGCCGTCACCGGCAGTAGGCGGTCGTGGATGGCCCGGGCCGCGGGGTAGTCCTTGGCCTTGCCGGCGGCGATGAGTTCGACCAGCGGCTCGGGGGCGAGGCCGCCGTAGCCGACGAGCAGGCCGTCGACGTCGAACACCGTGTGCAGCAGGTACTCGTCGTGGCAGCTCAGGATCTGCAGCTCGGGGTTTTCGCGGCGCAGAACGGGGATCTCCCGGTCCCAGCGCCGCATGTTCCGCACGCCGTTCTTGGTGGCGAAGACTCCGGGCTGGGCGGCGATCTCGAGCTGGGTGTCCAGGTTGTAGGTGGCCTTGGTGGCATCGGGGTATTGGAACAGGATCAGCGGCAGGCCCGACCCTTCGTGGATGGCCTTGTAGCGATCCTGCGGGGCACCGTCCTGGTAGCCGAACCGCAACCACCCGTGTGAGGGGTAGACCAGGCCGGCCGAGGCGCCGGCGGCGACAGCGCGCTGGGCTTCCTCCACGGAGACGGCGGTGCCTTCACCGGTGATGCCGGCGATGATCGGGATCCGGCCGTCGACGGACTCCTGGAAAGCGGCGATGACGCGAACCTGCTCGTCCTGGGTGAGGAACGTGCCCTCCCCGGCATGGCCGAGCACGACCAGGCCCTTGACGCCGTCGACGCTGCCGAGCCACGAGCCGAGGCGAGCGATGGCGTCGTAGTCGACGTCGCCGTCACGGGTGAAAGGCGTCACCGGCGCCGGGGTGAGGCCACGGAGGTCGAGTGTGCTCATGGTTGCTCTTTTCGATCGAAGACGATACTTGCAAACGTTCCCGGGAACGTTCCCGTGAACGATTTCATCGTGCGGTATCCTCGGTATCTGTGTCAAGGGTCACGTCGGTGACCGGCTGTGATCAGGCCTTCTTCGATGAGGCAGCGGGCAGGCCGTGCCGGTAGATAGGACAACTATGGAAGCCAACGGGAGTACACCGCAGCAGACGTTGCGGGACGGTAAGCACGTCGTCACGCTGCGGGAGGTAGCGGAAGCGGCGGGTGTGAGCACCTCGACGGTCAGCCGTGTCCTCGACGATCGCGTGCCGCCGTCCCGCTCCGCGACCGCCGAACGCGTGCGGGCGGTCGCCGACCAGCTGGGATACCGGCGCAACACCTTCGCGTCCAGTCTGCGCCGCGGGCAGACCGCGACGATCGGCGTCCTCGTCCCACGTTTGAGTGACACCGTCATGGCCCTGATGTACGAGGCGATCAGCCGGGCCGCGACCCGTCTCGGCTACTTCACCGTCGTCGCCACGACCGGGGACAACCCCGCAGACGAGGCCGACGCGGCCCGGACGCTGCTCGCCCGGAACGTGGACGGGCTGATCGTCGCCTCGAGCCGGCGCGACGACCCCTTACCCCATGAGCTGCGGGAGCGTGGAGTTCCCCACGCGCTCGTGCTTCGCACGGACGGAATCAGCCCGTCCTCGGTCGGCGACGACGAGGCAGGCGGCTATCTCGCCACCCGCCACCTGATCGACCTCGGACACACCGACATCGCCGTGCTGTCGGGACCGTTGTTCGCATCCACTGCCGTCGGCCGTCTGGCCGGGGCGCGACGGGCGCTCCGGGAAGCGGCAATTGCCGAAGTGCCCGAGTGGATCGTCGAAACGACGTTCGGAATCGAGGACGGTGAGGAGGCCGGGGACCGGCTCTTCCGCTCCCCGTCCCGACCCACGGCCGTCTTCGCCGCCAACGACAACCTCGCACTTGGTGTCATCGCCGCCGCGCACCAGTGCTCACTCTCCGTCGGCACCGACGTCGCCTTGGTCGGATACAACGACATCCCACTGTCCCAACGCCTTCCGGTCCCGCTCACCTCGGTACGCACACCGTTCGATCAGATCGCAGCCACCGCACTCGATCTGATGCTCGCCACCACACCCGCCGACGACCCCATCCGGCGAGCAATGCCCACCCTGATCCCGCGACGTTCATCCGGACCGCACCGCACCGCAGTCATGTAAGCGGACCGGCATCAGCAGGCAGGGCGAACCTGCGCATCCCGCCGCCGCACATCGACCGCACCCGGAGACCGCGCATCAACCACCGGCACCACCCCGGTGAGCTGATCGAGCACGCGCGGGGAAGGGGGTCAGCCCCTGTCATCCACAGTCCACCAACAGGTGCCGCGGACCACGCAGTACCGGGTTGGGCCGGTATGGCGGCGGGTCCTCCACGAGGCGCGGATTCGGTAGGCGGCGAATGAGTTCGGTGAGCGCCATCTGCCCTTCGAGGCGGGCGAGGGGAGCGCCGAAGCAACTGTGGATGCCGCTGCCCAGACCGACGTGCTGGTTGTCCTCGCGGTCGGGGACGAACCGGTCGGCGTCGACGAAGCGTTCGGGATCACGATTGGCCGACGCCAACGCCAGCACGAGCGGCGACCCCTTCGGGACGGTGACACCGTCGATTTCGATGTCGACGATCGGCGTTCGCTGGCCCAGCAGGTGCACGGGCGGTTCGAAGCGGAGCAATTCCTCCACAGCCTTCGGCATCAACTCCGGTTCCTTGCGAAGCCGTTCGAGAACGTCGGGATTGCGCAGCAGGGTCAGCATGCCGTTGGTGATGAGGTTGACGGTGGTCTCGTGTCCGGCGATGAACAGCAGGATGGAGTTGGTGACCAACTCGACGGTGTTCAACTGGCCGTCGGGCCCCGAATCGTTGGCCAGCCCCGACAGCATGTCGTCACCGGGATTGCGGCGACGGTCCTCGACGAGACCGGCCATGAACATGGCCATTTCCATCTGGGCCTGCTGCGCCACCTTCACCTGCTCGTTGTCGGCGCTGGTGCGCCGCGGGTCGATGGCCGCCACCAATGCGTCGGCCCACGCGTGGAACCGGGGTTCCTCCTCGTGCGGCACGCCGAGCAGACGGCAGATGACGGAGACGGGGAACGGGTACGCGAAGTCGTCGACGATGTCGATGCGGCCCTTACCGTCGAGCCCGTCTACGAGGTTCGTGACGAGTTCTGCGAGTTCGCCACGCATGGAGTCGATCCGGTCGGGGCTGTGCGGCGGGCCGAACTGGCGCGTCGTCAGTCGGCGCAACCGATCGTGCTCGGGCGGATCGAGTTTGAGGAAGGACTCCGGTCCGTCGCCGGCCCGATCTGCTCCGGGAAGCCCCGGCCCCCGGTTGTGCAGGTCGGAGCTGATCCTCGGATCGTGCAGAAGCGCCATCACGTCGTAATACCGGCCGACGAGGAACGAGCCGTTGTCCTGCGGCGCCACCCGCGTCTCACGAAGTTCCTCGTACAGCGGATACGGATTCGGCCGGTTCGCCTGGTCGGTGATCCGCTCGAACAACTGCGCACGCGACATGGGCACTCTCCCTGTTACTTCGGTAGCGAGACGAACTCGACACGACGTTCGGTGGGCAGATGACCGGTCACCGCGACGGTCGGGCCGTGGCTGAGAACGGCCGGGTCCGGCAACTCCGACGGCCGCACCTCGAACGGGTCCGCCCGGTCCATGACGTCGAAGTCCGGTGGGAACTCCGCCGCCGACTCGATCAGCCCCCGATAGAAGTCGAGCCACTTCCCCTGATTGAACGCCACCGCCGCGGTGACGCGACCACGGAAGCCGTACGCCGCCACGAATCGCCGGTCGGCGATCGAACCCTGGGTGATCACCAACTGATCGGAATAGGTGGGGATGCCGACGGACTTGATGTTGACTCCGAACTGGCTGGACCAGAACGCCGGAATCTCCAGGTGCGGTCGCCGGCGGAGGCCGTCGTGGATCATGTTGTGCGCCGCCACCTCGGCCTGGCCGATCGCGTTGCCCCAGTGCTCCAGCGCCAGCAGCTGGTAGTCGTAGAGCGGATGTGGTTGCCGCGCAACGTCACCGGCGACGAACACGTTGTCGGTGACGATGCCGTTGATGTCGAACGCCCGGCAGCCGGCGTCGCACGTCACTCCCCGGGGCCCCGCGGCGAGGCCGGACCCGGCCAGCCAGTCGGTGTTGCGGATGCTGCCCTGCGCGACGATCGCGACGTCGACGTCGAGTGCGGTCCCGTCCGAGAGGTGCGCGCGGCACAGCCGTCCGTCGCTGTCGCCGTCGAGTCCGGTCACCGTGACCCCGGTGCGCAGGTCGACGCCGTGGTCGCGTTGCATGTCGGCGGCGACCGCCGCCACCACCCCACCGAGCGCACCGACCAGCGGTGCCGGGCCGCGCTCGGTGACCGTCACGGACAGCCCGCGCTCCCGGCACACCGACGCGATCTCCGAACCGGTGAAACCGGCGCCGATCACCAGGACGTGGCGCGGTCCGGCAGACAGCCGCTCGTTCAGTCGGCGGGAGTCGTCGCAGGTGCGGACGGTGAAGACGCCGTCGAGTGCCGCCTCGGACGAGTTCGACCACGGCCGGGCGCGGACACCGGTCGCGATCAGCACCTTGTCGAACTCGACGGTGTCGCCGTCGCTGAGCACCACCCTGTTGTTCTCCAGGTCGAGGGTGGTGGCCCGCACACCGAGCAGCCACTTCGCGTCGAGGTCGGAACGGTAGGGGAGCGCCGCGTGTTCGGGCGGCATGATCCCGAGGAGCACGGCCTTCGACAGCGGCGGCCGGTCGTACGGTTCGTAGGGTTCGTCGCCGATCAGGGTCAGGGACCCGTCGAAGCCCTGCCCCCGTAGTGCCTCCGCCGCGCGCACCCCGGCGAGCGACGCGCCGACGATGACGATCCGCACGTCACTCCCCATGCTGGTGATCGGGGAGGTCCGTGGTGATGGCGTGCACCGGGCAGGCCGCGGCGGCCTGCGACACGTGCTCGCGTTCGCCGTCGGCGGGGCCTGCGTCGTAGAGAAGGGCCTCTTCTCCGTGCAGGGTGAAGACGTCGGGTGCGAGGAACACGCACTGCGCGTAACCCTGGCACCGATTGAGGTCGACGACGAGTTTCACGTCAATCATCCCGATTCTGAACAGTTCTGGTCACACGGGTCCACAGGGACTGCGCGGCGCACGGCCGTCCGATCGCGTCGGGTGGAGAATTCCGCCCGGGAAACAGTATTGCGGAATGGCCGGTCTGTTCGGTTTCGATCCGCTGTTCTGGAGCCGTTCAGAAATGTGATTCCGCCGGCGACCTACTCACGGGTAGAACCGCGCGGTAGTAACGAGAGTTACAAGTACCTTGCCGGAGTTCGTATCCTCCTGTCGAGAAACAACTTTCGGACACGATGCCGATTCGGCGACGTAGACGTCCGGATCGTGATGTGATGTGGTCACACCAGACCGGCAACGCCCAGTGGCGACACCTCAGAGGCGGAATATTGACGATCGAAGCTCACCGCGACACCCGCGCGACACGGCACCTGTCCGCATTGGACGCTGCAATTCAAATCCTGACCACCGCGCGCGGAAGCTCGTACAGCGCGGACCAGGCCTTCGACGAACTCCTCGACTCCTCCATGCGGCATCAGGTCGATGTCGGTGATCTGGCCGAAGCCCTCGCCGACCTCGCCGACGGGATCCGTCCCGAGGCCGACGACCATCGCCGGGCCCGAGACGTGGCTGCGCGCGAGTGGGGAGCCTTCCTGCCCTAGCCGGCGCAGTCGATACACGTCTGCGCGGCCGGGAGCGCGTCGAGCCGAACCTCGGCGATCGGCCGGCCGCACCTGATGCAGAGGCCGTACGTCCCGCTGTCGAGGCGTTGCTGTGCCGCCGCCAGATCCTCGACCTCGCGCCGGGCGTCGGCTAGTAGCGCCGACACCTGGGCCCGTTCGAACGCGATGGTCGAGCCCTCCGGGTCGTGTTCGTCATCGTCCGTGGTGAATTCCGATCCCTCCACGATCGCGGTGAAACGCCCGGTCAGTGATGCTATTCGACGTTCGGCGTCGGCACGTTCCTCGGCGATTCGGACGCGATGCTCGGGGACGGTCATGTCTCGTCCAGGGATTCTCGGATGATGTCGGCGTGCCCGGCGTGCTGGGCCGTCTCACCGATGATGTGGAGCAAGACGCGGCGCGCGGACCAGCGTGATCCCGGTTCGAACCACGGCGCATTCGGCAGCGGATGCGAGATGTCGAGGTCGGGCAGCGCGGCCACGATCTCATCGGTCCGGTGCGCCACCTTCGCGTAACGGTCGAGGACGGCGGCCAGGGTCTCGTCGTCGCGGAGTGTGAATTCCTTCTCGCGATTGCCGGTGCCGGTGCCGTCCACTGGACCTCCGCGGACGGCGTCGGTGCCGCGGACGATGAAATCGGCCCACACCCGTTCGGTGTCCGACACGTGTTTGACGAGTCCGCCCAGACACAGCACGCTCGCCGTCGGGCGCCGGGCCGCCTGCTCGTCGGTGAGGTCGCGGACGGTGTGGCGGAGCAGGTACCGGTGCTTCGCCAGCGACTCCAGCAAGTCGGCACGCTCGCCGGTCGTCGACGTTTTCGCGGTAGAGGTCACGGGGATCACCTGCTCCAGCCGGTCCGATGATGGCGCATTCGACCGTAGCGGTCAGTCGCCGTGCGCGGTGACATAACCGGTCGCGCGGCCGTGGGTGTCGAGTTCCCACCCCATCCGTTTCCGGGACCGGAGCGTCACCGAGGAGTCGATGATCTCCAGGCTGGGGGCGCGGGTCTCCAGCCATTCCTGCACCCGCAGCAGGTCGGGCAGCGAGGACACCCACATGCTGACGAGGAAGTTCGCGGGTCCGGTCATCGACATGCACAACCGCAGTTCGGGGCGAGTGTTGACGATCTCCACGACGTCGCGGTGCGCGCGCACCGGCAGGCGGCACCACCACGTGACGGTGATCGGCCACCGCGTCGAATCCTGGGCGACGTCGCAGCGCAGCACCACGGCGCGGGAGCGCAGCAACCCGGCGAGTTGCCTGCGCACCGAGGACGCGGGCCGGTCGATCACCGCGGCGATCTCGCGCGCGGACGCCCGGCCGTTCCGGGTGAGTTCGCGGACGAGCGCGCGGGCGACCTCGTCCGTCAGGCTCTCCGGCCGGCTCGATCCGGACTGCGGAGGGGTGTTCTCCAGTGCGGCGATCGCGGCGGACTGCGCCGTGTCCAGGGAGTCGAGGCGCCACCGGCTGCCCTCCGCGTGGAGTGCGGTGCACGTGTGCGTCCGGGTCGAATTGACGCTCGGGTGGCGGGGCAACTCCTCGAGCACCAGGTCCGACAATTCGTGCAGCGATCCCGTCTGCACGGTCAGGATGAGGTCCCGGCCCCGGGCCGCATGCTCGATCGACGACACCCGCGGGTCCCGGGTGAGCGCCTCGACCAGTGCCTTCGTGCCTGCGAGGTCGCACGTCACCTCGATCATGGCGGTGAACGCCCCCGCACCCGTCATCGGCGCGGGATAGGCGGTGATCCAGGCCAGTCCGCGCTCGGTGACCGATTCCCACCGCCGGGCGAGGGTCGCGGACGTCGCCCGCAGGATCGGGGCCAGCTCGGCCCACGTCGCCCGGGGCCGGATCTGCAGGGCGTGAATGAGCGAAAGCTCGGCTTCGGTCAGCATCTCGCTCATAAAGCTCTTCCTGATTCGGTGAGAATGATCGTTTTCGACGTTCTCGGCGGTCCGTCGTGCCGTGGCTCACAGCATATGACCATCGACGCATTCGGTCCCGAACGTGACCACCGACATAAGGGAGAGCAATGGATCTCTTGGACGACGCCCGCGCTCTACAGGGCGACCTCGTGCAGTTGCGGCGCGTACTGCACCGCGAACCCGAGGTCGGTCTGGATCTGCCGCGCACACAGGAAACGGTCCTCGCAGCGTTGGACGGGCTGCCGCTCGAGATCTCGACGGGAACCCGCACGACGTCCGTGACCGCGGTGCTCCGCGGCGGCAGGCGATCGGCAACCGCCGCGCAGACGGTGCTGCTGCGCGCCGACATGGACGGACTGCCGGTCACCGAGCAGACCGGACTCGACTTCGCGGCGCAGAACGGTGCCATGCACGGATGCGGGCACGACCTGCACACCGCGGCGCTCGTCGGGGCCGCGCAACTGCTCAGCCGTCACCGCGACCGGCTGGCGGGCGACGTCGTCCTGATGTTCCAACCCGGCGAGGAAGGCTGGGACGGCGCCAAGGTGATGGTCGACGAGGGTGTCCTCGACGCGTCCGGTCGCCGCGCGGACACCGCCTACGGCATGCACGTCTTCTCCTGCCAGAAGCCGCAGGGCCGGTTCTTCTCCAAGGCGGGCACGCTGCTCGCCGCGTCGTACAAGCTGAGCGTCACGGTGCGCGGGGCGGGCGGCCACGGATCGTCCCCGTCGACCGCCCGGGACCCCATCACCGCGATGGCGGAGATGATCACGTCGCTGCAGACCATGGTCACCCGCACGTTCGACGTGTTCGATCCGGTCGTCGTGACCGTCGCGAACGTGCAGGCCGGGTCGCGGCACAACATCATTCCCGACGATGCGCGGTTCGAGGCGACGGTCCGGTGTTATTCGCCGGCCACGTACGAGAAGGTGCCGGGGGCGCTGCGCAGGGTGCTCGAGGGAGTGGCGTCCGCGCAACGCGTCGACGTCGACGTCACCGTCGCCCCCGAGTTCCCGATGACGGTCAACGACGTCGACGAGGTGGCGTTCGGCGCCGAAGTGGTCAGCGACCTCATGGGGGAGGACCGCTACGAGACGGTCACGCATCCGATGTCGGGGTCCGAGGACTTCTCCTACGTCCTGCAGGAAGTACCCGGCGCCTTCATCGGGCTCGGCGCCTGCATGCCGGGAGCCGATCCCGACGCCGCTCCGATGAACCATTCGCCGCGGGCCCAGTTCGACGACGCGGTGCTCGCCGACGCCGCCACCATCTACGCCGGGCTGGCCGTTCGACGGCTGGACAAGGCCACGAATGCCGCAGCGGGAGGTGACGCACGATGACCGGGATCGCCACCGAGAACGGGTCAGTGAACGCAGGCCCGCCCACCGTCCGCCAGCGGTCCGAACGCTGGGAGAAGGCGCGCGCGATCGTCGGCGTCGGCACGGGCAACGGGATCGAGTACTTCGACTGGACCGTCTACGCCACGTTCGCCGCGTTCTTCGCGCCGCAGTTCTTCCACACCGGGTCCGCCGTCTCCGACCTGCTCGCGTCGTTCGGCGTCTTCGCCGTCGGATTCGTCGCGCGGCCGTTCGGCGGTCTGCTGTTCGGCTGGCTGTCGGACCGCCGGGGACGCAAGCTGTCCATGACGCTCGCCGTCGGCCTCGCCGCGATCGGCAGCCTGGTCATCGGGCTGACCCCGACCCATCAGACGATCGGTGTCGCGGCGGCGATCGTCCTCGTCGTGGCCCGTCTCGCGCAGGGCGTCGCGCACGGCGGCGAATTGCCGTCCGCGCAGACCTACATCGTGGAATTCGCGCCGACGGCGCGGCGCGGACTCTGGTCCAGCCTCATCTACATCTCCAACACCACCGGAGTTGTGGTCGGCACGCTGCTCGGCGCACTGCTCACGACGACGCTGAATTCGGAGCAGATGGCCGACTGGGGCTGGCGGGTGCCGTTCCTGCTGGGCGGCGTGCTCGGCCTGTTCGTGCTGTGGATGCGGTCTCGGATGAGCGAGACCGAGGTCTACGAGGAGTCGTGTGACGACACCGCGAAGCAGTCGATGTGGCAGTTGTTCGTGGCGCACCGGCGGCAGGTGTTTCAGATCCTGTTCTTCACGGTCGGCGGCACCGTCGTCTACTACGTGTGGGCGGTGTCGGCTCCGGCGTATGCGATCACGGTCCGGGGTATCGATCCGTCCGGCGCACTGTGGGCGGGGGTCGGCGCGAACCTCGTACTGATTGCGTCGCTGCCCTTCTGGGGCGCCGTGTCGGACCGGATCGGACGCAAACCGGTGCTGTACATCGGCAACCTCGGGATCGCGGCCCTGCTGTTTCCGCTCAACGCCATGATCGGGCACAGCGCGGTCACGTTGTTCATCGCGATGGCGATCGCCCTGTTCGTGATGGGCTCGCTCCTGGCAGTCATGCCTGCGATGATGGCCGAACTCTTCCCGACCGGGCTGCGCGCCGCCGGTGTCGGGGTGCCGTACTCGATCGGGGTGGCAGCATTCGGCGGGACGGCGGCGTACGTCCAGACGTTCTTCGCCGACCGTGGGTCGCCGGAACTGTTCGAGTGGTACGCGCTCGCGCTCGTCGCGGTCTCGACCGTCGCGCTGATCACGATCCCGGAAACCAGGGGACGGGATCTGGCTGCCCAGCAGTAGCCCAGGTGAGCGGCAAAGTGTGCTCCGGCACGCTTTGCCGCTCACGTGTGGGATCTTGAAGCGGTGAAGACACATTCGGTACGACTGGCACGAGCCGCGGCAACCGTTGCGATCGCTTCCCTGACGGTCGGCGGCACCTGCCTCGCCTCCCCGGCCGCGTTCGCCGACGAGGCGGACCGCACGCCGGGGAGCGTCGTGGACGTCGAGCCGCTGCCTGCCGATCTCTGGATCCCCGGCACCGCGGATGCGCAGCGCATCACCTACTGGTCGAGCGGGTCCGACGGGAACCCCGCACTCAGCAGCGGTGCGGTGTACGTGCCACCGGGGGAGGCGCCCGACGGGGGCTGGCCGGTGGTGGCGTGGGCGCACGGAACGTCGGGACTCGCGGACGACTGTGCACCCTCGCTCGTCGGCCCCGCCCTCCCCGAGCGGGACTATCCGTACCTCGGACGGTGGCTCGAGCAGGGGTACGCCGTCGTCTCCACCGATTACGTCGGCCTCGGCACACCCGGTGTGATGCCGTACCTCGACGGAAAGGTCGAGGCGCACAGCGTCGTCGACTCGGTGAAGGCCGCCCGCGCCGTCGACGAGTCGCTGTCGAACAAGTGGGTGGTGGTCGGACAGTCGCAGGGTGGTGGGGCCGCGATCACGACCGCCCGCTACGCCACCGACTTCGGAGGGGAGACGCTGGACTACCGCGGGGCCGTCGGAACGGGTGTTCCCGCGAACATCGAACTGACACTGCTGCCGCTCGGCCCGGGGGTGCCGCCCACGGCGATCCCCGCCGGCCTCACGTCGTACCTGTTCTACATCCTCGCGGGACTGCGGTCGGCGCACCCCGAGATCGACCTCGACTCGTATCTCACACCGCTCGGCGTGCACTACGTGGACGCTGCGGAACAGCTGTGCGTCAACGAACTTCACGATGCCGCAGAAGGTGTGGTGGTCGGCGACCTGTTCAGCAGGCCGTTGAACACGATTCCGAACTTCCACGGCCTGCTCGTGGACTACATGGGCGTCCCGACGAGCGGATACGACCGTCCCCTGTTCATCGGGCAGGGGCTCACCGACATCGACGTACCCGCGCCGTCGGCGTTCTCGCTGGTCGCGGCGCTCACCGCGAACGGTGAGCCGGTCACGTTCAAGACCTATCCCACCGACCACAGCGGCACTCTCATCGATTCGCAGGCCGACACCGTCCCGTTCGTGCGGGGCCTGTTCGACTGACCGAACGGGGCACTGTCCAGAATCCGGACAGTTGCCCGCCTCGCCCTCGGGCACTATGGCGTGGGTCACACAGTGTGGGTACGTTCGGATGTGAGTCGTGCACCAGTGCACGGCTGGATCCGCGCGCGGCAAGGAGTCGAGGTTGGAGTTTGGCGGCACGATCGGGCACGCGGCGATGCGGCCGGAGATCGCATTGTCCTGGAAGCGTTCGGCGCTCAGCGGGCTGGAACCGACGTCGAAGCCGAGCGAGGATCCCTGCCCCGACCTGGACAAGTCCAGCCGGCTGCTGCAGGCGGCCCGGCCCGTCCTCGACGAGATGGAACAGCAGATCCAGGGCACAGGTTTCTGCGTCCTGCTCGCCGACCGCGACTGCCGCATCGTCGCCCGGCTCTTCGACGGCGGCAAACTCGAACGCCTGATCGACGGCGCCGGGGCGGTGCTGGGGTCGAGGTTCGGCGAGGATTACGTCGGGACCACCGCGCTGGGGACGCCGCTGGAGGTCCGGCGCGGGGTCGTGATCCACGGCGAGGAGCACTACCTCGAGCGGTTCAAGGACCTCAGCTGTTACGGGCACCCGATCGTGCATCCGGTGACGCGCCGCGTCGAGGGCATCCTCGACATGACGGGCGTGGCGTCGCGGGCCAACCCGCTGTTCGCCCCGTTCCTGGCCCGTTCGGCCGGCGACATCGAACGACGATTGCTCGAGGGGTCCCGGGTGTCGCAGCAGCGGCTCGTGGACGCGTTCCAGCGGGTGTCGCCGCAGAACCAGATGGCGGTCACCGCGATCGGCGAGGACATCCTCCTCAGCAACGGGGTCGCGCTCGACCTGCTCCAGGTGTCCGATCACGCGACGCTGCGGGGGCTTGCCGCGGACCTGCGCCCGGAGCAGTCGAAGACGGTGCGGATCCAATTGTCCTCGGGGGAACCGGCGTTGGTCCGGGCCGACCACGTGGCGGGCACCGACGGCGGCGCGGTGTTCGTCGTCCGCCCGGACCGCCGGACCAGCACCCCCATCCGGCGCGGCAAGTCGCCGTCGAGTTCCGTCGTCGAACGCAGCAGGTCGGAGTTGTCGCGACTGCGCGAGACCCGGGACCCGGTGGTGATCAGCGGCGAACCGGGAACCGGCAGGACCACCGCGGTCCGCGATTTGGCCGGCGACAAGTCGCTCGTATGTATGGACGCTGCCGCGATCGCTCTCGACGGCGCCGAGGCCTGGATCGACCGACTGCTCGCCCTGGCGGCGGCACCCTCCGCGGTCCTGGCGATCGAAGAGGTGCAGTTGCTGCCCGAATCGATGCTGCCGCTGGTCGTGAAGATGCTGGCGGCCGACGCGGGACCCCGGATCGTGATGACCAGTTCGCCGCTCGGTGACCTGCCGCCGGGAGTGGCTGGTCTGGCCGGCCGGTGCCCCGGTCAGGTGGTGCTGCCGCCGCTGCGGCAACGCACGCGCGAGTTCGCGGACCTCGCGCAGGCGGTCCTCGACTCCGTCGAACCGGGCCTCCGGCTGTCCGCGAGTGCGCTCGACGCTTTGATCGCCCGCGACTGGCCGGGCAACATCGCGGAACTCTCCGTCGTGCTGCAGGCGGCCGCGCGCGGGCGCACCAGCGCGCACCTCGCCGTCGCGGATCTGCCCGATCAGTATCGGACGCCGCCGCGGGTGTCGCGGCTGGCGGGCCGCGAGCGCGCCGAACGCCAGGCCATCGTCGACGCACTGCAGGAATGTGGCGGCAACAAGGTGCACGCCGCGGCCGCGCTGGGCATCAGCCGCAGCACGCTCTACGTCCGGATGCGGGCCCTCGAAATCACCGTCTAGCTGCAGTTTCATCTACCGATCCACGACCGTCCGGAGGTGTCCGAAGTCAGGACAGTTAGTGATATGGCAATCAGTGCACTATGAGCCACGTCACATTCACAACTTCGGAGGTTTTGATGACAGCGACGATCGAACCCAGCCAAGCGGAACTCTTGCCGTCGGTACGGAACTTTCTGTCCGGCACCAAGCGATTCCTCGTCGGCGGGCAGTGGGTGGAATCGGCCAGCGGCGAGACGTTCGAGACCATCGACCCCGCCAACGGGCAGGTGCTGACCACCGTCGCACGCGGTGGCGCCGAGGACGTCGACCGCGCAGTCCGGGCCGCACGCACGGCATTCGACGAGGGCCCGTGGTCCACCATGAAGCCCAACGAGCGTGAACGCCTGATCTGGCGGGTCGGCGACATCCTCTCCGAGCGCGCCGAGGAATTCGGTCAGCTCGAGGCGCTGGACAACGGCAAGTCGGCGGGCATCGCCGCGGCCGTCGACGTCGCCTGGTCGGCCGACATCTTCCGCTACTTCGCGGGCTGGGCCACCAAGATCGAGGGCAGCACGGTCAACGTGAGCATGCCGTTCGTCCCCGGCGGCCAGTTCCACGCGTACACGCTGCGTGAGCCCGTCGGCGTCTGCGGACTGATCGTTCCCTGGAACTTCCCGCTGCTGATGGCCGCGTTCAAACTGGCCCCCGCCCTCGCGGCGGGCAACACGGTGATCCTCAAGCCCGCCGAGCAGACCCCGCTCACCGCGCTCCTGCTCGGTGAGGTGTTCGAGGAGGCCGGCTTCCCGCCCGGTGTCGTCAACATCGTCACCGGCTACGGCGACGCCGGGGCCGCGCTGTCCGCGCACGACGACGTCGACAAGATCGCGTTCACCGGCTCCACCGAGGTCGGGAAGAAGATCGTCGACGCCGCCCGCGGCAACCTGAAGAAGGTGTCGCTCGAACTCGGCGGCAAGAGCGCCAACGTCGTGTTCGCGGACGCGGACTTCGACGCCGCCGTCACCGGATCGCTCAACGCCTGGCTGTTCAACCACGGCCAGTGCTGCGTCGCAGGAACCCGGATGTTCGTCGAGGACAGCATCTTCGACGACTTCACCGCCGCGGTCGCCGAGGCCGCGAGCCAGGTCAAGATCGGCCCCGGACTCGACCCCACCACCCAGCTCGGACCGCTCGTGTCGCAGGAACAGTTCGACAAGGTCACCGGCTACCTGGCCGCTGGACTCGCCGACGGCGCCCGCGCCCTCACCGGCGGAAAGCGCTGGGGCGACACCGGCTTCTACGTCGAGCCGACGGTGTTCGTGGACGTGAAGCCCGAATTCAGCATCGTCGAGGAGGAGATCTTCGGTCCGGTCGTCGCCGCGCTGCCCTTCAACGCGGAGGAGGGCGTCGCGAAGGCGGCGAACAGCAGCATCTACGGCCTCGCCGCCGGAATCTGGACCAAGGACCTGTCCAAGGCGCACCTCACGGCCCGCCAGCTCAAGGCCGGTTCGGTGTGGATCAACCAGTACAACGGGTTCGACACCGCCATGCCGTTCGGTGGATACAAGCAGTCCGGGTGGGGGCGTGAACTCGGGGCCACCGCCATCGACCTCTACACCCAGACCAAAGCCGTCAACATCGCACTCTGACCGTCACTCAACGAGGAGAAGACATGAAGACCAAAGCAGCGGTTCTGCTCGAAGCCGGCAAGCCGTTCGAGATCATGGAACTCGAACTGGACGGCCCGGGCCCCGGCGAAGTGCTCATCAAGTACGTCGCGGCAGGCCTGTGCCACTCGGACCTGCACCTCACCGACGGCGACCTGCCGCCGCGTTACCCCATCGTCGGCGGGCACGAGGGCTCGGGCATCATCGAGGAAGTCGGCCCCGGTGTCACCAAGGTGAAGCCCGGCGACCACGTGGTCTGCAGCTTCATCCCGAACTGCGGTACGTGTCGTTACTGTGCCACCGGCCGCCAGAACCTGTGCGACATGGGTGCCACCATTCTCGAGGGTTCGATGCCCGACGGCTCCTTCCGGTTCCACTCGGGCAAGGACGATTTCGGCGCCATGTGCATGCTCGGCACGTTCTCGGAGCGGGCCACCATCTCGCAGCACTCGGTGGTGAAGGTGGACGACTGGCTCCCGCTGGAGACCGCCGTCCTCGTCGGCTGCGGAGTGCCGTCCGGTTGGGGGACCGCCGTGTACGCCGGCGGAGTCCGCGCCGGTGACACCGTCATCATCTACGGCATCGGCGGACTCGGCATCAACGCCGTGCAGGGCGCCGTCACCGCCGGCGCCAAGTACGTCGTGGTGGTGGACCCGGTGGCGATGAAGCGCGAGGCCGCCCTGAAGTTCGGCGCCACCCACGCGTTCGCCGACGCCGCCGAGGCCGCCGCGAAGGTCAACGAACTGACCTGGGGACAGGGCGCCGACCAGGCGTTGATCCTCGTCGGGACGGTCGACGAGGAGGTGGTGCAGAACGCGACCGCCGTCATCGGCAAGGGCGGCACCGTCGTCATCACCGGTCTCGCCGACCCGGCCAAGCTGACCGTGCACGTGTCGGGCACCGACCTCACCCTGAATCAGAAGACGATCAAGGGCACGCTGTTCGGTTCGGCCAACCCGCAGTACGACATCGTCCGCCTGCTGCGGCTGTACGACGCGGGTCAGCTCAAGCTCGACGAGCTGATCACCACGAAGTACACGCTCGAGCAGGTGAACGAGGGCTACCAGGATCTGCGGGACGGCAAGAACATCCGCGGCGTGATCGTCCACGCGTAGGCGGCTTCGCCGCCCGTGCGCCTTTCTGGTTGTCCTAGCTACCAGAAAGGCGCACGGGTGCGGAGTGCCACACGTCGGCGAGCGAGTCGTACGTCTTCAGCCAGGACTCGGTGTTCTCGGCGTGGGAGGCGACGATCAGTTCGTCGGCCTGCGCGTGCTCGGCGAACTCGTCGAGGTACGTCTTGACCTCGGTGGGCGTGCCGACCGCCGAGTACCGCACCATCTGCGCGACCTGCTGACCCGCCGGGGACGTCATGATGAGGTCGACCTCCTCGGGGGTGAACTTCTGACCGCGTCCGACCATCTGCACCACCCGCCGCCGCAGCGAGGCT
The DNA here is from genome assembly GCF_009872365.1 of Rhodococcus sp. T7. Classification (NCBI taxonomy): domain Bacteria; kingdom Bacillati; phylum Actinomycetota; class Actinomycetes; order Mycobacteriales; family Nocardiaceae; genus Rhodococcus; species Rhodococcus sp. T7. The sequence continues at coordinate 18,186 of NZ_WXYH01000388.1, forward strand.
TCGAATTGCCGGTGCGCGTCCTCGGTGGTGTCGGCGGCGATGGCGTTGACGCCGGCGATCACGTACGGCTCGGACAGCTCCTCGGACGGTTCGAACCGCTCCCGGTACAGCGTGACGGCGTCGACGAGCGAGTCGGGGGAGAAGTGGGACGCGTTGGCGTAGGGCAGGCCGAACTTCGCGGCGAGCTGGGCGCCGAACAGCGAGGATCCGAGGATGTACAGGGGAACGTTGGTGCCCTTGCCGGGGATCGCGTCGACGCCGGGTACCCGGGACACGCCTTTGAGGTACGCCTGGAGTTCCAGCACGTCCTGCGGGAACCGGTCCGCGGATGCCGCGTCGCGGCGCAGCGCGTACATCGTCTTCTGGTCGCTGCCGGGGGCGCGGCCGAGTCCGAGGTCGATGCGACCGGGGTGCAGGGTCGCGAGGGTGCCGAACTGCTCGGCGATCGTCAGCGGCGCATGGTTGGGCAGCATGATGCCGCCGGCGCCGAGCCGGATGTTCCGGGTGTGCGCGGCGACGTGCGCGATGAGGACGCTCGTCGCCGAGGAGCCGATCGACGGCATGTTGTGGTGCTCGGCGTACCAGATGCGGCGGTACCCGCGGGTCTCCGCGAGTTGCGCCAGTTTCACGCTCGCGTCGAAACTGTCCCGCGCCGTGTCGCCCTCGCGGATGTAGGCCAGATCCAGAATCGACAGAACAGCACTCACGGGCTTCTTCACCTTTCGTCACCGAGGTGCGAGAGGTTAGCCTCGCGCACTACCTCCGGGTACAACCGCGGAGGTAGTGCGGGTATTCCTGGCCGGTGTCAGGCCTCGACGAGCGGTCGCAACGTGCGGCCGGTGAGTTCGACGATGCCGGGTTCGTGCCCGTTGGCGACGAGATTGAGGACGACGCCATCGATGCCCGGGTCGAGGATGCGCGTCTTGATCTGCTCGGCCACCTCGTCGGGCGCACCACAGAACTGCCGGTCGGTGGCGGCGGCGCGTTCCTCGTCCGACGCCTTCGACAGGTCGACGCCTCGCGCGAGCAGGAAGTCGTGCTGGAGTTGCCGGGCGCGGTCGCCGTCCTCGTCGATGATGACGAAGGCCAGGTAGCTGGTCTCCAGGGTGGACCGGTCGCGGCCGATCTCCGAAACACCGCGCGTCGAGGGCCTCGAGTTTGCGCGGCAACTCGCTCGCGTTGCAGATGATGTTCAGGTGATCGGCGAACCGGGCAGCGAGACCGAACGTCTTCTTCTCCCCGCCACCACCGAGCATGATCGGCAGGTCGTCGCGGATCCGCGGCTCGTTGATCGCGTTCTCGACGTGGTACCACTTGCCGTCGAACGTCGGGCGCTGACCGTGCAGCATCGGCGCGATGATCTGCAGCGCCTCGTCGAGGCGTTCGAACCGGTCGGTGAACGTGCCGAACTCGTAGCCGTACTGCTGGTGCTCGAGTTCGAACCAGCCGGCCCCGATCCCGAGGACGGCGCGTCCGCCGCTGGCGACGTCCAGGGTGGTCACCGCCTTCGCGAGCATGGGCGGGTTGCGGTACGTATTGCCGGTGACGAGGGCGGACAGCTGAATGTTGTCGGTGGCCGTGGCGAGGGCGCCGAGGGCGGTGTATGCCTCGAGCATCGGTTCGTCGGGCTCACCGAGGCCCGGCAGCTGATAGAAGTGGTCCATCACGAATGCGGTGTCGAAGCCCGCGGATTCGGCCTCACGGGCCTGTGCGATCACAGTCGGGAACAGGTCCGCGACCGGGGTGGAGTAACTGAAGTTGGGCATTTGGTAACCGAGGCGGATAGTCACTTTTTCGACGCTACTCGGATCGCGGCCGGGGCACCTCTTTTATTTCGAGGGTAGGAAGTGACCACCCTGGGGTCCCTGTTGCACCGCCTTGGGGTGATGCACCCTGACAGTAGTGCCGTATCCGTCGCCGATCCGCCATCCGCGACAACCTGCGCGGTGGGGAGGCGGACCAGGCAGAGCACAGCCCGAGGGGGGCCAGATGACCACGTATTTCGATTCGCAGCAAACCGGCGGCACGGCATGCGCCTGCCCGGAGCGACCCACACCCGCCCGGCCGCACGTGGCCGTCCTGGAACGTCCGCTCGCGCATCCGACGCGTTCGACCGTCGGCGCCTTTCCACTGACCGCAGCGCAGCGGTCCATCTGGTTCGCGCAACAGCTCACGCCGGACGTCCCGTACGTCATCGCCCACTACGTCGAGCTGAACGGGCCGGTCGAACTGGCTGCCCTCCGCGACGCCACCCGTCGCGCGAATCGCGAATTCGGCTGGGGATCGGTGCGCCTGGTGGACATCGACGGACAGCCGCATCAGGTCGTGGATCCGGCCGTCGACGATCGGGTGCTCGCCACCGACCTGCGCGGGGAGGTCGATCCCGTCGACGCCGCGCACCGCTGGATGCGGAACGACCGGACCGCACGCACCGACATGTACGACGGTCCGCTCCTGGTCTCGCACATCCTGCGGCTGGGCGACGATCACTACTACTGGTATTCCCGCGCCCACCACATCGTGTCGGACGGGTACGCCGCGATGATGCTGATGAGCCGCACGGCCGAACTGTACGTCGCCGCCGTCGAGGGCAGGGAACCACCGGATTGCCGGATCGAGGGACCGGAACGTCTCGTGCGGGAAGACGCAGCCTACCGCGCGTCCACCCGGTTCGTCCGCGACCGTGACTATTGGCGCGAACAGGGCAGCGGCCCGGCGTCGGTCCTCAGCCTGAGCGGCCGTGCGGCGCGACCGGAAGTCGACGCCCGGACAGCGACCGGGCACACCCCTGCGAGCGGCAGCACAAGGAATCCGACGGCCGTGACCGTCGCCGCCTTCGCGTCCTATCTCGCCCGGATGACCGGTGCCGAAGACGTGGTCCTGTCCCTGCCCGTGTCGGCGCGGACGACGGCCTGCCTCAGGCATGCCGGCGGCTCGGTGTCCAACGTGATCCCGTTGCGGCTGAACGGAATCGGCTCCGCCACCGTGAGCCGTGCGGTCGACACCGCGGAGGCGTGTTTGGCGGCGGCACTGCGCCGGCAACGCTACCGCCGCGAGGACATCGGCCGCGACCTCGCCTCGGGTGGGGTCGAACTCCTGCATTTCGGGCCGGTGGTCAACGTCATGATGTTCTCGAAAGAGATCACGCTGGGCGCCGTGCAGGGGACGGTCCGGGTACTCACCACCGGTCCCGTCGCGGACCTCGCCGTCAACATCTATCCCGGGTCCGAAGGAGTCGCCGCCCGTATCGATTTCGAGGGAAACCCGGCACTGTACGACGACGCCGAACTGACCGGGCACCACGCGCGTTTCCTCGCGTTCCTCGACCGCTTCACCGCAGCGGTCGAGTCGGACGCACGGGTTGCCGACCTCGACGTCTTCTTCGCGGGCGAACGCGCGGAATTCGCACCCGCGCGGGGCCTTCCGGATACGGACGCCGTCACGCTCGACCGTCTGCTGACGGGAACCGTCGCGAACGACCCGGCGGCGATCGCGATCACCGACCGGGGGCGCGCACTGTCCTACGGCGACCTGGACCGGCTCGCCACCCGGCTGGCGCGCCTCCTGACAGTTCGGGGTATCGGACCCGAGGACGTCGTCGCGGTGTCCGTTCCACGGTCGATCGAGTCGGTGCTGGCGCTGTGGGCGGTCGCGAAGGCCGGTGCGGCGTACGTTCCGATCGATCCCTCACATCCGCAGGCTCGCATCGCGTACACCCTCGGCGATTGCGGCGCGACGGTCGGGCTGACGGTCCGCTCGGAGCGCGCCCGGCTGCCACCCGCCATCGAGTGGCTGACCACCGATGTCGACGAACTCGAAAATCTGTGTCCAAGCGATTCTTCCGACGGCCCGGCCGTCGTGGAACGCACACGCCCCCTGCTCGTGGACCATCCCGCGTATCTGATCTACACGTCCGGCTCGACCGGAACACCGAAGGGGGTCGTCGTCACCCATCGCGGTCTCGCCAACGTGGCCCAGGAAATACGGGACAAGTATGCGGTGTCGGCGCGCTCGCGGATCCTGCACTTCGCTTCACCGAGTTTCGACACGGCGCTGGTCGAAGTACTCGCGGCCTGTATCGGTGGCGCGACGCTCGTCGTGACCCCGCCCGGTGTGTTCGGCGGTGACGAGCTGTTGCGACTGCTGCGCGACGAACACGTCACCCACCTTCTGACGACGCCGTCCGCGCTGGCCGCGATCGACTCCGGCGCGACGAACGACCTGGAGTTGGTGCTGGTCGGAGGGGAAGCGTGCCCGCAGGAGCTGGTGCGGCGGTGGGCAGGCAGGCAGGACATGCGCAACGCGTACGGTCCGACGGAGACGACGTGCAGCGTCACCCTCACCGATCCGATCTCACCGGACGAGCGAATGACGATCGGCTCCCTGATGCGCGGCGTGGACGCGGTAATTCTCGATCACCGCCTGCGTCCGCTGCCGCCGGGCGCCGTCGGTGAGCTCTACCTCGCCACCCCGGCACTCGCACGGGGCTATCACCGGCGCCACGGTCTGACCGCCGCACGGTTCGTTGCCAACCCGTTCGGCCGCCGCGGGTCCCGGATGTTCCGCACCGGGGACGTGGTCCGGTGGACGGCGACCGGGACGCTCGAGTTCCTGGACAGGGCGGACGACCAGATCAAGATCCGCGGATTCCGTGTCGAACTCGGCGAGATCGACGCCTCGCTGACCGCGCAACCGGGTGTCGCGTTCGCGGCGACGGTGCTGCACCGGAACTCGGCAGGCAACCCGAACCTGGTGTCCTACATCATGGCCGAGCCGGACGCCTCGATCGATCGTGAAATGCTGACAGCGCAGCTGGCACGATTCCTGCCCGACTACATGGTTCCGAAATCGATCATGCTGCTGAATTCGATCCCGCTGACACCGACGGGGAAGCTCGACCGGGCTGCGCTCCCGCTGCCGGAGTTCGGCTCGGACTCGGTGCCTCATCGCGACCCCGAGACGCCGGCGGAGCGTCGGGTCGCGCGTGCGTTCGCGCAGGTTCTCGGTGTCGACGCGGTCGGTGCCGACGATTCGTTCTTCGACCTCAGTGGCGACTCGCTGTCGGCGATCCGGGTGGTCGCGCGGATCAACGCCGAGCTCGGCACCGGCATGGGCGTGCGCGACCTCTTCGACGCACCGTCGGTCGCTGCACTGGCACTGAGGGTCGCGGAGGCCTGCGCACAGTCGCCGGCCATCCGCCCGCAGCGCGGGCCGAAGCTGGGTGCCACACCGTTGCCCGCCCTCGTGCCGCTGTCCCCGTCGCAGTTCTTCATCGACCGCACCGTCGTGGAACCGGCTCTCCACAACATCCCCTTCACCGTGCGCGTGCGCGGCGAATTCGACGCCGATGCCCTGCGCTCGGCGATGGCGGACGTCCTGGGCAGGCACCGGGCCCTGCGGACCGTGTTCCCCGACTCGCCGTCGGGGCCGTACCAGCACGTGCTCGACGTGGCCGACGCGATGCCCGATCTGCGCCCGGTGGTGACGAGCCCTGCGCAAGCGGAAGCCCGGATGACGGACCTGCTGTCCGCGGGATTCGACGTGCGGCGGGACCCGCCGCTGCGCGCCCGGTTGTTCCGGCTCGGCGACCGCGACCACCTGCTCGCGTGCGTCGTCCACCACATCGCCGCGGACGGCTGGTCGCTGGCGCCGCTGGCAGGGGATCTCGCGGACGCTTACGCTGCCCGGTCCGCGGGCGGGGCGCCCGAATGGGAGCCGCCGACCGCGACGTACGCGGACTACACCGTGTGGCGGCGGGCGTTGCTGGGCGACGAGGACGACCCGGCGAGTGTCGCGTCGAAGCAGATCGCCCACTGGGCGAAGGAACTGTCGGGGCTGCGCGGGGAGCTTGCGCTGCCCACCGACCGCCCGCGGCCGGAGCAGTGGACGTACCGGGCGGGGCGACTTCCGTTCTCGCTCGACGAGCATGCGCATCGAGGCCTGCTGGCCACCGCGCACGAGCACCACGCCAGCCTGTTCACGGCGCTCAGGTCGGCAGTGGCGATCCTGCTCGCCCGCCTCAGCGGAGATCCCGACATCGCGATCGGCACCCCGATCGCGGGTCGGGGAGACCCGGCGCTCGACGACGTGGTGGGCATGTTCGTCAACACGCTGGTTCTGCGGACCCGGGTCGACCCGAGCATGACGCTGTGCGACATCGTCGAAGGATCCCGCGGCGTGGAACTTCGTGCCCTGGCGAATGCCGACGTGCAGTTCGAACGACTCGTGCAGGTACTCGACCCGCCCCGGTCGCCGTCCCTGCACCCGCTGTTCCAGGTTGCGCTGTCGCTGAACAACTTCGCGCCCGCCACCCTCAACGCGTCCGGGCTCGACTTCGAGGTCACACCGCGTCCGCTCGACATCGCCAAGTGCGATCTGCACTTCCACTTCACCGAACGTCACGACGTCGACGGGAGGCCCGCGGGAATCGACGCCGAACTGGTGTATTCCGCCGACCTCTACGACGCATCCACCGCACAGGGGTTCGTCGACACGCTGCACACCGTCGTCGACCCGATCGGTAGGTGAGCGGGTATCGGACGTGGTAGATATGCCTGATGAGAGGCTTCCGGAGATCGATTCTGGTGTCACTGGTCGGCGGCGCCGTGCTCCTCGCGCCCGCCGCCTGCTCCGACCGGTCCGGCACGGCGGTGAGCGAGCCGTCGACCGTGTCCGACGCGGGACCGTCCACGACCGACCCGGCGACCGGACCAGTGACCACGGCTGGTGTGCCGTACACGGAGTCCGAACTGCAGGTCACCGGTTCCACCGGACGCGTCCGCTACGACGTGCTCATCCCGCAGATCGAGGGCGGCGACCCGGCGGTCACCGCCGAGTTCAACGAATCGATGCGCGCCGCGCTCCAGGACCAGATCGACGGCTCGGGCACCGACGCGTTCACGCTGAGCAGCCAGGAACACAGCGTGGCGCACATCGGTGAGCACGTGATCAGTGGACTGCTGGTGACGTCCTGGAACGCCGATCCACCCGGGGCGCATCCCACGCCGATCGTCGCGACGGTGGTGGTGAATGCCGATACGGCCGCGCCGATCACGCTCGGCGACCTGTTCCCCGACCTGCCTGCCGGGCTGCAGGCACTGTCGGACAGTTCCGCGCGCCTGCTCCCCGAGACGGCCGCCGGACCGGACTTCGATCGATCGGGCATCGAGCCGACCGAGGCGAACTTCGCCAACTGGCTGGCCACCCCGGCGGGCATGGAGATCCACTTCAACGACTACCAGGTGGGACCGCACGCCATCGGACTCGTCACCGTCACGGTGCCGTGGGAGGACCTGGCGGACGTGATCGACCCCGAACTGGCTCCCGTCGTGTCGAGTTAGCCGCGCTGCCCGACCGCTCACCGGGAACGAACCTGTAGCTGCCCGGGTGCTCCGACCTACCGTCCCAGACAGGCCTTTGCTGCCGAAATGTGTCTGTCGAATGGGAGAGGAGCGCGCCCGTGAGTGCACGCACCGAAGTTGATGCTCGGGCGAATCGGATCGGCGACGTGGACGCGGTCGTCGTCGGCGCGGGATTCGCGGGTCTGTACGCCGTCTACAAACTGCGGAGCCTGGGCCTGACGGTCCAGGGTGTCGAGGCCGCGGGCGGCGTCGGCGGAACATGGTACTGGAACCGCTATCCCGGCGCCCGGTGCGACGTGGAAAGCGTCGACTACTCGTACTCGTTCTCGCGGGAACTCGAGCAGGAGTGGGACTGGAGCGAGAAGTACGCCACCCAGCCGGAGATTCTGGCGTACATCGATCACGTCGCGGACCGGTTCGACCTCCGCGACCGCTTCCTGTTCGGCACCCGCGTGATCTCCGCGGAACTGGACGAGGACACGCTGCGGTGGGAGGTGCGCACCGACCGTGGCGACGTCCTGTCCGCCCGGTACTGCGTCTTCGCGACCGGGGCGTTGTCCACCGCGAACTTGCCGAACATCCCGGGACGCGAATCCTTCACGGGCGACACGCATCACACCGGGCACTGGCCGCACGAGGGTGTCGACTTCACGGGCCGGCGGGTCGGGATCATCGGCACCGGATCCTCGGGCATCCAGTCGATTCCCGTCATCGCCGAGCAGGCAGATCACCTGTACGTGTTCCAGCGCAGCGCCAACTACAGCGTCCCTGCAGGCAACGAGACGTGGGACGACGAGATGCGGCGCGCGATCAAGGCCGGGTACGACGAGCGCAGGCGGCTGTCCCGGGAGAGCGGCGGCGGGTCGCCGTACAACGCGCACCCGAAGTCGGCACTGGAGGTGTCCGAGGAGGAACGCCGTGACGCCTACGAGACGCGCTGGAAGCTCGGCGGGGTGCTGTTCGCGAAAACCTTTCCGGACCAGACGAAGACCGAGGCCGCCAACGCGACCGCGCGGGCGTTCGCGGAGGAGAAGATCCGCCGCCTCGTCGACGACCCCGCGGTCGCGGACAAGCTGATCCCGAACGATCACCCCATCGGCACCAAGCGGATCGTCACCGACACCCACTATTTCGAAACGTACAACCGGCCGAACGTCACCCTGGTGGATCTCAAAGCGGCGCCGATCGAGTCGATCACCCCGTCGGGGATCACCACCGCCGACGCCGATTACGGACTCGACACGCTGGTGTTCGCCACCGGATTCGACGCCATGACCGGAGCCCTCGATCGCATGCGGATCGTGGGCCGGAACGGTGTGTCCCTCGCCGAGTACTGGAGTGAGGGACCGAAAACCTATCTGGGTCTGGGTGTTCCGGGGTTCCCGAACCTGTTCGTCGTGACGGGGCCGGGCAGCCCGTCGGTGCTGGCGAACATGGTGCTCGGCGCCGAGCAGCACGTCGACTGGATCGCGGACTGCATCGCGCACCTGTGGGAGAAGGACTACGACGCGGTCGAGGCGTCGGTCCCGGCCACCGAGCAGTGGGTGGAGCACTGCCGCGAGCTTGCCGCGCAGACCCTGTTCCCGCTCGCGAACTCCTGGTACATGGGCGCCAACATTCCGGGCAAACCCCGCGTGTTCATGCCGTACATCGGGGGCTTCGGCGCGTACGGGCGGATCTGCGCCGACGTCGCGGAGGAGGGATTCCGCGGGTTCGAGTTCAGCCGGTCCCGCACGAGGCTCGCCGACCCGGTGTGGTAGTCGCCCAGACATTGGTCAGCCGCGCAGGCAATTGCCTGTGCGGCTGACCAATTCGTGGGATGCGGATTGCGCTCAGTCGGGTAGCGCGTACGTGGCCCAGGCCCCGGCGAGCACGTCCCCGTCGAGCGTGCACGTGACGGTGACGTCGGTCATGCGCACACCGTCCTGGACGTACGTCTGCTGCAGCGAAGACGTGAAGTCCGCCTCGGCCGGCACGGCCCGCCGGATGCGGGTGCGGAACCTGCGGAGGTCGCCGGGGAACTGCTCGGCGCAGTGGCGTTCGAGCACGTCGGCCGACCGGTCGTCCGGTGTCGCGGCACCGGTGAAGCTGTTCGTCCAGAACTCGAAGACCAACTGCTCGTCGCGGTTGCGGAAGCGGATCAGCAGGTCGTGATCGTCTGCCCTGCAAACCTGCGCGAACAGGGCGTCGTCCGCGGTCGGGTGCGGTCGGAGCAGCAGGAAGTCCTGCTCGACGGCGGCACCTGGTTCGGGGGCGACGACCATCCCGTCCGGGACGGCGTCGGCACAGAGCCGGCGGATCTCCGCTGTGCACGGCTGCGAAGAGATGAGTGCGGCCATCGTTCCTCCCAAATCGCGGGGTCTGTAGTCCGCACGGTAGTCGCCGCGGCCGGGAAACGGGGGCCGTGGTCCCTGTGATCGGGACGCGGAAAACCCGCCGCGGCCACTCGATACGAAAGCCTCTCGCTCAGTGGGAGAGTCGGGTACCGCAACGGACCGTGTGCGCCGACTATGAGCTACACCACACCCCGAGGGTGTTCTTGACGTACAGCGAGGCGGAGGTAGACATGGCGCGCAACAGTGCCGGTGACGGCGACGAAGTCCGGATGATCGAAGTGGGATCGGCACCAACGCGTTTCGCGCGAGGGTGGCACTGCCTGGGTCTGGCGAAGACCTTCAGGGACGGCACCCCGCACCAGATCGACGCGTTCGGCACGTCGCTGGTGGTGTTCGAAACGTCCGACGGCACCCTCAGCGTGCTCGACGCCTACTGCCGCCACATGGGCGGCAATCTGGCGCACGGCACCGTGAAGGGCGACTCCATCGCCTGCCCGTTCCACGACTGGCGCTGGGGCGGCAACGGGAAGTGCGCCGGAATCCCGTATGCGCGCCGCGTCCCTCCGCTGGCACGGACGCGGGCGTGGACGACCATCGAGCGCAACGGGCAGCTCTACGTCTGGAACGACCCGCAGGGCAACCCGCCTCCCGCCGACGTGACGATTCCCGAGATCGAGGGATTCGGCTCGTCGGAATGGACCGACTGGACCTGGAATTCGCTGCTCGTCGAGGGTTCGCACTGCCGCGAGATCGTCGACAACGTGGTCGACATGGCGCACTTCTACTACGTCCACTTCTCGTTCCCGCGCTACTTCAAGAACGTCTTCGAAGGGCATGTGGCCACCCAGTACATGCAGTCGACGCCCCGCCACGACATCTCGGTGGGCACCAGCTACGACGACCCCAATTCCACGCTGCGCTCGGACGCGTCGTACTTCGGCCCGTCCTACATGATCGACAAGCTGTGGAGCGAGGCGAACGGCATGATGATCGAGACGGTGCTGATCAACTGCCACTACCCGGTCAGCGCCGATTCGTTCGTCCTGCAGTGGGGCGCCATGGTGAAGAAGCCCGAGGGGCTGTCGGACGAGATGGCGAACGGCATGGCGGCCCAGTTCGCGGAGGGCGTGGAGCTCGGGTTCAAGCAGGACGTCGACATCTGGCTGAACAAGTCGCGCATCGACAACCCGCTGCTGTCGGAGGAGGACGGGCCGGTGTATCAGCTGCGCCGCTGGTACCAGCAGTTCTACGTGGACGTCGAGGACATCACCGAGGACATGACCAAGCGCTTCGAATTCGAGATCGACACCACCAGGGCGGTGCAGAGCTGGGAGGCGGAGGTTGCCGACAACCTCGCCAACGGCGTCGTCCCGCTCGACACCAACGCCTGAGCCGGCTCAGAGAAGAAGGACACGACAGATGACCCACGAGGTTCTCGACAACATCATGGCGATCGCGGACCAGCTCCGCGATCAGGCGCCCGAGGCCGAGCGGATCGGCCGGCTGCCCGACGAGACGGCGAAGAAGCTCCGCGAGGCCGGCCCGATCAAGCTCCTCCAGCCGGGTACGTACGGCGGATTCGAGGCGCATCCGCGGGAGTTCGCGGAGACGGTGATGGCCGCGGCGTCGCTCGACCCGGCCACGGGATGGGTGTGCGGCATCGTCGGGGTGCACCCCTGGCAGCTGGCGTTCGCCGATCCGAAGGTGCAGGAGGAGGTGTGGGCGGCCGATTCCGACACCTGGATGGCCTCGCCGTACGCACCGACCGGGATCGCGACCCCCGTCGACGGCGGTTACCTGTTCAGCGGACGCTGGCAGTTCTCCTCGGGCACCGATCACTGCGACTGGATCTTCCTCGGCGCGATGCTCGGCGACAAGGACGGCGCCATGGCGCTGCCGCCGAAGATGCTGCACATGATCCTGCCGCGCAGTGACTACGAGATCGTCGAGGACTCGTGGAACGTCGTCGGGCTCAAGGGCACCGGGTCCAAGGACATCATCGTCCGGAACGCCTTCGTCCCCGACTACCGGGTGATGGACGCCGACGAGGTCATGAACGGCACGGCGGTGCAGAAGTTCGGGCGCACCGAGACCCTGTACAACATGCCGTGGTCGACGATGTTCCCGCTCGGAATCTCCTCCGCCGTGGTGGGAATCGCGGAGGGCGCCCTGGCTGCCCACCTCGACTACCAGCGCGACCGTGTCGGTGCGCAGGGCACCGCGATCAAGGACGACCCCTACGTGCTGTTCGCGGTGGGTGAGGCGGCGGCCGACATCAACGCCGCCCGGCAGGAACTGCTCGCCAACGTCGACAGGATCTGGGACCTCGTCGAATCGGGCAAGGAGGTCACGTTCGAGGACCGCGCGGCGGGACGCCGCACCCAGGTGCGGGCGGCGTGGCGGGCGGTCACCGCCGTCGACCAGATTTTCGCCCGCTCGGGCGGCAACGCGCTGCGCATGGACAAGCCCCTGCAGCGGTACTGGCGGGACGCGCACGCCGGCCTGGCGCACGCGATCCACGTGCCGAGCACCGTGTACCACGCATCGGCGCTCAGTTCGCTCGGCCTCGACCCGGCCGACAACCTCAAGTCGATGATCTGACCGCCGACCGATCTCGAAAACAGCAGAAGGACAACACATGACAGATATCAAGGGCCTGGGTTACGTCAAGATCCAGACCAACGACCTGGAGCGCTGGCGCACGTTCGCATTCGACGTCCTCGGATTCGCCGAGGGGTCGGGACCGGACGAGGACGCCCTCTACCTCCGCATGGACGAGCGGGCGGCGCGCATCGTGATCGTGCCGGGGGAGACCGACGAGGTCGTGACCATCGGGTGGGAGGTCCGTGATCATGCGGGCCTGGTCCGCGTCCAGGAGGCGGTCGAGGGCGCAGGCATCGCCGTCAAGCCGCTGTCGGTGGAGGAGGCCGACGCACGGCGCGTCGAGGAGGTCGTCACGTTCCAGGACCCGACGGGCGCGACGGTCGAGATCTTCCACGGCGCCGTCCTCGACCACAGCCCGGTGGTCACCCCGTTCGGGGCGAAGTTCGTGACCGGGGCGCAGGGCCTCGGCCACGTCGTGCTGCCGGTGATGGACTTCGGCGGAGCGTTCGACTTCTACACCGAGGTGCTCGGCTTCCTTCCCCGCGGCGCGTTCCGCATCCCGGCGCCGCCGGAGTTCGGGCCGATGCGGGTGCGCTTCCTCGGCGTCAACGAGCGGCACCACAGCCTGGCGCTGTGCCCCGCACCGCACGGTGGTGCGCCGGGACTGGTGCACATCATGGTGGAGGTCGACACGCTCGACGCCGTCGGGCAGGCACTCGACCGCGTCGTCAAGGACGGGTTCTCCGTCTCCTCGACGCTCGGCCGGCACACCAACGACAAGATGGTGTCGTTCTACGTGCGCGCGCCCGGCGGCTGGGACGTCGAGTTCGGCACCGAGGGCATGAAGGTGGACGAGAAGTACTACTCCGCGGAAGAGATCACCGCCGACAGCTACTGGGGCCACGACTGGTCGGGGAGTGAGCCGCTGGCGGCGATGTAAGGGGTGTCCGGGCCCGGTGTGCGTATCCACTCGATGCGCGCACCGGGCCTTTCGGCTGTTCGGGGGCTGTGCCACGAAGCACTATTGCAAATAGGTATATGCCTATTTATAGTAAGTGTCGCCAGTCACACAGCGCGGCGCCGCACCGAGCAACGCCGCTACGGAGGTCCCCATGACGACGACACTCAGCCCCACCCCCACCGCCGGCCTCGATCGCGCCGCCCTTCTCCTCGACGCCTTCGACGGCCCGGGCAGGCTCACGCTCGCGCAGATCGTGCGCCGCACGGGGCTTCCGCGATCCTCCGCGCACCGGATGCTCGAGCGTCTCGTCCAGCTGCGGTGGCTCCGCCGGGAGGGCCGGGACTACGAACTCGGCATGCGGCTGTTCGAACTCGGGTCCCTCGCCGTGCACCAGGACCGCCTGCACCGGGCCGCGCTGCCCTTCCTGCATGAACTGCACCGCCTCACCGGGCACGCCGTGCACCTCGCGGTGCTGGAGGGGATCGACGTCGTCTACCTGGAGAAGATCGCCGGACGGTTCGGCGTCGGGCTGCCGTCCCGCGTCGGCGGCCGCCAGCCCGCGCACTGCACGAGCGTCGGCAAGGTGCTGCTGGCCCACGCACCCGAATCCGTGGTCGACCGTGTCGTCGAGGCCGGTCTGCCGCGCAGCACACGATTCAGCATCGACTCACCGGCCGCGTTCCGCGCCGAACTGCAGAAGACCCGCGAACGCGGGGCGGCATACGACCGCGAAGAGGATCTCGTGGGCGTCAGCTGCGTCGCGGTTCCCGTGGGCACCGACGACAACGTCGTGGCCGCCATCTCCGTGTGCGGTCCGAGCAGTCAGATCAAGCTCGATCACCGTCTGACCGCGCCGATTCGCATGTCCGCCAAGGGCACCTGGCGCAACTACATGTCGACCGCGACCCCCGCCGGCGGCCGCGCCGACCGGTACTCCGCCTGAGACGGGACCGAGGAGCGCAGATGCCGCTGGACGAGCAGGCCGAGACCATCCTCCGGGGACTCACCGAGAACTTTCCCCGGGTCGAGACCATGACCGGCGCCCAGGCTCGGGCGGCGACGAAGGCGGGACGCAAGGCCGTCGCCGACCCCGAGCCGGTCGGTGCTGTGTACGACCGAGAGATCCCCGGTGGGTCCGGATCGATTGCGGTAAGGATCTATTCGCCCGCCGGGACCTCCGCCGGGCCCCGCCCCGTCGTCGTCTTCTTCCACGGCGGCGGGTTCGTGATCTGCGACCTCGACAGCCATGACGGCTTCTGTCGCGCGATGTGCAACGGGATCGGCGCCGTCGTCGTCTCCGTCGACTACCGCCTGGCCCCGGAATCGCCGTGGCCCGCCGCGGCGGACGACGCCTACGCCGCGACGTGCTGGGTCGCGCGGCATGCCCGCGAATTCGGCGGCGACCCGGACCGCCTGCTCGTCGCCGGCGACAGCAGCGGGGGCAACCTCGCCGCCGTCACGGCGCTGATGTCCCGGGATCGGGGCGCTCCCGCCGTCGCCGGACAGGTGCTGATCTACCCGGTCGTGGAACCGGACTTCGACACCGAGTCCTACGTGCAGTTCGCGGAAGGCCACTTTCTCACCCGCGCTGCGATGCAATGGTATTGGGACCAGTACCTGCCCGCCCACCGCGAGACCGTGCCCACCTACGCCGCCCCGGTCCGGGCCGAGGACCTCGGCGGTCTCCCGCCCGCGGTCGTGATCACCGCCGAACGCGACCCGCTCCGATACGAGGGGGAGAAGTACGCCGCGGCGCTTGCCGACGCCGGCGTTCCCGTGCAGCTCGAACGGGTCCGGGGAATGTTCCACGGCTTCCTGACGATCGACGCGATGACCGCGGCGCAGCGGGTGCGGGAACAGCTGTGGCCGCAGCTTCGGAACCTGGTGGCCGAACGGGTGCACACCCCGTCCGACTAGGTCTCGGCCTCGTCGCCCGAATCCTGCGCCGCCTTCATGGCGGCCTGGTACTCCTGCTGAGCCGCCCTGGAACGCCGGATCGAATGCGATTCGGTCGGTTTCGGCACACCGGGATGCTCCGGCGTCCCTTCGCCGTGCATCCGCAGGGCGGCCTCGTCGATGTCGGCGAGCATCTGCTTCGCGAGTTCGCTCTCGGCGGCGTAGTAGCGCTCGGACCACTTGTTGACCATGTGCGCGAACGCCCACTCGGGTTCGACGGCGGAATCGCGGGCGTCGAGCGCGGCCTGCCTGCTCATCCCCTCCACATACGAGATGTGCTCTTCGAGGGCCTCTTTGAGCTGCTCCGGCTCCGTCAGGTGGCCGAGCCACATGCGCAGCATCACCCCGTGCTTGAGGACGGGCGGATCGATCGGCGCCTCCCGCGCCCAGCTGCGCATGACGGCCATACCGGCGTCGGTGATCTTGTACAGCCGCTTGGGTTTCACCCGCGCCTCGTCGTCGACGACGGTCCGCGACGTCACGTACCCCAGGTCTTCCAGCTTCTTCAGTTCCGAGTACACCTGACTGAACGACGGGCTCCAGTAGAAGAAACGCACACTGTACGAGGCCCATTTCTTGAGGTCGTAGCCGGACAGTTCCTCGCCGAACGACAGGATGCCGAGTACCGGCCAGCTCGTGGATCGGAGGCCGGCGAACCCGGAGCTCTGGGTGGGGTCGGACGAAGGCATTTCCCGAGCCTATCAACCGTGCGCCGCCGGCCGGTCGGCGCGAAACCCTGCCGCTGGGCGGGACGGGGCATTTCCCGCCCGCACGTGCCGCGGCCACGCTGAACGCAACCCGTCGATCCGAGGAGACACGATGACCCGAACCGAAGAACCCGCGCCGCCGGTGGTGCGCCGCATCGACCCCGCCGACCTCAAGTCGGTGCTCGGGCACTTCTGCACCGGCGTCACGGTGATCACCGCGCACGACGGCGAGACCCCGCACGGCTTCACGTGCCAGTCTTTCGTGTCGCTGTCGCTGGACCCGCCGTACGTGTCGTTCAGCCCCGCGCGGACGTCGACCAGCTGGCCACGGCTGCGGGCGAGCGAGCACGTGTGCGTCAACGTCCTCGCCTACGACCAGCGGGACGTGTGCGGGACGTTCGCGACGAGCGGCGCCGACAAGTTCGCCGGCGTCGGGTGGTCGCACGCCGGCAACGGCGCCCCCGCGCTGGACGGAGTGCTGGCCCGGGTGCAGGCGACCGTCGAATTCGAGCACGACGCCGGCGACCACACCATCGTCGTCGCGCGCGTGACCGGACTGGACGTGCTGCGGGACGTGCCGCCGCTCCTGGTATACCGCGGCGGCCTCGGCATCTTCACCGCCGCCACGTAGCTTTCTCCCGCTCCGCGTCGGTGCCGCTGTCTCCCGCTCCGCGTCGGTGCCGCCGTCTCCCGCTCGGCGGGAAGGGCTGTGGGAAAGAGCAATTGACAACGGCAGGATGTGATCGAGACCACTTCGGAAGGTGTGCACGATGAGCGTAGACGAGCAGAACTGGGACCGGGAGGTCGATCTCCTGGTGATCGGCAGCGGTGCGGGCGGCATGACCGCCGCCCTCGCCGGGGCCGAGCGGGGACTCGACACCCTCGTCGTCGAAAAGTCCGGCGTGTACGGCGGTTCGACGGCGCTGTCGGGCGGCGCCCTGTGGATTCCCAACTCGCCGATCCTCGTCCGTGAAGGCCGCGCCGACGACCCCGCCGACGTCCGGAAGTACCTGGAGTCGATCGTCGGCGACAGCGTGCCCGCCGAACGCCTCGACGCGTACATCGAGCAGGGCCCGGCGATGATGCGGTTCTTCGAACAGCACTGCCCGCATCTCCGGTTCTCCTGGTGCGAGGACTATTCCGACTATCACCCCGAGAACGTGGGCGGACGCCCGAAGGGGCGGACCGTCGAACCGCTGCCGTTCGACATGAACCAACTAGGCGCCGACGGCGAACAGCAGCGCCCGAACTCCCTCGCCATGCCGGGCGGGCTCTACATGACGTCCAGCGAGTTCCGGCACCTCAACATGTTCTTCCGCACCTGGGCCGGCCGCAGGACCGCACTCGGTGTCGGCTGGCGTTCGGTGGTCGCGATGGTGCGGCGCAGGCGGATGGAAACCCTCGGGCAGGCCCTCGTCGGCCGGCTGCGGCTCAGTCTCCAGGAAGCCGGCGTCCCGCTGTGGCTGAACTCCCCGCTGAAGAGGCTGATCACGGACGAGGCCGGGGCCGTCACGGGCGCGGTCGTCGAGTCCGGAGAGCGGGAGTTGCGCATCCGCGCCCGCCGCGGCGTCATGATGGCCACCGGTGGATTCGAGCAGAGCGAGGAGATGCGGAAGCGGTACCTCCGGGAGGGCGGCAAGGACAACTACAGTGCCGGCTCGCCCGACAACACGGGCGACGGAATCGTGGCCGGCGAGCAGGTCGGTGCCGCCGTCGACCTGATGGACGACGCCTGGTGGATGCCGTCGTTCCGGCGCCCGGACGGCATCATGCACGTCCTGGTGTCGGAGCGGTCGATCCCGCCGTCGCTGATCGTCGACCAGAACGGCAAGCGGTTCACCAACGAGGCGTCCCCGTACGTGTCGTTCGTCCACGACCAGATCGCCGGCGGGCACGACCCGGTGTGGTTCGTGTTCGACTCGAAGGCCAAGAGCCGCTACCAGTTCGGTGGTGTGATGCCCGGGCAGAAGTTCCCGGCCGAATGGTTCTCCACGGGACTGATGCTGCGTGCGGAGACCCTCGGCGAACTCGCGCAGCAGATAAGCGTGCCCGCCGACGCGCTGTCCGCCGAGATCACCCGGTTCAACGGGTTCGCCCGGGCGGGCGTCGACGCCGACTTCGGTCGTGGCGACAGCGCGTACGACCGGTACTACGGCGACCCGGGGCTGCCCAACCCGACCCTGGACGAGGTGGACAAGGCCCCGTACTACGCGGTGCGGATGGAGGCAGGCGACCTCGGCACCAAGGGCGGACTCGTGTGCAACGAGCACAGCCAGGTACTGACCGGCAGCGGCGAACCGATCCCCGGGCTGTACGCCACCGGAAACACGTCGGCGTCCGTGATGGGCAACGACTACGCGGGCGCCGGCGCGACGATCGGCCCCGCCATGGTGTTCGGCTGGGTCGGTGCACGGCACGCGGCAGCCACTGCAGAGGCGGTGAGCTGAGTGCTTCCCGTCGAATGCCGGCGCTGCGGTAACGCGGTGCTCGTGGAGAAATACAGCGAGGCGCACACGAGCGTGCAGTGGCTGGGCGACGCCGAGCAGACCTGCCCGGAGTTCGCGCTGCGTGCGCAGGAGGGGGAGCACTCGATGTTCGTCCCCACGTGCGGCGCGCTGCGCGGATCGATCGACGACGCGGTGGAGGACGGGCGGGTGGGGCTCTCCCTGCGCAGCTACCCGACCCCCGGCCGCCTGGACTAGAGGGGACAACCGATGTCACGGATGGCAGGCAAGATCGCCTTCATCACCGGTGCCGGAAACGGCATGGGACGCAGTCACGCGGTCCGGCTCGCGGAGGAGGGCGCCGACGTCATCGCCGTCGACCTTCCGTCGGCCGCAACCGATCTCGACGAAACCCGAAGGCTGGTGGTCGAACTCGGCCGCCGGGCGGTCGTGGCCCACGCCGATGTGCGGGACCCGTCGGCGCTGCGGGCGGCCGTCGACGCCGGAGTCGCCGAACTGGGGCCCCTCGACGTCGTCGTCGCGAACGCCGGTGTCTGCGACAACCCCGGCCCGGCCTGGACGATCGACGACGAGATCTGGCACCGCTCGCTCGACGTCAACCTCACCGGCGTCTGGAACACGGCGACCGCCGCGGTCCCGGCGATGCGCGACGGCGGCGGATCCGTCGTGATCGTCAGTTCGACTGCAGGCATCAAGGCGGTGGCCGGGGCCGCCCACTATTCGGCGTCCAAGACCGCCGTGGTCGGGTTGGCCCGGACCCTCGCCAACGAACTCGGACCGCAGTTCATCCGGGTGAACGTGCTGCACCCCGGTGCCGTCGGCACCCGCATGACCCTGAACCCGGAGACGATGGCACGGCTGCGGCCGGACCTCGAGAACCCGACCCGTGACGACGTCGTCCCCGTCCTCGCGGCCAACCACGTCCTGCCCGTTCCGTGGCTGGACTCGCGGGACGTCAGCAATGCGCTGCTGTTCCTCGCCTCGGACGAATCGCGATACATCACCGGCACACAACTCGTGGTCGACGCCGGACTGACCCAGAAGGTGTAGAGATGACAGGTCGAGTGAACGGAAGAGTCGTCCTGGTCACCGGTGCCGCGCGCGGGATCGGCCGGGCGCAGGCACTGCGGTTCGCGCAGGAGGGCGCGGACGTCGTGGCCGTCGACCTGTGCGGTCCGGTCGGCACGGTGGTGACGCCCCCGGCGAGCCCGGAGGATCTCGAGGTGACCGCGAAACTGGTCCGGGACACGGGCCGCCGGATCGTGACAGCGCAGGTGGACGTGCGCGACGGAACGGCGCTCGCCGACGCGGTGACGGCCGCGGCCGGGGAACTGGGCGGGCTGGACTTCGTGTGCGCCACGGCGGGCATCACGTCCTCGGGTGCTGCGCTGGAACTCGATACGCAGACGTGGCAGACGATGCTCGACGTCAATCTGACGGGGGTGTGGCAGACGTGCAAGGCGGCGGCCCCGCACCTGATCGAGCGGGGCGGCGGGGCGATGATCCTGACGAGTTCCATCGCCGGTCTGCGCGGACTCGTCGGCGTCGCGCACTACACCGCGGCCAAGCACGGCGTGGTGGGCCTGATGCGGTCGCTGGCCAAGGAACTCGCGCCGCACCGGGTGCGGGTCAACAGCGTGCATCCCACCAACGTCGACACGGACATGATCCAGAACGACATGGTGCGGCGGGCGTTCCGGCCCGACCTCGAGCACCCCACCCGGGAGGAGTTCGCGGCGGCCGCGGTGACGATGAACATGCTGCCGATTCCGTGGATCGAACCGGTAGACGTGGCCAACGCCGCGCTGTTCCTGGCCTCGGACGAGGCGCGGTACATCACGGCGGTCGCTCTGCCGGTCGACGCGGGCAGCGTCAGTAGATAGCAAATCCCCGAGTCCGCCCCGACACCTGTCGATCCGTGGTAGAACAGGTGTCAGTTTTGGGGGCGGACGAAGGGTGAATGCCGTGGATCTCGAGGCCGTCGCCGCGATCAGCAGGCTCAAGTACGCGTATCTGCGGGCCCTGGATACAAAATGCTGGGACGAGTTCGCCGACACCCTCCTTCCCGACGCGACCGCGAACTACGGCGAGCATCTCGCGTTCGAGTCGCGGGACGCGCTGGTCGAGTTCATGAAGTCGAATCTGGGGCCGCAGACCATCACCGAGCATCACTGCGGTCACCCGGAGATCGACGTCGACGGCGACACGGCGACGGGTCGGTGGTTCCTGTCCGACACCGTGCTGATCCCGGAACACGACATGGTGCTGCGCGGAGCGGCGTACTACTCCGACCGCTACGTCCGCGGGCCGGACGGTCGATGGCGGATCGCCCACACCGGATACGAGCGCACATACGAGGCGGTGATGTCGCTGGCCGACATTCCCAGCTTCCGGCTGACGGCCAACCGGTGGGCAGCCGACACGGAATCAGCGAGAGGGGACGCGTGATGGGGACGCTGGACGGCAAGGTCGCACTGATCACCGGCGCCGGTCAGGGCGTGGGAGCCGGGATGGCGTTCGCGCTGGCCAAGGAGGGTGCGCGGATTGCGGTGGTCGGGCGCACGGAAGCGAAACTCGTCGACACGTGCGCCGCCATCGCCGACTTCGGCGGCGTGGCCGAGCCGATCGTCTGCGACGTCAGCAAACGCGATCAGCTGGGTCCGATGGTCGACCGCGTCGTTGACGTGTTCGGCGGGATCGACATTCTCGTCAACAATGCCAACGCGAGCGCGCTCGGACCGCTCCTGGAGATCACTCCGAAGCTTCTCGACCGCGCGATGGCCGTCGGACCGGTGGCCACCCTGTTCCTCATGCAGCTGTGCTACCCGCAGCTCAAGGCGCGCGGCGGCGGCTCGATCATCAATCTCGTCAGCTCGTCGGCGGTGCGCTGGGACACGAGCGGCTACGGGCTGTACGCGGCCACCAAGGAGGCGATGCGTTCGCTCACCCGGACCGCGGCCAGCGAATGGGGTCCGGACGGCATCCGCGTCAATGCGATTGCGCCGCACGCACTGTCCCCGGGCCTGAAGTGGTGGACGGAGACCAATCCGGAGGAGGCCGCGGAGTTCGTGAAGTCGATTCCGCTCGGCCGGATCGGTGATTGCGAACGTGACATCGGGCGCGCCGTCGTGTTCCTCGTGGGTCCCGACGCCGGTTACCTGTCGGGGGCCACCATCCCGCTGGACGGCGGTCAGGCGCGCTGGAGCTGATCGCGCGCGATGGCCCCGCGCTTGCTCATTTCCCTCCTATCCGGTAGGAATTGCTTCGTGCATACGACTCACCTGGTGCGACGCCTGACCGTCGACCTGTGCCGTACGTGCGCCAACATCTGTTGTTGCTGATGGCCCCGGCGCGCGTACCGCGTGCTGTCCATTCCTCGGTAGCCTCCGGCATCCGGTAATTCCTCACGCATTCTCCGCGTTCGCAGGTCCGGGCCGGTCCTCCCGTACCCAGGCACGATCCACCTTTCGCGGAAAGACATCATGAGCACTGCATTCGAAACCAGGACTGCGTCGCTGACGCTCGACAAGTTCGGCCCGTCGTTCGGGGCCGAGATCATCGGACTGGACGTCGCGTCCGCCACCGACGCCGAGGTGGCCGCGATCCGTTCGGCGTTGACCGAGCACAAGGTGCTGGTCCTGCGGGGCCAGTCGCTCGACGACTCCGGCCACATCGAGTTCGGTCGCCGGCTCGGCCGGCTGACCGCGGGCCACCCCGTCCACGACAGCGGCAACGTCGCCCGGGAGGTGTACGCGCTCGACAGCCAGGACAACGGTTTCGCCGACGTGTGGCACACCGACGTCACGTTCATGAAGCGGCCACCGCTCGGGTCGATCCTCCGTCCCGTCGTCCTCCCACCACACGGCGGCGACACCAACTGGGCCGACAGCCAACTGGCGTACGAGTCGCTGTCGCTGCCGATCCGGCAGATGATCGACCAGTTGACCGCGGTCCACGACGGCAACCGCGAATTCGGGTACTACCTCGCGCAGAAGCGCGGCGGCAAGGGAAACATCTGGGACGGTGAGGAAGTCACGGCACTCGTGCCCGTCGAGCATCCCGTCGTGCGGGTGCACCCGGAGACGGGCCGCAAGGGCATCTTCGTGAACCCGGGCTTCACGTCCCACATCGCCGGAGTGTCCGAGGCGGAGAGCCGGGGCATCCTCGACTTCCTGTACGCCCACCTCACCAAACCGGAGCACGTGGTGCGGCACCGCTGGCGTCTCGGCGACCTTGTGCTGTGGGACAACCGGAGCACCGCGCACTACGCCAACCGCGACTACGGAACCCAGCACCGCGTCATGCACCGCATCACGCTGGAAGGCGATGTGCCGGTGGGCCCGCAGTAGGGCAACGTGCGCATTCACCGGGCGGGCGGCGTCCGCAGCGACTAGCGTCACGATCCGTGACCCCGGCATCGGACATCTCACGACGCAAGTTCCTCGCCTCCGCCGCAGCGGCAGGCGGCGCCGCATTCCTCAGTTCGTGGGCTGGTCCGGTGATCGACCGGGCGTACGCACAGGATCCGGGTGGCAGCGGGTCGCTCAGCGACATCGAGCACTTCGTCTACCTCATGCAGGAGAACCGCTCGTTCGACCACTACTACGGCACGCTGTCCGGGGTGCGCGGGTTCGACGACCCGTCACCGGCGTGGCAGCAGTACGGCTGGACGCCGGGCACCGGGCCCACCCCGACCGGGTTCCTCAACCCATTCCGGCTCGACACCACGCAGGGCACACACCTCGACGGCGAGTGCATCAACGACCCCACCCATGCGTGGGGTCCGCAGCACGACGCGTGGAACGGCGGCGCGATGGACCGGTGGATGCCGGTGCACATCGCGCACGAGGGGCCGCTCAACGGTCCCGCCACGATGGGCTACTACACGCGGGCCGACATTCCCGTGCACTACGACCTCGCCGACGCCTTCACGATCTGCGACCACTACTTCTGCTCGGTGCTCGGGCCGACGGACCCGAACCGGCTGTACTGGATGACGGGAACCATCGACCCGGACGGGCTGGCGGGCGGTCCGCTCGTCGAGACGCCGACGGTGATCCCGAGGTTCGCCTACTCCTGGCGCACCTATCCGGAGAACCTGCAGGAGGCCGGCGTCAGCTGGAAGGTGTACGCCAACAAGGACCTCGGACCGGTGTCGAGTGTCGCGCTCGACGGGATGCTCGGTTGCTTCACGCAGTACAGCGACCCGAATTCGGAACTCGCCCGCCGCGGGCTCGATCCGACGTACCCGAACGACTTCCGCGCCGATGTCGCGAACGGCACCCTGCCCGCGGTGTCCTGGATCGTCCCCAACATCTTCACGTGCGAGCACCCGGCGCTGCCCCCGGCCGCGGGCGCGGTCGGGATCGTCGAGGTGCTCGACATCCTCACGGCAAACCCGGCGATCTGGGAGAAGACGGCGCTGATCATCAGTTACGACGAGAACGGCGGCTTCTTCGACCACGTCACCCCGCCCACACCGCCGCCGGGCACGCCGGGCGAGTACCTGACGGTCCCGTTGAACACGGTGTCGGAGAGCGAGAACAATCCGGGCCCGATCGGCCTCGGTTTCCGGGTGCCGTCGCTGATCATCTCCCCGTACAGCCGCGGCGGACTCGTCGCGTCCGACACGTTCGACCACACGTCGCAACTGAGACTGCTCGAGACGCGGTTCGGTGTTCCCGTCCCCAACCTCACCGACTGGCGTCGCGGCGCGGTCGGCGACATGACGTCCGCGTTCGACTTCTCGTCGGCACCGAACGCCGGCGTTCCCGCGATGACCGATCCCGGGCCACGCCTGCAGGCGGCGATCGCCCAGTGCGGGCCCAACGTGGCCGCGGGAACGCTCAACGCCGGTGCGCCCTACCCGGTTCCGCCGAATCAGATGCCGGTGCAGGAACCGTCGCCGCTGCGGCGTCGGCCCAGCGGGCTGATCGTGTAGCGACCCGCGTTCAGAGGCGGACGTCGACCGTTTCTTCGCCGGAAGTCGTGGGATCCGGCGCCTCGTCGGTGACCCGGCGGGTCCGCTGACGGTAGATCCCGATTCCGACCACCACGGCGGCGAGTCCCATCGAGACGTACATCTGGCTCCTGGTCTCCGGCAGCACGAGCATGCCGATGCAGAGCGCGATGATGGCGGCGATGGTGCACCACGTCAGATACGGGAACAGCCACATCTTCAGCGTCAGGTCCTTGCCCTCCGCCTCGAGGCGGCGACGCATGCGCAGCTGGGACACCGAGATCGCCAGCCACACGAACAGGGCGATCGCGCCCGACGAGTTGACGAGGAACAGGAACACGGTGTCCGGGTACAGGTAGTTCAGGCCCACGGTCAGGAATCCCACGACCGTCGAGACGAGCACGGCCTGGCGCGGAACGCCGGACGACCCGATCTTCGCCAGCGAGGCCGGGGCGTCGCCGCGACGGGAGAGCGAGAAGATCATGCGGCTCGCCGTGTACAGGCCGGAGTTCAGGCAGGACAGCACGGACGTGAGCACGACGACGTCCATGATGTTGCCTGCCGCCGGGATGCCGAACGAGTCCATGACCGCGACGTACGGACTCAGCGCGACGGAGGCGTCGTCCCAGGGGAGAAGCGTCACGACGATGGCGATCGACCCGATGTAGAAGATGAGGATGCGCCACACGACGGACCGCACGGCGTTGCGCACCGCGGCGACGGGGTTCGCGGATTCACCGGCCGCGATGGTGGCGATCTCGGCGCCGAAGAAGGAGAACACGACCACGAGCACTGCCGCAAACACGGCACCGGCCCCGTTGGGGAAGAACCCCCCGTGCCCGGTGAGGTTGGTGAGTCCGGGTGCTTCGACACCGGGCAGGAACCCGCAGATCGCGAGGATGCCGAGCCCCAGGAAGATGACGATCGCCGCGACCTTGATCGACGCGAACCAGAACTCGAACTCGCCGAACGACTTCACGGACGCGATGTTCGTCAGCGTGAGCAGCACCATCAGGATCAGTGCCCAACTCCACTGCGGGACGTCGGGGACCCAGCGGTTCATGATGACGGCGCCCGCCGTCGCCTCGATGCCGAGGACGATGATCCAGAACCACGCGTAGAGCCAGCCGATGCTGAATCCCGCCCACCGGCCGATCGCCTGGTCCGCGTACGCGGAGAACGAACCGGTCTCGGGGTTGGCGGTCGACATCTCGCCGAGCATGCGCATCACGAGAATGACGACGATGCCGGCGAGTGCGTAGGCGACCAGAACGCCGGGGCCCGTCTCGCGGATCGCGACCCCGGAGCCCACGAAGAGGCCTGCTCCGATCACCCCCGCGATAGCGATCATCGAGAGGTGCCGCTTCTTCAGCGTGTGCTGAAGCTGCGGATCGGTGGTTCCTGACATGGAGAAATCCCTTCGGCGCTACTCCGGATGTGATGTGCGTCGCTGATTCGAAAAAGTGTGGACGAGCCGCGGCGGCCGCGGAACTGCCGATTCGGTGAATTTCGGGCGGCTGGGATAGACGAAACGGCAGTACCCACGCATCTGCGCGGCCTTGACAACGCGGAAACGCTATGGCTACCGTCACATTATTCAACCAGCGGACACGCGTTCGGCATACGAACACCGGGTCCGGCATCAACCTGGACGGGACATCGGAATGAGCGATCACGCCTTCACCCCGGCGGCCGAGAAGCAGGCGCGCAGAGCAGCGCTGAGCAGCTTCGTCGGCGCGGTCATCGACTGGTACGACTTCCTGCTCTACGGCCTGGTAGCGGCACTGGCCTTCAACTCGGAGTTCTTCCCGAACGTCAGCCCGGCGATCGGAACGCTCGCCGCGTTCGCGACGTTCGGCGTCGGATTCCTGTTCCGCCCGCTCGGCGGCGTGGTGTTCGGCCACTACGGCGACCGCATCGGACGCAAGCGGATGCTGATCCTCACCGTGCTGATCATGGGCACGAGCACCGCCCTGATCGGACTGCTGCCGTCCTTCGCGTCGATCGGCTGGTGGGCGCCGGCCCTGCTCGTCGCGTTGCGCGCCATCCAGGGCTTCGCCGTCGGTGGCGAGTGGGGTGGGGCCGCGCTGATGGCCGTCGAGAGTGCGCCGCCGAAGAAGAAGGCGTTCTACAGCAGCGGCGTGCAGGTCGGGTACTCGGTCGGACTCATCCTCGCCACCGGATTCGTCATGCTCATGAGCAACCTGACCACCGAGGACGCGTTCAGCCAGTGGGGTTGGCGTGTTCCGTTCATCGCCAGCGTCGTCCTGGTCGGAATCGGTCTGTGGATCCGCGCCGGAGTCCAGGAGAGCCCCGAATTCGTCGAGAAGGTAGAGAAGGTCGAAGAGGCGAACCCGGAGGAGAAGAAGCGGATCCCGCTCGTCGAGGCACTGCGCAACCACCCGAAGGCGTTCCTCCAGATCATCGGCCTGCGTTTCGCCGAACTGTTCTCCATGTACATCGTGACCACGTTCGCGCTCAGCTACTCCACCCAGGAACTGGGGATGGAGCGCAACTTCATGCTCAACGTCGGTCTGCTCGTCGGCGCCGTCGGTATCGGCACCATCCCGCTGTTCGCCTGGCTGTCCGACAAGCACGGCCGTCGCCGCGTCTACATCCTCGGCGCACTGATCGGCGCGGTATGCGCGTTCCCGTTCTTCATCTTCCTCGAGCACGGATCGATGATCGGCACCGTCATCCTGGCCGTGCTCCTCGTCAACATCTCGCACGACATGGTCGTCAGCGTGCAGCAGCCGCTGTTCACCGAGATGTTCGGGGCGGAATACCGGTACAGCGGTGCGGGCGTCGGATACCAGGTGGCCAGCGCGATCGGCGGCGGCTTCACCCCGTTCATCGCAGCGGCCCTGGTCACCGCGAGCGGCGGGTCCTGGCACCTCGTGGCCGTGTACCTGGCAGGCGGCTGCGTCGTCAGCGCCGTGATCGCGTGGCGACTCCAACCCGATTCGAGTGCCGACGCGGCGGACGCCGCCACGGCCGCGAAGCTCGAGAACGCGCACTGAGCCGGTAGACGAGGAGGCGACGGTCATGGCAGCACAGTCGGTGCTCTGCGGACTCATCGGAGACGGGATCGACGGTTCGTTCTCACCCGCACTGCACGAGGCCGAAGGGCACGCGCAGGGCATGAACTACGTGTACCGCCTCCTCGACCTCGAGCGTCTGCACGGGGCGGCCGCCACCGTCGAGGGCATCATCGACCTCGCACGGCAGTGGGGGTTCGACGGGCTCAACGTCACCCACCCCTACAAACAGCAGGTGATGGCGTACCTCGACGAATTGTCGCCGGACGCCGCGCGACTCGAGGCCGCCAACACCGTGGTGTTCACCGGGGGCAGGGCCGTCGGGCACAACACGGACTGGTCCGGATTCGGCAGCAGCCTGGGCCGTGAACTGCCGGGTGCGAGCCTCGACCGGGTCGTGCAGATCGGGGCCGGCGGCGCCGGGGTCGCCGTCGCCTACTCGGCGCTCACCCGGGGCGCCGGGCACCTCACCGTGACCGATGTCGACCTCGACCGTGCCGAACACTGCCGGGACACGATGCGAAAATTGTTTCCCGGCAGCGTCGTCGACGCGGTCCCGGCCTCGGAGATCGCCGGGCCGCTCGCGGAGGCGTCCGGTCTGATCAACGCCACCCCCATCGGCATGGTCGGATTCCCCGGCACCCCCGTGCCCACAAAACTGCTGCGCCCCGACCTGTGGGTCGCCGACGTGATCTACCGGCCGATCGAGACGCCACTGATCCGGGCGGCCCGCGCGCTCGGTGCGCCCACCCTCGGCGGCGCAGGCATGAACGTCTTCCAGGCCGCCGACGCGTTCCAGCTGTTCACCGGTGTCGCACCGGATTTCGAGCGCATGTACGCGCACGTGCTGACGCTCGTCGAGCAGCAGTCCCGGCGCGCCGCGTAGGCGGTCAGCCCAACGACAGGTCGGAACCGATCCGCTCCGCCGTCGCGACGAGTTTCGGCACGACCGTCGACTCGACGTCGGCGCGCGTGTACTGGGTGCCCTGCAGCGAGGAGTTGAGGGCGGCGACGACGACGCCCGACCGGTCGCGGATGGGAACGGCCGCACCGCGGATGCCGACCTCCAGTTCGTTCTCCGACATCGACCAGCCGTCCGCGGCGACCTCCCCGACCGCGGTGCGCAGTTGGTCGGCGTCCGAGATCGTCTGCGGGGTGAACGACTGGAACGTGGTGGTCTTCAGGTAGTCGTCGAGGGCGTCGGCCGACAGACCCGCCAGCAGCACCCGCCCCGTGGACGTCGCGTACGCGGGGAAGCGCATGCCCACCGTGATGGAGATGCGGATGATCCGAGGCGAGCGGACCCGCGCCACGTACACCACGTCGGGGCCGTCGAGGATGGTGACGGAGATGGTCTCACCCAGTTCCTTCGCGAGAGCCTCGATGTGCGGATCGGCGACCTGCGGCAGTCGCAGCGCGGCGAGATACGAGAAACCGAACCGCAGCACCCGGGGTGTGAGCGAGAAGTTGCGGCCGTCGAGACGCAGGAAACCCTTGTCCACCAAAGTGAGCAGAATGCGGCGCGCCGTGGAGCGGGTGATCCCGACGCTCTGCGCCACCTCGCTCAGGGTGCGCTCCCGGTGCTCCGCGTCGAAGCATTCGAGGACGCTCAGACCGCGGTCCAGGGACTCGAGGAAGTACCGTTCACCCGATGCCGGCTGCTCGGCCACGTCAGCAGCCACCTGTTTCGCACACGCCGTCATGGTACCGGTCTAGAGACCGGTCTCCGCGGGAAGCCGCCCCGCCTTCACCGCCGCCCGCAGCGCGTCGTGATCCTTCTCGGACTGGTCCGCATACAGGCGGGCCCAGGCGGTGATCGCCAGGTCGAACGTGTCCCCGTTGCCGAGATATCCGGCGACGAACGCTGATCCGGGGCTTTGACTGTGCGCGCGGGCGAGCATCGTCCCGCACAGCGCCGCATACCTCACCGACTGCGCCGGTTCCAGGGTCTGCAGGTCGACGGACCCCTTCATGTCGCGGAACTGCCGCAGGTAGAAGTCGCGCCGGTGTCCGTCGTCGCCTTCGACGTCGCGAACCCACCCCAGAAACGGGTCGGACTGCGCCTGGAGAATTCGCTGCGCGCCGACGACGCGGGAGCCCTGGCCCTTCTCCGCGACCGCGCGAATGATCGAGTCCGGTGCGGTCGCGACCTTCCCGTGCGTCTCCAGAACCGACCGCGGTGCCTCCTTGGCCTGCAGGAAGAGCGGCTCGCCTGCCGGTCCCTGCAGCAGCAGCAACCAGCAGCGGGTTCCGACGCTGCCCACACCCACGATGCGCATCGCGTAATCGACCACCTCGTACTGCGTCAGCAACAGTCGAACGTCCGCGCGCAGGGTGTCGAGATACAAGCGGTACAACTCGGTGATGCGGTCCAGGTCGTATTTCGTCGAATGTCGGATGACGGGGAACTGGTCGACGATGTACGGCTTGCCGTCCTCCTCCATGGTGGTCAGCTTCCGGAGGACCTGGTCGGACGTCCGCTTGCGGGCCTTCTCGGTGACCGCCCGGATCTGTTGCTGCTGCGCGCCCGCGTCGTGCTCGAGGACGTCCGTCTCCTCCTGGAAGTAGTACCGCTCCGTGGCGGTCAGCCGGAACAATGTCCTCAGGGTGTTGCGGTACGAGCGGACGGCGGCGCCCGTGGCGTCGGCGCACTGCGGCTCGGTGTACGAGTTGGCGCGCCCGTGGATCCACACGCTCGCGGCGAGCCGGCGCACATCCCACTCCCACGGTGCCGGATATGCCTCGTCGAAGTCGTTGAGGTCGAACAGCATCCGGCGTTCCGGTGAGGCGAACAGCCCGAAGTTCGCGAGGTGCGCGTCGCCCGAGGCGATGACCTGACACCCGGTGACCGGTGAGTCGGCGAGATCGTGCGCCATCATCGCGGCCGACCCGCGGTACAGCGCGAACGGTGACTCGAGCATCCGTCCGACCCGGATCGGCACGAGGGACTGCAGCCGGGTGGTGTTCTGCTCTTCGATCACCGCCACCGGGTCGCGCTCCGGAAGGGCGAATGCGCCCTGCGCTTTGCGGGAAAGCGATTCGCGTGCGGCCTTACCGGCCGAGCGTCGGGCATCGATCACCGTGGTCCTACCGGCTCGGGAAGACGTGGCCATGGTTCGAGTCTAGGCACCGGCCGCCGCCTGCTGCGCAATATTCGAGGGCGAGGGCTGCCGGCCGTCACCTCCCCATGTGAGTGGCATTGCGTGCTCGAAGACACTTTGCCACTCACCTGGGGGAGTATGGACAGGGTGCGGTCGCGCGACGGGAGGACATCCATGGGACAGCGACTTTGCGCGGCCACCGCGGCGCTGGTGGTCGTCGCGTGCGCGGCCTGCCAGTCCGAGGGGAGTTCGGCGCAGGTGTCGACGACCGGTGCGGCCGCCGCGCCGTCCGCGGGCGAGCCGGCCGTCGTCGCGTCCGACCTCGACGTGCCGTGGGGGATAGCGTTTCTGCCGGACGGGACGGCACTGATCGCGGAACGGGACAGCGGCGCCATCCGGCACCTGCAGGCGGACGGGAGCACCACCGTGATCGGCGAGGTGCCCGGTGTGTCGGCGCAGGGCGAATCGGGACTGCTGGGCCTGGCCGTCTCGCCCGACTACGCGACGGATCGGACAATCTACGCATACCTGACCACCGGCGACGACAACCGGGTGGTCTCCCTGAGCTTCGACGGCCGTGGCCTCGGCGAGCCGGTCCCGATCCTCACCGGCATCCCCGCCGGATCGATCCACGACGGCGGCCGGATCGCGTTCGGCCCGGACGGCAAGCTGTACGTCGCCACCGGTGAAGCCGGCGACCGGCCGCGCGCCCAGGACCCGTCCTCGCTCGGCGGCAAGATCCTGCGCATCGACCCCGACGGATCGATCCCGGCCGACAATCCGACTCCCGGATCACCCGTGTGGTCGCTCGGGCACCGCAACGTGCAGGGCCTCGCGTGGGACGCCGCCGGCAGGCTGTGGGCCACCGAGTTCGGCGCGAACACCTGGGACGAGCTGAACCTGATCGAACCCGGCGGCAACTACGGATGGCCGGAGGTCGAGGGACGGGCAGGCGAGGCGGGCTTCGTCGACCCGGTGATCCAATGGTCCACCGGCGAGGCGTCGCCGTCCGGTCTCGCCTTCCACGACGGCGCGCTGTGGGTCGCGGCGCTGCGCGGCGAACGACTGTGGCGGATCCCGGTCGGCGCAGACGGTGCGCTCGGTGAACCGCAGTCGCTGTTCGAGGGCGAATACGGCCGGCTGCGGACCGTAGTCGCGACACCCGACGGCGCCGTCTGGTTCAGCACCAGCAACCGCGACGGCCGCGGCGATCCGGGGGAGTCCGACGATCAAGTACTAGAGATCTCGTGAGTGCTTGTTAACCGCCGGCGGTTAACAAGTACTCACGGGGGCGGTCACGTCCAGGGCTGGACCGGCGGCGTGACCCACATGATCTTCTCGTCGCGGTGCACCGGGGTGGCGGCGGGATGGTCGGGGTGGCGCTGCGCCCAGTCCGTCTTCTGCTCGAGCAGTTCGACGACGGTGAGCCAGGTTTCCATGGTGCTCGGCGGGTTGGACCCGGCCGCCCGGGCGAGTTTGCGCAGCGTGCTGTCGGTGAGGTCGAGCAGTTCCTGACCGCTGATCCCGCGATCCCACACGTACCGTGCGAGTCCCATCGCCTTCTCGCGTCGCCGCTTCGCCGCGCCCTCGGTGTGCGCGAAGTCGACTTCCTGAGGTTCCATCGTCTTCCCTTCTCGTGCGCATCTCCACGGTAGGGCACCCGCGGGGCGGACCGGTATCGTGGGAGGACGATTCTCGCAGCAGACGCGAGTGGGCGGCGCGAGCAGTAGGGAAGACGGACGATGGGCAGGCAGCGCGGCGGTCGGGCTGCCGGGACATCCGACGGGGGTCCGGTGCCCGGCGTGTACCCGATCGACACGGGGACGTGCGAACTCGCCGTGGACAACGTCAACCCGCACGGCTGGGTGCTGAAGGTGAACGGCGTCGAGAGTTCGCACATCGACTTGTCTGACCCCACGTACCTCGACTTCGAGTACATGCGGTGGATCGCCGAACTGGTCGCCTCGCACTGGAGCACGGATCAGCGGGTGCGTGCCCTGCACCTCGGGGGCGGCGCCTGCTCGCTCGCCCGACATCTCGCCGCCCGCTATCCGGACGCCCGGCAGGTGGTGGTCGAACTCGACGGCAAGCTCGCCGAACTGGTCCGCGACTGGTTCGACCTGCCGCGGGCCCCGCTGCTGCGACTGCGGGTGGGGGAGGCGCGGGCGGTCACTGAGACGTTGACGGAGTCGAGCCGCGACCTGATCGTCCGCGACGTGTTCGCCGGTAACACGACTCCGGCATCGTTGACGACGACGGAGTTCACCGGGCACGTGCGGCGGGTGCTGGCACCCGGCGGGATCTACGTGGTGAACTGCGGCGACACCCGCGACCTCGTTCTCGCGCGCCGGGAGGCGGCGACCATCGGCAGCGTGTTCCCGCACACGACGGCGATCGCCGATCCCGCGATGCTGAAGGGCCGCCGGTACGGCAACATCGTGATCGCGGGCAGCGACGTGCCGATCGGCGACGACCCCGCCCTCGTCCGCACACTGCTGGGCGGCGGTGTGCCCGCGCATGTGTGGGACGACGGGCAGGTGCGGACGTTCGTCGGGGCGGCGCGGGTGCTGCGCGACGCGGAGTCCGGCAGCTAGACGAGCACCCAGATCAGCGAGGCCATCGCGAAGCCGACGATCGAGAGGATGGTTTCGAGCACCGTCCACGTCTTCAGGGTGTCTTTCACCGACATGTTGAAATACCGTGACACGATCCAGAATCCGCCGTCGTTGACGTGGCTGGCGATGATGGATCCGGCCGACACGGCGATGACGATCAGGGCGATCTGCGCGGAGGTGTAGTTCCCCGCGGCGATGGACGGTTCGATGACGCCTGCGGTGGTGACGATGGCGACGGTCGCCGAACCCTGGGCGATGCGCAGTGCGCAGCTGATCAGGTACGCGGACAGGATGACCGGAAGCCCGAGGGCGTCCATCGAATCGGCGAGGGCCTGCCCGACTCCGGTGGCGCGCAGGACCGCACCGAAGAACGCGCCTGCGCCGACGACGAGCAGGATCATGCCGACCGGTTTCAGTGCGGCCGCGGACATGCCGCCGATCTCCTGCGCGGAGATTCCGCGGCGGATGCCGAGCAGGTACAGCGCCAGCAGGACGGCGATGGTCAACGCGATCGTCGGGGTGCCGAGGAAGATCAGGACCGACAGGGCGGTGCCCTCGTCGAGCACCACGTTGCCGACCGTCGCACCGAGGATCAGCACCATCGGCACGAGGATGATGAACGAGATCAGCCAGAGCGGCGGGTTCCTGTCCCCCTCCTCCGGGTTGAACTCGTCCGGCTCCTCCGGGATGAACTCGTCCGGCACCTCGATGATCACGCGCTTGCCGATCCAGGTACCCCAGACGACGCCACTGACGAACCAGGCGGGGATACCGCACGCGAGGCCCATGATGATGATCCAGCCCATGTCGACGTGCAGCAGACCGGCCGCGGCGACGGGGCCCGGGTGCGGGGGCAGGAACGCGTGCGTCATGGACAGGCCGGCGAGCATCGGCATCGCGTACATCACCAGCGACTTGCCGCCGCGCTTGGCCGCCACGTACACGAGCGGGGCGAGGATGAAGATGCCGATGTCGAAGAAGACGGGGATGCCGAGCACGAGACCGGTGACACCCATCGCCAGCGGTGCGCCCTTGGGCCCGAACAACTTCAGCAGTCGCTCCGTCAGCACGTCGGCGCCACCGGAGCGTTCCATCATCGCGCCGAGGACGGTGCCGAGGCCGATGATCGGAGTGATGTGCCCCAGGATCCCGCCGAAGCCCTTCTCCAGAATGGAGTCGGCCGCCGACGTCGGGGTGCCGACCAGTTCGACCACCGACACTCCCGCGATGAGAGCGACGCCGACGCCGACGACGATCAGCGCGATGAACGGCTCGAGCTTGAGTTTGATGATGAGGACCAGCAGCACGGCGATGGATATCGCTGCGAGAGTGAGGAGTCCGGCTGTGTCGTGCTGCAGCCAGTCGACGAACGACGTCATTGCGTCTCCAGGGAGAAGGGGAAGGGTGCTCAGGCCGAGAGCGCGGTGACGAACGCGCGGGCGCGGTCGGTGATGTCGGTCCAGTTGCCTGCCGCGACGCTGGACGGTGGGACGACGCTGGTGCCGGCGCACACGGCGAGTGCGCCGGCGTCGAGGAACTCGCGGGCGTTGGCATCGTTGATCCCGCCCGACGGCAGGAGTTCCACGCCGGGATACGGGCCGTGCAGGTCGGACAGGTAGCCGGGGCCGAGTCGCTTGGCGGGGAAGATCTTGACCGCGGCGGATCCGAGGTCGACGGCCATCGCCACCTCGGTGGGGGTGAACGCGCCGAGGAAGACGGGAATCGACCGTCCCGTGGCGACTTTCGCGACGTCCGGGCGGATGCCGGGGGTGACGAGGAAGCGGGCGCCGGCGTCGATCGCGGCCGCGGCCTGGTCGCCGGTCATCACGGTTCCGACGCCGAGGATGCTGCCCGCCGCGGCGGCGGCGTCGGCGGCGCGGCCGAGGTGATGGAGCACGTCGGGGGTGGTGAACGTCAACTCGACCGTCCGGATCCCGCCCTCCGCGAGCGCGTGACACAGGTCGGCGGCGTCGGGGATGGTCTCCGCGCGCACCACCGTCAGGACCCGGTCGGCCCGCAGAATGTCGATCTCGGTCATCGGACTGCTCCTCCTTCTTCGCGGCGCAACGCTCTTCCGGCGGTCGCGCCGGTGAGGCGGCCGTCCTCGAGGGCGAGGTGGCCGCGGACGAATACGTGAGTGAAACCGGTCGCAGCCTGACGTGGCCGGGCGTAGGTCGCGGTGTCGCCGACCGTGTCCGGATCGAACAGCACCAGATCGGCGGCGTATCCGGGGCGGACGAATCCGCGGTCGACGAGCCGCAACCGGGTCGCGGCGCGGCCGCTGAGGTGACCGACGCACTCCTCGAGGGACATCAGGCCGAGGTCGCGGCAGTAGTGCCCGAGGTAGCGTGCGAACGTTCCCCAGCCGCGGGGGTGCGGTTTCGCGCCGACCAGCAGTCCGTCGCTGCCGCCGGTATGCCGGGGGTGCTGCATGATCGCGCGCACGTTCTCCTCGTGCCCGACGTGCTGCAGAATGCCGCTGCCGAGTTGGTCGCGGACCAGGATGTCGATGCACACGTCGAAGGGGTCGCGGTTCTCCTCGGCGGCGATGTCCGCGACCGTCTTCCCGACGTAGGCGTCGAGTTCCGGGTTCTGCACGCCGCTGATCTCGAGGGTGTGCCACTCGGCGATCACGCCGTGGCAGCCGTCGGATCCGGTGACCTCGAGATGCTCCCGGATGCGTTCGAGGGCAACGGGATCCCGGAGCCGGTCGAGGGTCTGCTCCATGCTGCCCGCCGACGCCCAACTCGGCAGGATCGCCGACAGCGTGGTGGCGCCGGGAAGATACGGGTAGGTGTCGAGACTGATGTCCGCACCGGCGGATACGGCCGAGTCGAGCAGGGCCAGCAGTTCCGGGGCGCGGCCCTTGTTGGGTCCGAAGTTCAGGGTGGCGTGCGCGAGATGCAGCGCGCACCCGGCCCGCGACGTCAGGTCCACCATCTCGGCGTAGGCCTCCATGGCCCCGGCGCCGTACGACCGGTGGTGCGGGGAGAAGTAGCCGCCGTACTCGGCGACGGTCCGGCACAGTGCCAGCAACTCCTCGTTGTCCGCGTACATCCCCGGCGTGTAGGTCAGCCCCGCGGACAACCCGACGGCGCCCTCCACCATGGACTGCGCCACGATCCGCTGCATCTCTGCGATCTCCGGCGGCGTCGCCGGGCGATCGTCCCAGCCCACTACCAGCGCCCGGACCACCCCGTGCGGGACGAGATACGCGACGTTGGTGGCGATCCCGCGATCGAGCCTGTCGAGGTACTCACCCACGCTCCGCCAGGAGAAGTCGAAGCCCTCGGGATCGGTGTTCCATCCCGCGATCTTGCGCCGGACCACGGCGAGGACGTCGTCGGTGACCGGTGCGTAGGACAGTCCGTCCTGACCGAGTACCTCGGTGGTGACTCCCTGCGTGATCCGCGACGGGTGCTCGGGGTTCAGCAGGATCTGCAGGTCCGAGTGGGCGTGCATGTCGATGAATCCGGGCGCGAGCACCAGGCCGTCGGCGTCGATCACACGAACCGCGGCGGGGAGTTCGGTCGCGGAGTGATCTGCCTCGGGCCGGATATCGGCGATCCGGTCTCCGTCGACGAGCACGTCGGCGCGGTACCGCGGCGCCTCCGACCCGTCGACGACGGTGGCGGAACGGATCAGAGTGGTCATGGTGTGAGTCCTCGGCGGGGGATCAGAAGAAGGTGCGGATCAGGTCGACGACGACGGGATCGTCGGAGTCGTCACCGACGACGGGTATCCACCGCCACTTGTCGAAGGCGGTGCACGGGTGGGAGAGACCGAGCCGGACGACGTCGCCGACGCGCAGATCGTGTTCGGGCCGTGCGGGATCGAGCCGGAGGAACGCGTGCTGGTCGTTGACGGCGGTCACTTCGGCGCCGACGAGGGGCTGCGGCGCCGCCCCGAGCGCGCCGGCGACGGCCTGCGCGGTGGGCAGTCCCTCGTCGAACGGGACGTCGCGCTTGCCTGCGTCGAGCAGAGCGAGGCCGGGCTCGGGGCGGGACACCACCCGGGCCCACGTGTGCATCGCCGACGTGAGTCGACGTTCCTGCTCGTCTCCGCCGCGGCCGAACGGGGTGATCCCGGTGTAGAAGCCGTCGTCGTGGATGATGTACGCGCCGGCGCGGACCACCACTTTGGTTCTGCCGCCCGCGAGTTCGGCGAGCACTTCCGCGACCACGTCGAAATAGGCACTGCCGCCTGCGGTCACGTAGACGTCCCGACCTTCCGGGTAGCGCCCCTCGGCCTCGAGCCTGCGGTGCAGTTCGGCCATCGACCGGAGGTACGCCCGGACCCGGGCGAGGGACTCCTCGGAGGCGTCGTGGGCGAGCGCCCCCTCGTAGCCGGAGACGCCGGCCAATTGCAGTGCGGGGATCTCCCCGATTCGTTCGGCGACCGCCACGGCCTCGTCCACCGATCGTGCGCCGGTGCGGCCGCCCGCTCCGCCGAGTTCGACGAGCACGGGCAGCGGCCGGACCACCGTGACGTCGGCGAGTGCCGCGGTCATCGCGTCGACCGTCTGCGGGGAGTCGGCCCACATCAGGACTTCGAGTTCCTGGTCCGCTTCCATCTGCTCGGCCAGCCACCGCAGGGCGGTCGGGTCCACGAGCGAGTTCGCGATCTGCACCCGGCGCGCCCCGAATCGCACCGCCACCCGGAGCTGACCGAAGTTCGCGAGCGTGATCCCCCACGCGCCGCCGCGGATCTGCCGGTCCCACAGCACCGGGGACATGGTCGTCTTCCCGTGCGGAGCGAGGTCGACTCCGTGCGCCCGGCACCACGCTGCCATGGTGTCGAGGTTGCCGGCGATGGCCGTCTCGTCGAGCACCATCACCGGGGTGCTGAACGCGGACAGCCTCGGCCGGGTGGCGAGGAACTCGGCCTTGGTCTGGCCGTTCGCCGCGGAGGGGAGGGCTTTGTCCACGTCGGACAGGCGCAGCTCGTCGAGCTCCGCCAAGGCGCCGGAATCGAGTGCGTCCGTTCCGCTGATCGTCATCGTCGATCCTGTCGTTCGGGGTTCTGTGGGGCTGGCCGGCTTCAAAAGAAGGGCCGTGAAGTGCTACGTTGCGCTCTATGCAACGGTGATTGCGTTTTTGCGTCTCCTATGTCTAGCATTGGGCTGGGTCATCGTCAACGGTCCGATGCGGCACGCATCACCGCGGCGAGGGCTCTCGAAACCCAACCGCCGTGCCGGTCCGAGCAGTCGCAGAGGTAACAAGTGCAGGAATCGACCCCCACCCCCGAGTCCGGTGTCGCGTGCCTCGGTGAGGCGATGGTCCTGGTGGCTCCGGACTCGACGCTCCACCTCGCCGGCGCGGAGGCGAACGTCGCCGCGGGTCTCGCCGCGCTCGGTGTCCCGGCTGCGTGGGTCGGACGGCTCGGCGACGACGAGTTCGGCACCCTCATCCGCACCGAACTGCAGGCGCGGGGTGTCGACGACCGTGCGATCGAGGTCGACCCCGCGCGGCCCACCGGTCACTACTCGAAGACCACCGCCCTCGACGAGCACGGCGAGCCGCGCACCGACAGCCTGTATTCCCGGGCGGGTTCGGCGGCGTCGGCCATGGACCCCGGATTCCTCGACCGGCCGGCGGTCGCGGAACTGTTCGGCCGCGCCGCCGTGGTCCACTGCAGTGGAATCACACCGGCCCTGTCCGATTCGTGCCTCGCCCTGATGCGGAGACTGCTCCGCGACCGGCCGGGGATCTCCGGAGTCGTCAGCTTCGACGTCAACTGGCGTGAACAACTGTGGCCGGACGGCGACCCGCGGATGGTCGTGGAACTGGCGAATCTCGCCGATCTGGTGCTCGTCGGCGCGGACGAGGCCCTGCGCGTGCTGGGCACCGCGGATCCGCACGAGTTGCGGTTGATCCTGCCGGCGCCCGCCACCGTCGTCGTCAAGGACGGCGCGCACCGGGCCCTCGCAGTCGACCGCAGTGGTCGCAGCATCGCCGTTCCCGCGCTCCGCGTCGACGTCGTCGAACCCGTCGGCGCGGGCGACGCGTTCGCCGCCGGATATCTCAGCGGTGTCGTGCGCGGCGAGGATCAGGCGCGCTGCCTGCGCCGCGGGCACATCGGTGCCGCCGCGACCCTGACAGTCGCCGCCGACTCGGCGCCCCCGCCGCCCGCCGCTCTGCTCGACGCGCTGCTGCACTGTTCCGAATCAGACTGGGCGGCAACGAGCGTCACCGCCGACGGCTTCGCCCTCCGAGGAAGTGGAGTGAACGGATGAGTCAGAGTGTCTCCCGCGCCCTGCACCTGCTGGTGCAACTCGGCAACGGCCCCGCCAACCTCGACCAGTTGGCCGAATCGACCGGAGTCCACAAGACCACGGTGCTGCGGCTGCTGCGAACGCTGTCAGACGAGCGGTTCACGTTCCGGGACAACAGCAACCAGTACCACCTCGGTTCCCGCATCTTCGAACTCGCCGCGCAGGCCACCGATCAGCGGGAGGTGCGGCGCATCGCGTCACCGCACCTCGTCGCGTTCAACCGCGAATATGGTCGCACCACGCACCTCGCGGCGATGGAGGGCGGCGACGTGGTGTACATCGACAAACTCGAATCGCACGATCAGATCCGGATGTATTCGCGAATCGGGCTGCGCGCCAATCTCAATTCGACCGCGGTCGCGAAGGTGATCCTCGCCGACCTGCCGGATTCGGAACTGCGGACCGTCGTCGACTCGATGGACTTCTCGTCGCGCACGGCCAACACGATCACGACGCCCGAACGCTACCTCGAGGAGATCCGCCTGGTCCGCGAGCAGGGCTGGGCACACGATCAGGAGGAGAACGAGCCGTCCGTCAACTGCATCGGAGTGCCCATCCGCGGCGCGTCCGGCCGCGTCGTCGCCGCCGTCTCGGTCTCGGTGCCCGACGTCGTCCTCAGCTACGAACGCGTCCTCGACCTGCTCGAACCCCTCCAGGCCGTGGGAGCGCGGATCTCCCGCGACTGCGGATACCGCGCCCAGCCCTGACCGTCCCCCGTCCACCCGAAAAGTAACGACACACAGGAGAATCGATATGTCCGACACCACCGTCATCCGCACCGAAGGCGCCCCCGCCCCCGCGCACACGTTCAGCCAGGGCATCAAGAAGGGCAACATGCTCCAGGTGTCGGGGCAGGGCCCGATGGACCCCGTCACGAACAAGTACATCGCCGAAGGCGACGTGCGCGAGCAGACCCGCCGTACTCTCGAGAACGTCAAGGCGATCCTCGAGGCCGGCGGTGCGAGTGTGGAGGACGTGCTGATGTTCCGGGTCTACCTCACCACCCGGGACGACTTCGCGGCGATGAACGACGTGTACGGCGAGTTCATCGCGGAGAACGTCCCGAGTGGTCAGCTGCCGTGCCGCACCACGGTTTTCGTCGATCTCCCGCACGAGGTCATGCTCGTCGAGATCGACGCGCTGGCAGTGACCGGCTAGGTCGCTACGCGGTGACGAGGTGGCGGCAGCTCATCCGCGGCGACACGGGCAGTTCCGTGAAGACGGGCTCGGACGTGTCCGCGGTCGCCACCTCCAGGTAGAGGTGGCTGCCGTCCGCCACGACGCCCTGTGGGTGCAGGCCGATCAGCTCGGCCACCACGTACGTGGCGCTGAGGCTGGTGACGTCGCGGATGATCCCGAGCCGCAGCAGCGACCTCGTCTCCGCGATGGCCTCCTGCTCACCGGCCCGCAGGACCAGGCGCAGTCCGGGGGAGAGGGCCTGCGCTGCCACGGACACGGCGATGTTGTCGAGGTCGTCGGAGCCGACGGCGGCCAGCGCCAGCGCGCGGCGCACACCCAGTCGTTCGAGGAGTTCGCGGTCGCCACCGTGGCCAACGACCGTCGGGATGTTCATCGCCCGGACGAGTCGCAGGTTTTTGGCGTGGGGGTCGCGCTCGACGCCCACCACCGCGACCCCGAGCGCCTGCAGTTCCCGGCACAGCCGGAGTCCGACCTGACCGAGACCCACGACGATGACGTGCCCCGATCGGGGCAGGACCCGGCTGCCCACCAGGCCGACCAGCCGGGGGCCGAGCAGGCGTTCGATGATGCCGGCGGTGAACATGGCGGTGAACACCACGGTGAAGAGCATCGCCACCGACGCGAACACGGCGTAGGCGGGGCTGCCGTGGGTGTCGGCTCCCGGACCCACCGTGGTCACCACGCGGACCGCTTCGTTGAACGCCTCGAGCGGCGCCACGTGCTGACCGAGGATCAGCCACAGCCAGTCGGCGAACAGGACGGTGAGGAGTCCGGCGAGCCCACCGAGCAGGATGCGCGTACCGATGTCGTGCGACCGCAGCAGACCCGTCGCACCGGTCGCCACCGTGTGCCACCAGTTCCGCCGGGGCAGGTCGACGTGCGCGCCCTCGAGGTGGCCGTCGATCATCCGGACCGTCAGCATGTGCTCACCCGCGTGCCGGGCCGCGACGAGTTCGGGATCCAGGCACGGGCCGGCGAGCGTGGGCGCGGCGAGGTCTGCCGGTGACGTCACCGTGCATTGCGGGAGCAGGTGGGACAGCTGGTCCGCGACGGTGCGGTCGAAGATCGTCACCACCAACGGGATCGACGCCGAGATGTGCGCGGCGGCCAGCGCGTACCGCAGCGCGACGACGTCGTCGCGCACCAGGACCGCCATCCCGCGCGGTTCGTCCGCCATCGCCAGGCGCAGCTCGTCGTCGTCGGGGGCGACGAGATGGCGGACGTCGAAGTCCCTTTCGCGAAGGGATGCGCAGACCCGTCGGGCCACGGTGGTTTCGCCGATGACGAGATATGAGTCGTTCACGTGTGGTCCTTCCGGCTCGGGATCACGAGAGCGTACCCGAGAAAAACGGCGGATCCCACCCGGGAATGCGTACCGGTGAGTAGCCGGGAACGTCCTGGAACACGTTACCGGCCAATGTTTTCCGAAGCAGCCGCCCTACTCGTCGGTAGGAGCGCCGCGGATCGCCAGGGGGAGTCCGATCACACCGATCCCGGGGAAGAACGGGAACACCTCTTCGCCGTCCGTGGTTGGGTGAGGCATGAGTCTCGATGCGAAAGACGACCGGCGTCCACTTCTCGACCTCGTCGCCACACACAACCGGGCGGTCCTCGCGACGGTCAAACGCGACGGACGCCCCCAGTTGTCGAACGTGATCTACGCCTGGGATCCCGACACGCAGACGGCGCGGGTGTCGGTGACGGCGGATCGGGCCAAGACCCGCAACGCCGCGCGGGACCCTCGGGTGTCGCTGCACGTCAGCGCGACCGACTTCTGGAGTTACGCGGTGGTGGAGGGCGACGCGGAACTGAGCGCGGTGGTGGCGGACCCGCACGACGCGGCGGCGGACGAACTCGTCGAGGTGTTCCGGCTGGCGGCGGGGAAAGAGCACGACGACTGGGAGGATTTCCGCCGCGCGATGGTGTCCGAGCGCAGGCAGGTGCTCCGGGTCCGGGCGACGAACGTGTACGGCATGGCCCAGCTGCCCTGAGTGCGCGGAACGTAGCTGTGGCAGCCGATCGGAGCCGGTGGGACGATTGAGTCATGCGCAAGAGGCGGTGGCCGGCGGCACCACCGCCTGCCACGGAGGGAATCGTGGTGCACGGGCCGGTCGAGCTCGTGACGAGCCGCGATGTGACCCTGCGCCTGTCGGAGGTCGTCGCCCACCCGAAGGGCATGCTGTTGCGCATCGAGTTGACGGCGCGAGGCAGATCCGCTGATCTGGCGCGTCACGAGACGCGTCCGCTCGACGATCCCGACGATCCCTCGGCGCGGTGGTCGTATCTCGCGGTGAACGTCCGGGTCGACGACATGGAGGGCGTCGCCGACGCCCGTCACCCGCATTCGACGTCGACTACCGCGGCCGCCGACGCGTCCGAATATCACTCCGCGCCGCACTACTGGATCAGCGACTACCCGGAATCGGGGACGATCACGCTGACCGCGGGGTGGAAGGAGATCGGGCTGCTGCCGAGAACCCGGACGATCACGCTCGGCCCCAATCCGAGTATGCGGCCCACCCGGTAGCACCACGCGCGGTAGAAATTCGAAGGTGCCCTTCGGCGCCGTGGGAGCGTCGAAGGGCACCTTCGTCCTGTGAGGGGACGCAGATCAGGGCAGGGGAACCCAGGTGCCGAAGAACCAGAATCCGTGCGGGCTCGGCGCCTGCTGGTGCTCCTGCTGCTGCGGAGCGTGCTGCTGCTGTGGCTGGGGCTGCGGTGCCTGCTGCTGCTGGGCGGGGACGGGGTTGTGGCCCACCGGGTCGGCGCTGGCAACGCCGGCTCCGATGCCGAGTGCTGCGAGGGCGATACCACCGGTTGCGACGGCCTTGGTCACGACAGACTTCATGCGGTTCCTCCTGGAACGAATCGGATGCGGCGTCAGGACTTCCTGACACAGATCAGATTGCTCCCCGTCCCTGCCACAAC
Organism: Rhodococcus sp. T7; assembly: GCF_009872365.1. Lineage (NCBI taxonomy): Bacteria > Bacillati > Actinomycetota > Actinomycetes > Mycobacteriales > Nocardiaceae > Rhodococcus > Rhodococcus sp. T7. The sequence goes on from NZ_WXYH01000388.1 coordinate 61,691, forward strand.
TCTCCGCTCAGCCTGGCAATCTCCTGCACGTCAGCGAGGCTGCTCCGCCAGCTTGGCGGAGATCACCCCGTTGAGTCGCTGCAGACCGCTCGGCGTGATCCCGTGGATCTGGCCCTCGATGCTGCGCACGACATGGGTGTCGCTGAGAACCTTCTCGCTGGACTGGATCAGAACCGTTCCGGCGCCGGTGAAGTCGAACTGCCGCTCCTCCCCGGAGTTGATGCCCATCATGTGGGCGCCCGCGGCGAGAAAATTGCTGATCCACCCCTGGTCGTAATGGTGGCTCGGGGACGGGCAGTCGGCCCACCCGACGAGGGCCTCGGGGTCGATCCGCAGCGGCGGTTCGGCGAACATCACCGGACCGTTGGACGACGCCAGGAACTTTCCGGTCCCGATGAGTGTCAGGAATCCCGGCACGATGGACTGGTTCAGCGACAGACCCGGTTCGAACGCAAGGAGATTCGATGCCCGGATCGTGAGGTTGCCGTCGTCGAGGTCGTACGAGTTGATGTCGTACCCGCGGTCGCCGATGATCAGTTTCCCGAATCCTTCGGCCACCGCGTAGTCGCCCATGTACAACGGCGCCGAGAACTGGTTGGCGACCATGTGCAGTGCGGCGCCGTGCAATCCGTGGGTCAGCGCCTGAAACTGCATCTGGCCGTAGTAGGCGATCATCGCACCCTTGCGGATGAACCAGGGTGCGGTGAGGTCGATGCAGAACGCGTAGCTGTTGTCGGGAATGTTGTCGCTGGCGCCGAGCGTCGACGGATTGTGGATGGCGGTCACAGTTTCTCCTCCGAGGCCTGAACGTAGACGATTCCCTGACCGGTGCACTGCAGTTGCATCGCTTCCCCGACGCCGCGGCCCATGGCCTCGCGCCAGCCGACGGCGGATTTCAGTTCCACCTGGACGCTCCCGTACGTGCCGACGAACGCGTCGGGGTCGACGAACACCGGATTCGGTCCGCCGACCGGGAGTTCGATGAAACCGCCGTGCGCGAGCAGAACCGCCGACCCGTACCCGGACAGCTGCGTCGTGAACATGCCGGTGCCGGACAGGGCGCCTGCCGCCGCACCGCGCAGCGCGCCGAGCATGCCGCGCCCGCCGCCGCCGCCCTGACTCACCACCGAGACCACCGAACTCTGCAGTCCCGCATTGTGAGCGAGCAGCCGCGACGCCTCGACGCACAGGGCACCGCCCTGCGACATGTCGACGACGTGCACCTCGAGCCCGGCGTGGCCGTAGTGCACCTCGCCCTGCCCCTGCGCCAGCATCGTGCGTTCGTGCTCGCCCTGCATCATGCGTCCGGCCATCCGGGTGAATCCGCCCATGCCCGCCATCGACTGGGAACCGGGCACCTGGTGCGGCGAGAACTGGACCTGACCGGTGTAGAACAGCATCGCGCCGGTGCGGGCCACCACTCCGCCTGCGGCGCCGACGTCGACCTTGACGACCTTCGAGTTCACTTTCGAGAAGACCATGGGGCTCACCGCTCTGCCGGTTGGATGGAGACGACGCCGTGACCGTCCCACTTGAGGGAGAAGGCCTCACCGTTGCCCTGGCCGACGGCGTTGCGCCACGACACGTCGGTCACGAACGACTGCGTCACCTGCCCGCGCGCCGAGACGAACGCGTCGGGGTCGACCACGAGGGGGTACTGCGGCGACACCTCGAGGTGGATGAGCGGTCCGCCCGCGGACAGGAGGGCCACCTGACCCTGACCGGAGACGGTCGTGGTGAACAGGCCCTGACCGCCGACTCCGCCACGCAGTCCGGTGAACGTGACGTTGGTGTTCAGGTTGCCGCTCAGCGCGAGAAGCTGCTGCGACTCCACCTGCAGGGTCTCGTTCGCCAGGTCGACGACCGAGACGTACTGCCCGCCCACCGCGAGGTACACGACACCGTGGCCGGAGCATTCCATCAGCGACAGCGCCTCGCCCGTGGCACGCCGCTTCATTCCGGCGAGGACACCGTCGCCGCCACCGAAGCCTGCCGACTTGAAACTGACATTGCCCTCGTAGGCGATCATCGAACCCTGAATCGCCCGGATGGTGGTTCCGGCGAGTTGCGCCTCCACCACCTTCTTCGACTTGTCGAGCAGCCGCCCCATGGTGCCCTTTCCAGTGTCGAGCGGCAGTGCCCGTGACCGAGTCACGTGCACTGCCGCTGGATGTGAGTACAGGCAGAACCTAGCCGACGGACACCGACTTCTGCTCGTCCACGTCGTCTGCCGCTTCGCCGACCGCCGCGGCGGCCTTGCGGTTGCGGACGATGCTGGAGATGAACGCGGCGCCGATGAGGGCGACACCGACGAGGCCGGTGACGTTCTCGTTGACGTGGTAGCCGATGGACACGAGCAGGATCACGGCCAGTGCGCCGATGGCCCAGTGGGCGCCGTGCTCGAGGTACACGTAGTCCGAGAGGGTGCCCTTGCGGACCAGGAACACGGTGATGGAACGGACGAACATCGCGCCGACGAAGCCGAGGCCGAGGGCGATGATGATCGGGTCGGACGTGATCGCGAAGGCGCCGATGACACCGTCGAAGGAGAACGACGCGTCGAGGACCTCGAGGTACAGGAACAGGAAGAACCCGGCCTTGCCGGTGGCCTTGGCCAGCGCGCTCGGCCCGCCGGTGGATCCTTCGACGGCGACGCCGTCCGCGTCTTCCTCGGGGGTGTTGAACAGTTCACCGAGACCGTTGACGGCGATGTAGGTGACCATGCCGAGGACGCCGGCGATCATCACCGTGGACACGGTGTCCTCGGGGGCGATGTAGGCGGCGGTGATCAGCAGCAGCACGCCGGCGAGGATGACGGCCAGCTGGTCGAGCTTGCCTGCGCGGGCGAGGGGCTTCTCCAGCCAGGACAGCCAGGTGATCTCGCGCTCTTCGAGGATGAAGCCGAGGAACAGCATCAGCAGGAACATGCCGCCGAACGCCGCGATCTGCGGGTGCGCGTCGGTGAGCAGGGTTTCGTAGCTGGCGCTGCCGTCGGGGAAGTACGCGGCGCCGTCGGCGGGCGGGTTGAGGGCCAGGTCGAGTGCGGCGACGGGGCCGAGGCCGGAGGCCAGCCACACGATGACGAGGGGGAAGACCAGGCGCATGCCGAACACCGCGATGACGATGCCGACGGTGAGGAAGATCTTCTGCCAGAAGTCGCTCATGCGGCGCAGGACGGTGGCGTTGATGACGGCGTTGTCGAAGGACAGCGAGATCTCGAGGATCGAGAGGATCAGCACGAGGAGGACGGCCTGGGGGCCTCCGTAGATCGCGGCGACGATGAGGGAGATCACCGTCACGGCGAAGGAGAGACCGAATATTCGCAGAACCACGAAGCGTGGCCTTTCTCTAGTGGGCATGCAGGGTGGTTACTGCAGGGGACGAACACCGGGGGAGGGTGTCACGGCCGTGACACCCTCCCCCGGCTGGGGAACTGGACGACCGTCAGACGTTGACGCCGTAGTCGCGGGCGATACCGGCCAGCCCGGACGCGTAGCCCTGGCCGATGGCACGGAACTTCCACTCCGCGCCGTGGCGGTACAGCTCGCCGAAAACCATAGCGGTTTCGGTCGACGCGTCCTCGGACAGGTCGTAGCGGGCGAGCTCGTTGCCGTTGGCCTGGTCGACGACGCGGATGTACGCGTTGCGGACCTGACCGAACGACTGCGAACGCGTCTCGGCGTCGTAGATCGAGACGGGGAACAGGATGCTCTCGATGTTCGCGGGGACCGCCGCCAGGTTGACGTTGATCACCTCGTCGTCGCCTTCGCCCTCACCGGTGGTGTTGTCACCGATGTGCTCGATCGAGCCGTCGGGCGAGCGCAGGTTGTTGAAGAACACGAAGTGCTGGTCCGACACGACCTTCTTGTCGGCACCCGCACCGATGGCGCTGGCGTCGAGGTCGAAGTCGGTGCCGGTGGTCGAGCGGGCATCCCATCCGAGTCCGACAGCCACCGCGGTCAGGTTCGGCGCCTCCTTCGTGAGAGAAACATTGCCGCCCTTGGTCAAGCTGACGCCCATTCAGGGGTCCTTTCGAGAGGAGGTGGGTGGACCCTCGACAGCTGTCGAAGTTCCGAGTTCGTCGTGCGACACCACGATAATGAATTTGTCCGACTTGTCCCATCCGTCGATCTGTCCACAGGTTTGTGCACAGCCAGGTCCGGTCCACTCGGAGTTGTCGCCCCGACCAGTACGATTCAGGGCGTGACGAGCGGATGGGCGGGACGCTTCCGAGGAAGAGCCCGGCGCGACGACTCGGCTCGTCTTGCCCACGACACGATGGTCGCAGCGTTTCTCGATATGGACAACCGGCAGAGCATCGCCGCCGCGGCCGTGGACGCCTCCGCGGAGCTGACTCCGGAACGCGGAATCCGCCGGGCGTGGGAACCGGTCCGCGACGGGTGCTACCAGGCCGCGACGGCGTACCTGGCGGCGGAAGACCGGTTCGAGAACGTGCAGACGCCCGCGGCCACCGCCGCGTACGAGCAGGTGACGCGGCAGCTGGTGGCGGCGACTCAGAGCCTCGACGAGTTCTATCGCACACATCGCGGCCATCTCGAGGAGTCGACCGCGATGCTGGCGGCCGTTCCTCAGCTCGCGCAGCAGGCGCTGCAGGTCGCGTCCGCGGCGCAGCACCGGGTGCAGACCGAGGGCGCCGCCTACGCCGGCTACCCGTCGGTGCGCGACCGGGGAGCCGCACTCGACGCCGCGGTCGTGGCGCTGCAGGGCGCCCGCGGCGCCAACCCGGTCCGCGCCGCGGCAGCGCGGGTGCGGGAGGAGTCGGCGGCGCTGGAGAAGGCGCTGGCCGCGGCTCCGTCCAAGGAGCGGGATGCCGCACACGCGGTGTCGTCGGTAACGACGAGGATCGCCGCGGTGCAGACCCGGGCCGAACGGCTCGCGCCCGCCTACTCCGCGCTGCTCCGCGAATTCAACGCGGCCAGTTCGGCGGATCTCGTCCACAACGACCGCAAGAGCCGAACGCACATCGAGCAGGCGCAGACCGATCTGCAGCAGGCACAGAAGGCTCTGACCGCGGGAAATCCCGAGGGGGCGCTGGATCTGACGGCCGCGGCGCGGACCCATCTCGTCGACGCGGAGGCGAACGTCGACGGCGTCACCGATCGTCTGCTGTTGCTGCGGGAGGTGCGGGAGAACCCGCGGTCCAAGGAGAACGAGATCAGATTTCGCCTCCGCGACGCCCAGATGTTGGCTGTCAATCGTGGGCTCGTGCGGGAATGGGGGTCGGTCCTGGACGCTCAGCTCGAGCGAATTGACCGAATTGCAGGGACACTGACCGGGCGGCATCCCGACTACTGGGCGTACGTCACCCAGCTCGACGCCGTGTCGGTGTTCATTGCCGAGGTGGTTCAGAAGATGAGAGGACACACAGCGCAGCGATGACACGGGGGGACGATGAGCATTAGCGAAGAGGTCGTGACGACGGCGGTGCCGTCCGGTGTGACGACGGCGATGCGGCACGTGCGGCACTTTCACCACCTCGATCACGAGACGCACGACCGGCTGTTCCTGCACGCTCCGCAGGCGCTCGGGCCGGACGAGGATCGAACGGTGCTGGCCGTTGCGCTGGGCGCGACGCTGTACGTGCCTGCGACGAGGTCCGACCTGGCGGACACCATCCTGCGCCGGTCGGCTGACGGTGTCTGCTCGATGGTCCTGGACCTCGAGGACGCCGTGGCGGACGACCAGGTGGAATCGGCGTTGCTCAACGCCGTCGACGCGCTGGATCTGCTGGCAACCCGTGGTGGCGCGCGGATGCAACTGTTCGTGCGGGTACGGGCCGCCGAGGACCTGCGGCGGATCGCCGGCCTGCTGACGACCGGCGTCGAGGTGTTGTCCGGGTTCGTGTTTCCCAAGTTCGGTAGCGAGACGGGCGGCGCGTTCCTCGACGAACTGGCCGCGGCGTCGGAGCGGCTCGGCAAGCAGTTGTATGCGATGCCGGTGCTCGAATCGCCTGCTCTGGTGCACCGCGAGTCCCGCGACGACGAACTCGCGAAGATCGGCGCACTGCTCGTCGAGCACCGCGAGCGGATCCTCGCCGTGCGCATCGGCGCCACCGACATGTGTGCCACGTTCGGCATCCGCCGCGACCGCGACCTGACGATCTACGACGTGCGGGTGGTCGCGGACGCGATCGCCGGCATCGTGAACTTCCTGGGCCGCGCCGACGAGACCGGGCACGTCATCACCGGTCCGGTGTGGGAGTACTTCGCCGATCACGAGCGGATGTTCCGGCCGACCCTGCGCGCTACACCGTTCGAGGAACACGACGAGGTGCGGTTCCGTCAGCAGCTGGTCAGCCGCGACCTGGACGGTCTGCTCCGGGAGATCGCCCTCGACCGCGCCAACGGCATCCAGGGCAAGACGGTCATCCATCCGACGCACGTCGCGGCCGTGCACGCCCTGTCCGCTGTGACGCACGAGGAGTACCACGACGCGCTCGACATTCTCGGCGCCGAGGGCGTCGGCGGCGTCCAGGCATCGGGGTACCGCAACAAGATGAACGAAATGCGCCCGCACCGCAGCTGGGCCGAGAAGACACTCGTCCGGGCGAAGGTGTTCGGCGTGACCAACGAAGGAATCACGTTCGTGGATCTACTGACCGCACTGGCCGTCCGATGAGTTCACCCACCGCGGTCCGCGCGGTGCCCTGGGCCACGGAGCATCTGGGGTTGACGCTCGCCCACGTCGATTCGAGCTCGGGACTGACGATCCCCGAACTCGTCGAGCCGGGTCTGCGGCGCAACCCGCGACGCGCCCACCTGCTCGTCTCGACGGTCCTCGGCAAGCACGTGCCCACCGACCCCGGCGCCGTGATCGGCGCCGGCGACCTCCTGGGTGATCTGGTCGCCGATGTCCTCGGGCCGGATGCGGACCCCGTCGTGCTCGGGTTCGCGGAGACTGCAACAGGTCTGGGCCATTGCGTCGCCGCGCGGCTGCGCGCACGGTGCTACCTGCACTCCACGCGCCGGGACGTCCCCGAGATCGGGACGTCCGCCGGTTTCGAGGAGGGCCACTCGCACGCGACCAGCCATCTGCTGCAGCCGACGTCCGGCGAGTTGTTCGCCGGCGATCGTCCCCTCGTCCTCGTGGACGACGAGATCTCCACCGGCGCCACCGCGGTCGATGCGATCCGCGCGCTGCACCGGCAGAACCCGCGCAGCCGGTACGTCGTGGCGTCGCTCGTCGACATGCGCGACCAGAGCCACCGGGACGCCGTCGACGCCGCGGCCGCCGAACTCGGTGTGCAGATCGACAGCGTGAGTCTGGCGTTGGGGCGCACCGAGCTTCCCGACGGACTGACCGACGCCGTCGGTGCGCTTCCGGATCCCGTGCTCAACCCCGTCGGCGCGCGGACCGGGACCGTGGAGCGGGCCGACCTGGCCTGGCCCGCGGCAGTTCCGGAGGGTGGGCGTCACGGCTTCCTGCAGGAAGACACCGAGGACTTCGATGCGGCCGTCGCGTCGGCGGCCGCGGTGCTGCGCGATCGGCTCGACCCGGAGCGTCCGGTGATCGTCGTCGGACACGAAGAGCTGATGTATCTTCCGCTGCGCCTCGCGGACACGCTCGCCGCATCCGGTTTCCGGGTCCGATTCCAGACGACGTCCCGGTCGCCCGCCTACGTGCTCGACCAGCCGGGATACCCGCTGCGCCGCGGATTCCGTTTCACCGCCCCCGAGGCCGGGGAAGAGCAGCCCCGGTTCGTCTACAACGCGCAGTGGCCGGACGAGGACGCCGTCGTGGTCGCGGTGGTCGACGCCGCCGCCGACACCGACCGGCTCACCGCTGGCGGCGGACTCCTCGACGTCCTCACCGCGGCGGGAACGGACGTGCTGCTGGCCGTCGTGTCCGGCGCCGACCCGCGGTCGCTGCGGGCCGCACGCGCGGGAGCGTCGTCGTGACGGCGCCGCTGACCGGCCCGGCGTTCGGTTCGTACGCCGCCGACGAGGTGGGCTGGCTGCTCAAAGACTTGTCGCACGTCGACCTCGAGGCCGACGTCGCGGAGCGGGAGCGCCGCATCCAGTCGGGTGCAGCCCACTACGCGGAGACGCTGCCCATCGAGTACCAGCCCGATGCGGAGTACCGCGAACTGTTCGAGAAGGTGCTGCAGGACAGCTCCATCCGGCTCGCGCGCGCGGTAGGGACGGTCACCGACCTCGTGCTGGCCGAGCGGGGCCCCGACGTCACGCTCGTGTCCCTGGCGCGCGCCGGAACCCCGGTGGGCGTGCTCATGCGACGCTGGGCGCGGGACGTCCACGGCCTGACGCTGCCGCACTACGCGGTCTCGATCGTCCGGGACCGCGGGATCGACGCCGTCGCGCTCGACTACCTCGCGCGGCACCACGACCCGAAGAACGTGGTCTTCGTCGACGGCTGGACGGGCAAGGGCGCCATCGCCCGCGAGTTGTCGCAGGCACTCGTGGAGTACCGCGAGGCCGGGGGCGCCGAATTCGACGACGACCTCGCCGTCCTCGCGGATCCCGGGCACTGCGTCCGCACGTTCGGCACCCGCGACGACTTCCTGATCGCGTCGGCGTGCCTGAACTCCACCGTGTCGGGTCTGGTGTCGAGGACCGTCCTCAACGACACGCTGATCGGCCCCGGCGACTTCCACGGCGCCAAGTTCTACGCGCACCTCGCGGGCGAGGACGTGTCCAATCACCTCCTCGACTCCGTCAGCGCGTCCTTCGCGGACGTGCGTGAGCACGTACCCGGCGACGTCGAGGAACTGCTGCGGTCGGACCGGATACCCACGTGGGACGGCTGGAAGTCCGTCGAGGCGGTCCGGGAGCAGTACGGAATCTCGACGGTGAACTTCGTCAAGCCCGGCGTCGGCGAAACCACCCGAGTGCTGCTGCGCCGGGTGCCGTGGCGGCTGTTCCTCCGCGACCTCGAGGCCCCCGAGCACGCGCACATCCGGCTGCTCGCCGCCGCGCGCTCGGTTCCCGTCGAAGAGGTTCCCGGCCTGGCGTATTCGTGCATGGGCCTGATCAAGGATGTGACATGACCGCGTTGATCGCGACGGACCTCGACCGGACCATGATCTACTCGCGCGCGGCGATGGAACTCGCCGTCACCGAGAGCGACGTGACGTCCGCGGCCGGCGACGACGATCTTCTGTGCGTCGAGGTGTACGACGGCAAACCGCTGTCCTACGTCACGTCGGCCGCCGAGGCCATGCTGCGCACGCTCACCGCGTCCGCCGTGGTCGTGCCCACCACCACTCGCACCGTCGCGCAGTTCGAGCGCATCGACCTGCCGGGGGCGCCGTGGCGGTACGCAATCACGACCAACGGCGGGAACATCCTCGTCGACGGCGTCCCTGATGCGGGCTGGCGGTCGGGCGTCGACCTCGCGATCGCCGACGGCGGCGCGTCGCTGGTGGAGGTCGGCGCCGAGTTGAGCCGCCGGATCGACGACAGCTGGGTCCGGTCGTCCCGGGTGGCCGACGAGTTGTTCTCCTACCTGGTCGTGGACCTCGACGCGATGCCCGAAGGCTTCGTCGAGGAGTGGAACGACTGGTGCGTGGATCGGGGCTGGGGTGCGTCCCGCCAGGGCCGCAAGATCTACACGATGCCCGACGCGGTGTGCAAGAGCCGTGCAGTCGCCGAGGTCCGTTCCCGGCTCGTCGACGACGGTGTGCTCGCGCCGGAGGCGCCCGTGCTCGCGGCGGGGGACGGGGCGCTCGACGCCAACATGCTCAGTGCCGCCGACGCCGCCATCCGCCCCCGGCACGGCGAACTCGAAACGCTCGACTGGCAGCATCCGACCCTGTCCGTGACCGGAAGCAGCGGGATCGCCGCCGGTGAGGAGATCCTGCGCTGGTTCGCGGACCGCGTCGAGCGGGGTGCGGGGACCACGGCCGTGGGCGCTCTTTTGTAGGTTGTAGGCAAACAGGCCAAACGGGACAAACCCGACGCTCCCACAGTGAAGGAACCACCGCAGTGTCCACTCCGCTTGCCAAGGGTCAGAACGGCCCACTGAGCGTCGACGACGTCATCGTCTCCCTCGAGCTGACCGCCGCCGCCGACCTGTCCGCGCTGCTCGTCACGGATTCGGGGAAGGTCCGCTCGGACGCCGACTTCGTCTTCTTCAACCAGCCGTCCGGTCCCGGTGTGCAACTCGTGCCCGGGGCCCCCGGACAGGCGGCGTCGCTGAAGGTGTCGCTCGGCGCGGTGCCGGCCGACATCGCCCAGGTGCGCGCGGTCATCACTCTCGACGACGCCACCAGCAACTTCGGCCGTTCCGCCCCGCCGACGGCCCGGGTCGCCGACGGCGCCGGAAACGCGCTGTACGAGTACCGGATCGAAGGGCTGAACTCCGAGTCGATCGTCATCGCGCTCGAGCTGTACCGCCGCCAGGGCGCCTGGAAGGTGCGGGCCGTCGGGCAGGGCTACGCCGGTGGTTTCGCCGCACTCGTCACCGATCACGGTGTGTCCGTCGACGACGCACCCGCCCCCGCCCCGGTCCAGCAGCCACCGGCACCGCAGGCCACCCCCGCTCCGGCCTACCCGCCGCCGGCCGCCCCGGTGCCGCCCCCGGCGCCCCCGGCTCCCGCTGCCCCCGCGGCTCCGGCCGAGGTCAGTCTCACCAAGTCGCGGCCGGTCAGCCTGAGCAAGGGCCAGAAGGTCACGCTCCGCAAGGACGGTGGCGTCGCGCTGACGTACATCCAGATGGGACTCGGCTGGGATCCGATCGAGAAGCGCGGCATGTTCGGAAACCGTTCCGCCAACGTCGACCTCGACGCGTCGGCGGTCCTGTTCGCGGACAACAACATGGTCGACGTCGCCTACTACGGCCAGCTGACGTCGAAGGACGGGTCGATCCGGCACCAGGGCGACAACCTCACCGGCGAGGGCGCGGGCGACGACGAGGTGATCCTCGTGGATCTCACCCGCATTCCGCCGCACGTCTCGACCATCGTGTTCATCGTGACGTCGTACCGCGGGCACACGTTCGAGCAGGTGAAGAACGCGTTCTGCCGACTGGTGGACACCACGTCGAACGCCGAACTCGCACGGTTCACGCTGCAGGGCGGGATGCCGTTCACCGGAATGGTGATGGCGAAGGTGTACCGGGTGGGCGGCGAATGGAAGCTGCAGGCCATCGGTGAGGGCATCCAGGCCAAGCACGCCGGTGAGGCCGCGCCTCAACTCGCCCGGTTCCTCGGCGTCTAGGGGCGGGTGGTGACGGTCCACCTCGTTCCGGGGCAGAACGCCCCGCTGCCGTCGCGCGTACTGCGTTTCCGCGCAGTCGACGCGACGCCGGTCGACGTCTCGGCGTTGATCGTCGACGGCGATCTCCGCGCGCTGTCCTCGGACCATTTCGTCTTCTACAACCAGCGGCGCGCCGCCGGGGTGGAACTCGACGCGGACGGAACGGTCCGGCTGCACCTGGACGAGGTGGACGCCGCCGCGGCGGGTGTGCTCTGCGTGGTCAGTGTCGATCCGGCATCCCCGAGCGGTCCGGCGACGCTGGCCCGCTCGGGTCTGTCGGCCACGCTCGCCGATGAAAGCGGCGGTACCGTGGTCGTTTTCGACGTCCCGCTGGTCGGCTCGGAGGCGGCCGCGATCTGCCTGGAGATCTACCGCCGCGGCACCGACTGGAAGGTCCGCGCCGTCGGGCAGGGATACGACGGCGGTCTCGCCGAACTCCTCGCCAGGCACGGCGTCGACGTGGACGAACCCGCGCATCCTGTCGCCGAAGAGGTTCCGGCGACGCCCGGTCCGGCGGGCATCCCGCTCGACCCGGCCCACTCGTTCGAGAGAGCGTGGATGATCTTCGAGGACGCCGCCCGGTCGGCGGCCTCGTTCCGATCCTCCCGCGACTACGCGCAGGCGCGGTTGGACGACGAACTGTCCGCGTCGGTGGCCGACCCGTCCACCCGCAACAGTCCGGCGGTCGCCCAGTCGCAGGCCAGGGCGCAGGAGCGGTCTGACGCCCTCGTCGCCGAGGCAAAACGCAAATTCGACGGCGAGACTTCGCAACTGGCCGAGGAACTCCGCGCCATCGACCCGCTGCTGCCGCGGTCGCTGGCCACGTTCGAATCCGCCGCGTGGACGAGCCCGGTCACCCACACCGCCGTGACGGACGGCCTGAGACTCGGCGAGTTGTCCGCACCGGGCCTCGGTGAGCTGCGGGTCCCGTTCTGTGTCCACTACCCGCTGGGGCGTCCCCTCTGGATCGTCGGCGAACCGGCCGAGGCCGCACCGGTGGTCGCGGCGCTGGCCGCGCGCATGCTGGTGGCGACGCCCGCGGCGGCGGGGCGGCTGGAGGTCGTCGACCTCAGCGGCTCGCTGCGCGAGTTCACCGAACCCCTCGGTGCGCTCCTGGCCTCGCCCGTCGTGTCCGCGGCCTCCGACGTCACCGCCCGGCTCACCGCGCTCTCCGAGAGCGTCGACCTCGCAGAGATGGCGGCCCGCAGCGGGATCCGGGACACCCTGCCGGAACCGCGGCTGGTGATCCTCGGCGACTTCCCGCACGGGTACGGCACCGAGGACGCCGCGCGCATCGTGCACCTCGCCGACCACGGTCCCGCGGTCGGGACGTCGCTGATCATCGTCGGCGACAGTACCGGCGCCGCTTCGGATCCGGGAGTCGCGGTGCTCGAACGCGTCGCGCAACAGGTTCCGGTGTCGGGGGTTCTCACCGTCTCCGACCCGTGGACGCACAACGACTGGATCCTGACCCCCGACCGGCTTCCGGACCACCCCCTGCACCGAGCCTCGGTGCTGGATTCGCTGACCGGGCACTAGAGAACGATCTGGGCGACGCTTACCTGACGCTCGCCGCGAAGGACGCCCCACGGGCGCGCGTCACTCGTCGGGTAGTTCCACCCCGAGTTCGCGGGCCTTCGCGGCCTCGGCGTCCGGGAAGATGTTGCGGAACAGGAACAGGTCCTGTCCGATCACCCAGCCGGGCGCGAGTTCGGTGGCGTAGCGCTCGAAGTAGCCGAGTTGCTTCCCGAACAGGACGAGTTCCTCGGGGCTGGCGACGCCCCAATTCTTGCCGATGCCGATGAGGGCCATGATGAGTTCGCTGAGCCGCAGCTCACCGAGGTCCCGGCCCAGCAGGGGTGCGAGGGCGGCCGCCACCTGCAGGCCGATCTCGTCGTCGGTGGCGTCGTTGTCCTGCGCGTAGCCGAGGCTGCGGATCCCGCGGGCCATGCGGGAGAAGTCGCCGTCGATCAGTGTCGCGTAGAACATGTCGCGCAGGATCTGCCGCCACGATTCGGGTAGCTCACCGACGATACCGAAGTCGAGCATCGCGATGCGCCCGTCGTCGAGGACCCACAGGTTGCCGGCGTGCACGTCGCCGTGGAACGGGCCGTGGAGGATGACCGACTCGATCCACACCTTGACGCCGCGGCGGATCAGCATTCGGGTGTCCATGTGGACGAGGTCGGGGAACCGGTCGAGCGGCAGCCCGTACATGCGTTCCATGCAGATGACGTGCGGACCGCAGTAGTCCCAGTACACCTCCGGGGTGGTGACGCCCTTGTTGTCGCCGAACGCGCCGATGTTCGTCCTGAACCGGGCCTGCCGGTCGGCCTCCACCGCGCTGTTGAGTTCGGTCATCGTGGCCGCGTGGAGATCGCGGATGATGGCGGTGGCGTTGGCGATGCGGAAGAACTCGAAGAGCTTTTCCAGGATCCGCGCACCCCAGTACGCGGTGCGCAGGTCCACCACCATGCGGCGGAAGATGTCGGGGCGCTGCACCTTGATGACGGCTTCCCGGCCGTCGGGGAGCACGCAGCCGTGCACCTGTGCGACGGAGGCGGCGGCGAGGGGGATGTCGTCGAACGACGCGAACAGCGCGTCGACGGGGTGTCCCAGGTCTGCCTCGATCACCCGGCGGGCCTCCTGCGCGGATACCGGCGGCACGTCGTCGAGACATCGCAGGCAGGCATTGGCCAGCGGGGCGGGGAACACGCCGGAGGACGACGCCATCAGCTGCCCGACCTTGACGAACGTCGGGCCGAGCACCTCGAATCCGTTGACCAGGCCCTCCGACGCCGCGTCCGCGAGGGTGCGGCCGCGACGCCGGACGGGCCAGGTGACGAGCGAGAGCAGTGTGTAGGCGACGACGACTACGCCGATGACCAGCGCCCGCCACAACTCGGCCGCGCGGAACCGGTCGAGTCTCGCCGAATGCACGGTCAGGGCTGCAGGTGGCGGCCCCGAAGCGTATGGGCCGACCGGACGTGGCGTTGGCTCGTGCACAGTTCCTACCTTGCGTTCAGTCCTGCCTGCCGTTCAGAAGGGGACCATACCCCGACCGTTTCGGCGAACGCCTTTCAGTATGCGGTACCCGCCATCACACTATTTCGTTAGCAGAACTCAGAGTCCCAGCGCGCCCGCGAGTTCCCGCAGGGCGGGGAGGGGATCGTCGCCGGCGGGCAGCACCTGGATCGCGACGTGATCGGCGCCCGCGTCCAGATGTTCGCGGAGGCGGCCCGCGATGTAGGGGGCGTCGCCGTGGGCGGCGAGGGCGTCGATCAGCTCGTCGCTGCCGCCGTTCGCGATCTGCTCGTCGGTGTACCCGAGCCGCTTCAGGTTGTTGACGTAATTGCGCAGGTGCAGGTATGGATTCTCGATCGCTTCACGTCCGACGGGGCGAGCCCGTTCCGGATCGGTGTCCAGCACGACCTTCTGCTCCGGTGCGATCACCGGACCGGGGCCGAGCAGCTCACGCGCTTCCCGGGTGTGCTGCGGAGTGGTCAGGTACGGGTGGGCGCCTGCGGCGCGGGCCGCCGACAGCTCGAGCACCTTCGGGCCGAGCGCGGCGAGGACGCGTCGTCCGGCCGGGACCCCGGCGGCGTCGAGGACGTCGAGGTACTCCACGAGCGCGGCGTACGGCTTGTTGTAGTTGAGGCCGGGTTGTTCGGGATGGCCGACGCCGATGCCGAGGAGGAAGCGCCCCGGATGACGGGCCTCGAGTCGGTGGAAGGAAGAGGCGATGTCGTCGGCGGGTGCGGTCCAGATGTTCACGATGCCGGTCGCGACGGTGATGGTGGACGTCGCGTCGAGCAGGCGTTCGGCGACGTCGAGGTCGGCAGGCGGCGAACCGCCGATCCAGATCGCGCCGTAACCTGCCGATTCGATAGCGGCACCCACCTCGGGTGCCAATCCGCCGGCGTGACGCCAGACGCCGAACTGTCCGAGCTGCGGGGTTTTTCCTGTGGTCTCCGTCATGTGGCGTGCAACCTTCCCTCACCGGCATTCATTCCGGTATCTCAGATCTGATGGAGCCACGACCGGAACAGCAGCGCGCCGGCGACGGCGAGGATCAGCGCGACCGGCACGACCCACACGGGACCACCGTCGCCGAGCAGGCGCCGGGTGCCGGTCTGCAGCACCGCAATGCCCCGCAGAATCCACACGGCGACCGGCACGAGCAGCAGACCGAGCACGAGATGCACCAGCCAGGCGCCGGCGAGCGTCGGACCACCCCAGCTGTACTCGTAGGAGTCGTCGGTGATCAGCCCGTAGAACAGCCCGCGGAACGCGGCGATCACGCTCAGTGCCACAACGAACCATGCGACCGTCCCGACCGGGAGCGACAGCACGGAGTGTGCGACGACGCGCAGGGGTGCGCCCTCAGTGCGAACAGGGCATGGCGAGCGGAGCCGGTGGTGAACGGATTCACCGTGGTCGAGTAGGTCTGGTCGGCAGACATGGCTCGACGGTATCGACCGACTCCGCGGCCGCACATCATCCTGCAGAACGATATTCGCCGCCGCAGGCAGTGGGGTCGATCAGCTGCCGGGCGCCCGGTATTCGGCGTCGCGGCGGACCGCGTCGTCCACCTGCTCCGGTGTCAGCAGCACCACCGATTCCGACCGTGCCGCCCCGGAGGCGGCGGTGCGGATGCCGAGCGCGGCGGCGGCCACGTCGTCGGGCACGTCACCGATCACGAACAGATCCCGGCCACCCAGTGCGAAGTAGCAGGATTCGACTGTGCCCCCGACGCTTTCGACCATCTGGGTGATCGCGTCGCGTCGTGCTGTGCCGCCTTCGCTGAGCAGTCCTTTCGCGCCTTCGGGTGAGTACGTGACCTGCCAGAGGTATCTCGGCATCGGTGCCTCCTCGATTGTGGGGTCTTCTCATGGTTCTCCCTGGGACGGGCCACACGCAATAGGTTCCGGCGCTAGGGTCGGAAGATGGCGCAGGCCCGCGTAGGTATTTCCGGCTGGACGTATCCCGGGTGGCGCGGCGACTTCTACCCGGAAGGACTGGCGCATCGCAGGGAGTTGGCCTACGCCGCGGGGCGTTTGACGTCCATCGAGATCAACGGTTCCTTCTATGCGTTGCAGCGGCCGACGAGCTACGCGAAGTGGCGTGACGAGACACCGGAGGATTTCGTGTTCGCCGTCAAGGGCGGTCGCTACATCACGCACATGAAGAGGCTGGTCGGTGTCGAGGCGGCGCTGGCGAACTTTTTCGCCTCCGGGGTGCTCGCGCTGGGACCCAAGCTCGGACCGCTGCTGTGGCAACTGCCCCCGACGCTCGCGTTCGATTCGACGAGTCTCGCAGCGTTCCTGGACCAGTTGCCGCGGACGACTGCCGAGGCATCGGCGCTCGCAGCGCGGCACGACGACAAGCTCACCGAAGACCGGACGTGGACCGAAACCGACGCCGACCGCCCCGTCCGGCATGCCCTCGAAGTTCGCCACCACAGCTTCGAGGCGGAGGAGGCGAAAGAGTTGCTCCGCGCGCACGACGTCGCGTTCGTCGTCGCCGACACGGCGGGCCGGTATCCGTTCGTGGAGGCGGTCACGAGCGATTTCGTCTACCTGCGGTTGCACGGGGACAAGGAATTGTATGCGAGCGGCTATGACGACGAGGCTCTCGACGAGTGGGCGCGCAAGATCGGGCGGTGGCACGGGCAGGGGCTCGACTGCTTCGCCTACTTCGACAACGACATGAAGGGGTACGCCCCGTTCGACGCGCTGCGGCTGATCGAGCGGCTGCGCTGACTGTCGGTGCCCCATGATTCAGTAGCCTCGGTTCGACGGACACGAGAAGAGGATCTACCGGATGTGGCCCACTCACTGGCCTGCTGTTGCGCGTGACATCGCCGAAGCGCTGGACGTCGCGATCGTCGCGGCACGGGCGTCGGATGCGGCGGCGCTGACCGAGGCGACGGAAGACCTGGCTGCCCTGCCGGCGGAGCAGGTCGGCGCGGTGCTGGCGGGGGTGGTCCGGGAACTCCTCGAGACGCTGCACCCGGACGGACTGACGGGGGAGGACGTGCAGGACGTGCTCACCCGGTGCGCGCGGGCGGCGGCGCTCTGGTTTCCGGCCGTGGACGTCGACTCCCTGGTCGCCGTGCTGACCGGCGCGCTCGGTGTGGCCGACGTCGAGGAGAACCCGCGCAGGCCCGAGCGAGCCGTGGAGGCCGCGATCCTGGTGATCGCCGACCTCCTGAGCGCAGCGGAGGTGCCCGCCGGCGGCTACGTCCGCCGGGCGCTCGACGAGATCGCGCGCGCCGAAACCGTGGAGATGCCCTGATTCGTCAGAGTTCGGTGCGGATGTGGTCGGCGAGCCGACCGATCTGCTCCTCGTTGCGGCGATAGTGGGTCCACTGGCCGATCCGATGGCTGGTGACGAGGCCGGCGCTCTGTAGGGCGGCCATGTACTGCGACGCTGTCGACTGGGAGACCTCGGCCCTCGCCTGAATGTGCTTCAGGCATACGCCGACTTCTTCGGCGGGTTCGAGTTGTGGGGGGAAGCTGTCCGGGTCCTTCAGCCACTGCAGGATGCGCACGCGGGTGGGGTTCGACAGCGCCTTGAAGACGAGGGCGAGGTCGTCGGGGTCCGGAAGTTCGCTCACGGAACCAGCGTACCGCTATATCGCGATTTTCCGATATTTGTGCTTCACTCAACGTATCGTAATTTCGCGATATACCGATAGGAGCGAGTGATGGCGAAGCGCAGAGTGGCAGTGGTCGTCGGTGCGCGTGGTGTGATCGGCGGCAATCTGATCGACCATCTCGAAACGACGGGGGAGTGGGACGTCATCGGACTGTCCCGCCGCGGCGGGACCGACGCCGACCGGGTGCGGCACATTGCGGTCGACCTGCTCGACGCGGGCGACGCCGCCGACAAGCTGGGCGACCTGCGCGAGGTGACGCACATCTTCTACGCCGCCTACCAGGACCGTCCGTCATGGGCGGAACTCGTCGCTCCCAACGTCGCGATGCTCGTCAACACGGTGAACGCGCTCGAACCGGTGGCCGCCGGGCTCGAGCACATCAGCCTGATGCAGGGTTACAAGGTGTACGGGGCCCACCTCGGGCCGTTCAAGACGCCGGCGCGGGAGAGCGACCCGCCGCACATGCCGCCCGAATTCAACGTCGATCAGCAGCAGTTCCTCGAGGACCGTCAGCGCGGCAAGCGCTGGACGTGGTCCGCGATCCGACCCTCGGTCGTGTGCGGATTCGCGCTCGGCAACCCGATGAATCTCGCGCTCGTGATCGCCGTCTACGCCACGATGTCGAAGGAACTCGGAGTGCCGCTGCGCTTTCCGGGCAAGCCCGGCGCCTACACGAGTCTGATCGAGATGACCGATGCGGGACTGTTGGCCGAGGCGACGGTTTGGGCCGCCACCACACCTGTGTGCGCCAACCAGGCGTTCAACATCAACAACGGCGATCTGTTCCGCTGGGACGAGATGCTGCCGAAGATCGCCGACTTCTTCGAACTGGACGTCGCGCCGCCGCTGCCGATGTCGATGGACGTCGTCATGGCCGACAAGGAATCGGTGTGGAACGACCTGGTCGCGAAGCACGTACTGGCGCCGACGCCGTACTCGGACGTCTCGTCGTGGGCGTTCGGCGACTTCGTCTTCGGCTGGGACTACGACGTCATCGCCGACGGGTCGAAGGCGCGCAGATTCGGTTTCCACCGACACGTCGAGACCGAGCAGATGTTCCTCGACATCTTCCGCGACCTGCGGGCGCGGAAGATCATTCCCTGACCCGGACTACGGACGCAGTCCGGATTCGACGTTGGCGGCGATCCGCCGGAGCAGCCCCGCCAGCACCGCGCATTCGTCCTCGTCCAGTCCCTCGAGGAATTGCCGGTCGCGTTCGACGCGCTGCGGGAATTCGGTGTCGACGAGGGCGCGTCCGGCCTCGGTCAGGTGGAGCAGCACGACGCGGCCGTCGCGTTCGAAGGGCAGTCGTTCCACCAGCCCCAGCCGGCCCAGGCGGTCGACGTGCTTGGTGGTGGAGGCGCCGCTGAGCATGGTCACGGCGGTGACCTCGCTGGCCCGCAGGGGCCGGTCGCTGCGGGCGAGCGCGCACAGGACGTCGAACTCGGCGCGTGAGACTCCGCTCGCGTCGAGGGCGCGGTCGAGTTGCTGCAGGGCCTGGGATCCGATCCGGGTGATGCGACCCATCACCTCGATCGGTGACGTGTCCACGTCGGGATGGGTCTCCGCCCATTCGCGTCGTACGCGATCGGTGAAATCCTCATCCGGACGTGGGGCAGGGCTCATGAAAACCATCGTAGCGACCAACTTCACACTATTTCATAACTATTTTACTAGTGAAATATACGGTACGCTGAGGTCATGCAGGCTTCCCCTCGATACGCACCCGACCTCAGCCGGCTCCATCACTCCCGTGAGGCGCTGGCCCACTCGGTGGCGCCGTCGACGTGGCGCCGAGCGTTCGAGGTCCGGACCGCGGACGCCACCGTCGCCCCCGCCCTGCGGGTGGGTGCGGCGACGGCGCTGGTGCTGGTGATCGGCGGCCTGCTCGGGCACGGCAACCTTGCCGGCTTCGCGGCGCTGGGTGCGCTGACCGCCGCGTTCGGCCGATACGAGCCGTACCCGCGGCTCGCCCGCAAGACGGGGCTCGTCGGTGTCGCACTCGTCGTCTTCGTCGCCGGGGGAGCGCTCCTCGGTGCGGCGGGGCTGTCCCTCTGGCTGCAGATCGCGGTCATGGCTGTGGCGTCGGGGATCGCCGCGTGGCTGCTGGCGGCGTTCCGGATCGCCGGTCCCGGCCCCGTCATCCTGATCTTCGCCGCCACCGCGGCGGTCGGGCACTCGACCCGGCTCGCCGATCTCGGACCGGCGGTCGTGGCTGTGGCGATCGGTGTCGCCGTGGGCTGGCTCGCCGCCATGACGCCCTGCCTGTTCGTTCCTCTCGGTCCCGCGCGACTGGCGGTGGCGCGGGCGCTCGCGGCCGTCGCACAGCTGGAACGTGCGCACGACGCCTCCGCGATCGTGGCCGCCCGCAAGGCCATCGACAACGCGCGGGACGTGATCGCGCACAGCGGCCGGGGCAGGGACGGTCACTCCCACCAGTTGTTCGCGCTTCTCGCCGAAGCCGACACCGTGGTCGATCGGTGGGCGCACGAGCGTGACCACGACACCCTGCGGGCGCTCGTCGATCACGAGTCCGAGCTTCGTAAGGTGAAGCGCCGCAGCGATCTTCCGGCTTTCGATGCGGTGGCCGCGGCGTTGCCGGAGCCGGCCGGCTTCCTCACGGAAGGGCTCCGGGGGCTGCGGTCACGTGAGGGGATCGTCAACGCCGCCCGCATTGCCGCCGCCGCAGCTCTGGCCGGATGGATCTGTGTGGCAATGGGATTGGAACATCCGCTGTGGGCGTCGATGGGTGCGATGGCCGCCATGCAGGGGTTCAACTTCAGTCAGACCGTGCAGCGGGGGATTCAACGACTCGTCGGCAACGTGGCGGGCGCCGTCCTCGCCGCCGGGCTGATCGCCGCGGCGATGGGGTACTGGCAGACCGTCGTGGTGATCGTGGTGCTGCAGACCGTGACCGAACTGGTGGTCATCAAGAACTACGCGTTCGCGTCCGTCGCCATCACTCCCATGGCGCTGCTGCTGACGGGTCTCGGGTCGGCGGTGGTGCCGGACATCGCGGTGAGCCGCGTCGTCGACACTCTTGTCGGTGTGGTGGTCGGCGTGATCGTCTCGGCCGTCGCGATCAGCCGGACCGATCGTCATCACGTGGCCTGAGGACGCTCAGATTCCCGTCGCGGAGACGTAACCGGCGAATCCGATCGCGCACGCGCTCGCGCAGAGGACGAGGGTCCCGCATGCAACCGGCCACGCGACCGTGTGCCGCGCGATGCGGGCGATCGTGACCGCGCCGCCCATCACGGTCACCAGTGCCGCGACCGCGAGTGCGACGCACACCGCGATCCACGCGTTCTCGGCGCTGCAGGTCTCGGGTGGGCAGTAGTCCAGGAACAGCAGCCAGAAGAACGCCGCGACCGCGGAGATGCTGGCGACCGCGACCGCGACGACGATCGCTGCCGCAGACACCGCCACGTCCCAGCCGTTGAGTCGCGGCAACTGCTCGTCACCGGCACGTGGATGATTCCATGGTTGTGGCGCAGGCCCCCCTTGCTGCATGTTCGTCACAGTACAGCCGCGTTCGGGGGGATCGGCGGCGGCAGCGGGGACCCGTCCGGGCGTAACCCGGCGAGGAAGACCGTGATCAGCCGCGGAACGAGATTGGCCGTCGTGTCCTCGAACATCAGCACGTGCGGCCGGGTGAGCATCGCGATCCCCATGATGATCTCGAGCGGCACGACGTCCTCGCGGATGAGCCCGAAGTCCTGGAGCCGGTGAATGAGCTCGGTGACCGCCGCCTTCGTCTGCTCCCGCATGTCGCGCACGTCGGGCGGCAGTTCGTCGAGGCTGTTGACAAGCGCGGGCACCAACGCTCCCATCCGCAACTCGACCACGGCGTCGACGAACCGTCGCCATGCCGCCTCGGGTTGGTCGACGCACTCGTCCAGCGCCCGGACTGCGAGTGCGCGGACCTCGGCGAGCGTCGTCCGGGCGACGGCGTGGGCGAGGTCGTCCCGGCTCGGAAAATTCCGGTACAGGGTGGCAATCCCGACCCGGGCGTGCGCGGCGATGGCGTCGAGCGGCGCATCGTGCCCGCGGTCGGCGAACACCGCCCGGGCCGCCTTGATCAGGGTGTTACGGCGTTCCAGCGCGTCGGCTCGCATCGGGGGCACCTCTCTCGTTTGACAACCCAGCATAACCGGAGGAATATTCTCCACAAGTACTGGAGGAATTCCCTCCACTTAATGGAGGAGGAGTCTGATGAGCACTTCGGATACCGGGACACTCGACCCGCGGGTGGAACCCGCCGGGCGGGCGAGCAACGGGCCGTCCGATCCGGTGAAAATGATCGCCGTCGTGCTGGGACTCACCGCCGTGATCGCCGTGATGCTGCTGGCGTTCGCGCTGCCTGCCGTCCACAGCGGCCCACACGACCTGCGGCTTGGCGTCGCCGGGCCCGACGCGGCCGTCACCCAGATCGACGCCGCGCTCGACGCAGGCCGACCGGGGGCCTTCGCCACCGAGCGGTTCGCGGACGCCGAGGCGGTCCGGACGGCGATCGAGCACCGGGAGGTGGTCGGCGGAATCGTCGCGACACCGGAGGGCATGAAGGTCCTGTCCGCCGGCGCCGGCGGGGCGCCCATCGCGCAGACGATGAACGGTCTCGCGGCGGGCATGAGCGCGACTGCGGGACAGCCCGTTCCGGTCGAGGACGTCGTTCCGTTGACGGCCGACGACCCCGCCGGCGCCGGCCTCGGCGGCTTGGCGCTTCCGCTGGTCTTCGGCGGCATGATCCCCGCGATCGTGCTGGTGCGACTGTTCCCGCACAGCGTCAAGAGCCGGGTGACGGGTGCGGTGCTGTTCGCCGTGAGCGCCGGACTCGCATTGACCGCAATTCTGCAGTTCGGTCTCGGAAGCGTCGACGGTGACTACTGGACGACGTCCGGTGCCGTCATCCTCGGAATCGCTGCCATTTCCCTCACCATCCTCGGGCTCGAATCCGTCCTGGGCATCGCGGGGTTCGCGCTCGGAGCGGTGACGATGATGTTCCTCGCCAACCCGCTGTCGGGTCTGGCGAGCTCCCCGGCGTGGCTGCCGTCGGGGTGGGGCGCGTTCGGGCAGCTCCTGCCGCCCGGAGCGGCGGGAACCGTGGTGCGCTCGATGGCGTTCTTCGACGGACACGGCGCCGGCGCTGGCCTGCTCGTGCTGACCTGCTGGATCCTTTTCGGGCTGGGCCTGTGCCTGGTATCCGGACTGCGTGAGCGGCGCGCCCCGGAGGAACCGGCCGTCGCCTGACGCTGTGGTTTGATGGCGGCATGGGGGAACGACGGATCGTCCGCCGGCTGGTCGGCATCGGAGCGGGGCTCGGAGCGCTCGCGGTCCTCGTCGTCGCGGCCACGACGGTGTGGATCTCGCGCGAGGCCGAGGGGCACGTCTACGACGTCGACGACGCACCCGAAGCGCCCGTCGTCATCGTTCTCGGTGCGCAGGTGCGCGACGGCAAACCCCGGGAGTATCTGGCCGGGCGCCTCGACGTCGCAGTCCGCCTCGTGCAGGACGGGCGTGCGCGGGCGGTACTCGTCTCGGGCGACGGCGCAGGCAGATCCGGCGACGAGATCGCGGCGATGACGGAATACCTGGTCGAGAAGGGCATCGACCGCAGCCGGATCGTCGGCGACCGGTACGGGCTCGACACCTACGACACGTGCGCGAGGGCGGTCCAGACGTACGGAGTGACCAAGGCGTTGATCGTCACTCAGGGTTTCCACGTCCCCCGCGCGGTCGCGCTGTGCCGCGGCGCCGGAATCGACGTCGCCGGCGTCAACGCCGGATGCGAATGCCGCCCGATCACGATGGCCAGGAACACCGTGCGCGAATCGCTGGCCCGGCCCAAGGCCGTCCTCGACCTGCTGTCCGGGCGCGATCCGGTGGTGGTCTCCGAACCCGAGGACTCGCTCGGAAAGGCCCTCGCCGCAGGCGACTGACCTCGAACCGCCGCGGTGCGGTAGTCGCGTCGGTAGGCTTCGATCCGTCGACGATCGGGAGGCTCACGATGGTTGCGGGTGCACGACCGGATCCCGGTCCGCGCGAGGTCCGGAAATGGCGTCGTTACCTCGCCGACGAACGCGCCGAGGCCGCCGTCTACCGCGATCTCGCGAAACGTCGCACCGGTGAGGAACGCGAGATTCTGCTGGCGCTCGCCGACGCCGAGGGACGGCACGAGGCGCACTGGCGCGCGCTGCTCGGGGAGCACGTCGGCAAACCCGTTCGCGGTGACGTCCGCACGCGCATCCTCGGTGTGCTGGCCCGGCGGTTCGGATCGGTGTTCGTGCTCGCCCTCGCGCAACGCGCGGAGACCCGGTCGCCGTACCCGACGGACGTCGACGCCACCGTCGCCATGGGCGCGGACGAGCGCATCCACGAAGAAGTGGTGCGGGCGCTGGCGGCGCGTGGGCGAAATCGTCTGTCCGGCACGTTTCGTGCCGCCGTGTTCGGTGCCAACGACGGCCTGGTCAGCAATCTCGCCCTCGTACTCGGCATCAGCGGCAGCGGCGTCGACAATCACATCGTGCTGCTGACCGGGCTCGCCGGTCTGCTCGCCGGCGCGCTGTCGATGGGCGCAGGCGAGTACGTGTCCGTGCGGTCGCAGCGCGAACTGCTCGAGGCGTCGGCGCCGGGGGAGGGTGCCCGCCAGGCGGTGCCGCTCCTCGACGTCGACGCGAACGAACTCGCACTCGTGTACCGGGCGCGAGGCATGCCCGCCGCGGACGCCGAGAAACGCGCGGCCGACGTGTTGAAGAGAGCCGTTCAGCCCGAGCCTGTTTCGGGTTCGGATGCCGTCGACGAGCATGAGGCCATCGGCACCGGGCTCGGTGCGGCGGCGGCGAGCTTCTGCTTCTTCGCGTCCGGTGCGGTGATCCCCGTGCTGCCGTATCTCTTCGGCATGGAAGGGACCGCCGCGCTCGTGGTCGCGGCCGCACTCGTCGGCGTCGCGTTGCTCGGAACCGGCCTGGTGGTGGGGTTGCTGTCGGGTGGACCCCCGGTCAAACGGGCGCTACGCCAGCTGGCAATCGGGTACGGCGCAGCCGCCGCCACCTACCTGCTGGGCATGCTGTTCGGAACCGGCGCCTGAGAACGTCATCATCACCACGGGTGTGGAACCGTAGCCGGGAACGGGAAACGCGCGCACCGTGTGCCGGGCCCACGACCCGTCCGACACGGCGACGCGGGCCTGCCCGGGACGACGGCCGGTGATCCGCTGCCGCACCGCCGCGAGGTCTTCGCCGTGCAGCAATCCGATCTGGCCACCCGCCGCCTCCTTTGACAGTCCCGCCAGCGGCGGCGTGATCCACTTGATGACGTACCCGTGCTGTGAGTCGACCAGTGCCGCATGGACACCCGCGACGGTATGCACGGTCGATGCGACGTCGGAGTCCATCACCCGGATCGCGAGCTCGCCGACATCCGTCTTGCGGGTGACGTCGTGGTCGACGCCCCGCAGCACCACCCCTTCGGGCGTCGCGACGGCTCGGCGCACGAAGCGGACGAGGCGCAGCGCCCCGTCGTCGTGCCGGGCGATCAGTTCCCCGGACAAGAACTCGCCGTCGCGGGCGTTGTCGACGCGTTCCATCAGCACCGCGATGTCGGAGATACGCGGCACCCTCCGGTACAGGTCGGCGAGGCCGAAGTGGTCGTGCTCCGGCCGAGTGTCCGCCACGCCGTACAGATTCCGGAACTCACGCGTCCATCGGGTGCGTCGCGGCCCCGCCGCCACGGACAGATTCCATTCCCACCCCGCCGCCGCGTGCGGCCACGGCACCGGACCGTCCGCGCGACCGGTGTAGATCTGCACCGCCAGGACGTCTCCGCCCGGACCGAGCACCGGTCGTCCCACGACGAGATCGATGTCGCCGACCGTCTCGCCGAGGGTCACCTGCACCGGCTGTCCCGAGGACTTCACCGTGTCGATGGCCCCCGCCACCAGCGTCAGCATCCTGCCGCGGTACACGTTGCCGAGCGGCCGGCACTGCCGCTGCTTGATACCCTCGGCGATCACCGTCGGTGCGTCCCCCAGGATTTCGACCAGGATCCAGCCGTCGCCGCGTTCCCGTTGTTCCACTCGTACCGCCCCCTCGGCGCCCGATCATCGCACGGCGAAGACCCTCGCGCGCGGCGAGAGAACCTCAGGCGGGTGCGGTCGCCACGGCGTCGAGGAGCCCAGGAAAACGGGCGTCGATGTCGGATCTGCGCAACTGCGCCATCCGGGAATTGCCGCGGTCGACCTGCTTGATCAGCCCCGCCTCGCGCAGGACCTTGAAATGGTGGCTGCGGGTCGACTTGGACACGGGCAGCCCGAACGACGTGCAGTGGCGTTCTGCGCCCTCGGCCTCGATCAGGAGTTTCTGCACGACCTCCAGTCGCAGGGGGTCGGCGAGTGCGGCGAGCACGGAGACCAGTTCGATCTCGTCGACTGCGGGATGTCCCTCGGCGTCGGGCACGGCCACCTCCAGGTTCGGGTCTTCGACCACCAGACTGAAGGTTCGCCTTGCATCGAACCTAGCTCTGGTGCATGGTTCGTATTGTATCGAACCTCTGGTGCACGGGGGCAACGCACACTTCAGGAAGGATCGACATGACCTCGGAGCTGACCACGGCGGACGCCACGACACCGACGCCACCACCCGACACGACACCGGCCGACCCTCGACGCGGGAATCTCACCCTCGCTGCGGTCCTCCTGGCCGTGCTCGTCGTCCCGATGTCGATCTCCGGGACCGCGGTGGCGCTGCCCGCGATCTCCTCCGACATCGGCGGCGGCGCATCCGGCCAGCAGTGGGTGGTGAATGCATTCAACCTGGCGTTCGCCTGCTTCACCCTGGTCTGGGGGTCGCTGTCGGACCGCTTCGGCCGGGGACGCCTGTTCGCCGCCGGGGCCGCCACATTCGCGGCCGGGAGCATCGCCAGCGCGCTGGCCCCGAACATCGTGGTCCTCGACGTCGCCCGCGGCGTCGCCGGTCTCGGTGGTGCCGCCATCTTCTCGTGCGGTGCGGCGATCCTGTCGTCCGCGTTCGACGGGCCCGCCCGATTGCGCGCGTTCGCCCTGTTCGGGACGACCGCCGGCATCGGTGTGGCCCTCGGACCGACGCTGTCCGGGCTTCTCGTCGACACTGCAGGCTGGCGGCCCATCTTCGTGATCCAGGCCGCCGTGCTGCTCGTGGTGCTGACGGCGACCCCGGTGATCGGGCTCGCCCGACCGGTCGGTGTCGCGCCCGCGAAATTCGATCTCCTCGGCACCGTCCTCCTGGTGCTGGGTCTGTTCGCCGCCATGGTGGGCATCGTCCAGGGCGGGCCCTGGGGCTGGGGCAGTCCGGCGGTCGTGGCGTCGTTCGTCCTCGCGGTCGCGCTGCTGATCGGGTTCGCCCGCGTCGAATCGCGTCGCCCCGCCCCGCTGCTGGATCTCGAACTGCTCACCCATCCGCGGTTCATGGCCTTGTGCCTCGTCCCGGTGGCAGCGTCGTTCGGCTTCGTCACGCTGCTCACCTACTTCCCGACCTTTCTCCAGTTCGTGGCCGAACAGTCTTCGGCGAAGGCGGGACTCGTGACCGTGCTCCTCACGATTCCGGTCGTGGTGGGTCCGCTCGCGGCGGGCCGCGCCGTCGGCGCCGGGGTGAACCCGCTCGCGGTGATCTGGATCAGCCTGGGAGCGTTGATCGCCGGCGACCTGGGGCTGCTGCTGGCGGGCCCCGACACGGTGGTCGCGGTCATCGCGGTGCCGCTGCTGCTCGCGGGAGCCGGAATGGGACTGTCCGCCGGTCTCGTCGACGGTCAGGCGCTCGCACTCGTCCCCGAGGAGAAGGCGGGTATGGCTGCGGGGGTGGTGAACACGATGCGACTGGGCAGCGAGGCCGTCGCCGTGGCCGTGTACGCGGCGCTGCTCACCGGGCTCGCCACCCGCCGCGGCGAGGAAGGGCTGACCGCGGTCGACGCCTACAACAGCGCGTTCCACACGACGCTGGTCGTGCTGGCCGTCGTCGTCGCCGGGTTGTCGGGTGTCATCGCGGTGCTGCTGCGGCGCGCGGCGAGCGCATCGTGACGGCGGCCGGCGACCTGCGATCGCACTACCAGGTCGTGGTGGTCGGCGGCGGCCCGGTGGGATCGCTGACGGCACTCGAATTGGCGCGCAGCGGAATCGACGTCCTCGTCCTCGAGGCGGAGCCGCACACCACGGACGTGCCGAAAGCGGGAACGATCCACGCCCGAAGCATCCAACTGCTGACGCGCCGCGGGCATTTCGCGGCGCCAGACGTCGACGCCGCCGCCGCGTCGACGACGTTTCACTACGCCGGCGTGTGGGGTCTGGAGATCACGGCACCACCCGGCGAGGGTCCGGCGATCGCCGGTATCGGTCAGAGCGACCTCGAAAGGCTGTTCACCGCAAAGCTGATCGAACTCGGCACGCCGGTGCTGAAGGCCGCGGTCGTCACGGGCGTCGACCAGGACGACGCCGGGGCCACGGTGACGTTCACCCACGAGGGACTCACGCGAACGGCGACGGCCGACTGGGTGGTCGGCGCCGACGGCGCCCGCAGCATCGTGCGACGAAGTGTGTGCTTCACGGCGACCGAGACCGTGCCGACGGCCGCCGCGCTGCTGGGTCTCGCCGTCCTCGACGACCCCGCAGGCGCACCCCGGGGATGGGTGCGCACAGACCGCGGCTGGACCGTCCTCAACGTCAACCCTTCCGGGCTCAGCCGCATCATCACGTTCGACCTCGGAGGCCCGCACGAGGATCACCGCAGGCCCCTCACCGCGGCGGAACTACAGCAGACCGTCGACCGCTTCGCGGGCAGGCCCGTTCCATTCCGGCACGCGCGGTCGCTGTCCCGGTTCAGCGACTACTCGCGGCTGGTCGACGACTACCGGCTCGGCCGGGTACTTCTCGTCGGTGACGCTGCACACGTGCACTTTCCGCTCGGCGGGCAGGGCCTGAATCTCGGTATCGGCGACGCGATCGGCCTCGGGTGGCGCCTCGCCCTCGTCGCCCGGGGGCAGGCGGGACCGTCGGTCCTGGACGCCTACTCCCGGGAGCGGCACACGTGCGCGGCCGCGGTGATCGCCAACGTCGCCGATCAGCGTGAACGCATGCGGATCGGTGCCGACGGCGACCGCCTGCGACACGAACTCGACGTCCTGCTGAGGGACCGCGACCGGAACCGGGCGCTGGGGTCCGCGATCAGTGCGCAGAGCCGGCCGGCGCCCCGCGCCCTCACCCACGCGGGCCCCGGCGACTTCGCGGCGAACACGGTGATCGAGACGGGCACCGGAGTCACCGACCTGATCCGGTTGCACGCCGCGGCGGGAAACCGGGGTCTCCTGCTGTGCGGGAATGCACCCGAATCAGCCCGCGCGCTCGTCGACACCGGCTGGCGCGAGCGGGTGGCGGTGGTCCGGGCACGGAACCTCGAAGCCGACGTCCTCGTCCGGCCCGACGGCGTCGTCGCATGGTCGGGGGTGTGGGGCGACGGCAGCGAACTCCCGGCTCGCCTGGCCGAGACGTTCGGCGGCTCCGCCGCCCGTGCGCGGTTGACGAGTGCAGGGACTCGTTGAGCACGCACGGGCGCGAAGCGCCTACCAGCGGACGGGCAGTGACGTCGGACGCCGCAGGAGTACCCCCGAATCCCACGGAACCGCAGCGGGTTCGGCGGTGAGTTGGAGGGTCGGAAACTCCTGAGCCAGCCGCACCAGGGTCACGGTGATCTCCATCCGGGCCAGGGATGCGCCCATGCAGTGATGCATGCCGTACCCGAACTGCAGGTGGCGTTTCCCGTCCCGGAACGGATCGACGAGTTCCGGTTGCGGGAACGTGCCGGGATCCCGGTTGGCAGCGAACGCGTCGGCGTAAACGAGGGCGCCCTCGGGGATCACGGCGTCCCGCAGGCGCACCTCGCGGGTGGCGATCCGGGGAAACGTCGAGATGGTGCCCAGCGGAAGCACCCTGAGCAACTCCTCGACCAACTGCGGGGCCACCGCCGGTTCCTCCGCCAGCAGAGTCCAGAGCGCGGGGGCCTGCAGCAGCACATACACGGCCTTCGCGAGCACCGACAGCACGTTCTGGTCGGCGCCGAGGACGGAGCCGAGCAGGGTCGCGACGAGTTCGTCGTCGCTCAGCGGCGGTTCCGCCTCGTTGCGTGCAGAGAGGAAGCGGTCGATCAGCCCACCCGGCGCGACCGGCCGTTTCCGCTGCACGAGGTCGGTCACGTAGTGGTAGACGAGCCAGAAGTTCTCGAGCAGGCCGGGGATGTCGGTGTCGTGGGACAACTGCACCACCCGCGAGGATGGGCGGAAGTAGTCGATGTCCGACTCCGGGATCCCGAGGAAGCCGGCATTCACCTCGATCGGCAGGCGGTCGAGGACCGTGGCGAACAGATCGGGGCTGTCCTGGTTGCGCAGCAACGCGATCCGCCGGTCGAGGATGCGATGCACCGATCCCTTCAGCTTCTCGACACCGGCGGGACTGTAGTCGGCGTTGACGAAACTCTTCATCCGCGCGTGATCCGGGGTGTCCAGATTCAGGAGCAGGTCCGGTGGCATCGTCGTGGGCTGAAAGCTCGGCCCGCCTTCGACGTTGGTGTCCTTCCGGCCGAACGTCGGATCAGTGAGTACCTTCAGCACGTCGTCGTACCGGGTGAGGTGCAGGGCGGTGTGCCCGCTCGGCAGGACGATGTCCGGTAGACCGGTGGCGCCTTCCGCGGTCACCGGCGTGTAGGCGACGGGTGGGTCGAGGTTCGGGATGTCGTGGACGGACACCGCGACACCGGTTCGGCGTGCGGGGGGAGCGAGTGTCGAAGCCTGGGTCGTCACGCTCTACTCTTTCTGTTGGTGGGATTCACAGGACTGCGGCGACGCCGGTCAGCCGGGACAGTTCGCTCGACGCCTGGGCGTTGCTGCGGAAATGAATTGCACGCCAACCGCTCTTGCGCGCCGCATGCACGTTCTGCTCCAGGTCGTCGATCAGGATGCACTGGCCGGCGTCGACACCGGCCGTCTTCTCCGCGATCGCGAAGATCTGCGGGTCCGGCTTGCGCGCGCCGACCAGGCAAGAGTCGACGAGCGCATCGAGCGGGCCTGCGGGTTCGATGATCGGCCTCCAGAACCGCTCCCACTCGACCACGTTGTTCGACAGGACGCCCACGCGCAGACCGTGAGCCTTCAGCCCGCGTACCGCGGCGGCCATCGACGTGTTGACGGTGATGCCGTCGAACCACTGTTCGCCGAACGTCTCCAGCCGTGCCGGAGTCAGGTCCAGAGCCGGGTCGGCGACAGCGAGGTGCTCCCTCAGCCGCGCACCCCACTCACGTTCGGTGATCTGGGCCAGTTCGATCGGGGCGAGCGGATGCGCGCCGAGGTCATGGCCGACTGCCTGCATCGCCGCCTGCAGAGCGGCAGGGGAGACGCCCGTCTTCGCCTCGTACGCGGTGAAAAGGTCCGGGAGCGGGGGTGACAGTACGCCACCGAAGTCGAACCACACCATGGTGTCGTCGAGCGTCGTCATCGGACGATCCGTTCGAGGGCGGCAGTCGAGGCGCTCACCCGGTGCAGGGTGACCCGGCCGTGGGCGATCTGCCTGCCCTCCTGCGCCAGAGTGACGGACAGGACGACCTGGCGGGAGCAGATCTCCGCCTCGGCGACGGCCGCGCAATCGGTCGGCAATTCCAGTTCACCGAAACTCTCGAAGACGGTGTCGCACCCGACGAGCACGAGCATCCGCGGTGACAGACCGAACAATTCGTGCGCAGCGACGAGGGCCGTCTGACGCATGGCCTCGAAGATCACCGCACCCGGCACGTGGTCGAGGGGATGGTCGAAGAGGCCCGGGTGGGACTGATCCACCAGAACCTGGCTACGCACGGTCTCGCCGTCGATCTCGACCCGGCTCAGCACCACGTTGTCGAACGAATGTCGAGCCACCTCCCGAGGCTCGACCCGCTCGTGCAACGGATGCGGACGGGCGGGTTCGAGTCGCAGCGGTGCCCGGCCCCGGTGCCGGAGGCGGTCCCACGCGTGGCCGGGCATCCACTGGATGGTCATGCTCATGGTGGCGGCGGCCGCCCTGTCCAGCGCCAGGGTCATCTCGAGCGTGATTCCGACGATGTCGGCGCCCCGCCTCTT
This sequence comes from Rhodococcus sp. T7, assembly GCF_009872365.1. Taxonomy (NCBI): domain Bacteria; kingdom Bacillati; phylum Actinomycetota; class Actinomycetes; order Mycobacteriales; family Nocardiaceae; genus Rhodococcus; species Rhodococcus sp. T7. The sequence goes on from NZ_WXYH01000388.1 coordinate 93,710, forward strand.
CTCCGCGGTGATCGTGGCGTCCAGAACACCGGCGGCGGGTGCGGGGCCCACTCGCACGGCGTCGAGATCGGCGACCTCGAGCGCTCCGGCGTTGAACACGAACTTTGCGTCGAGTGGCGCGTCGACGCCCCGATGTGAGATCAGGATCGACGCCTGCCGGAACGTCTCGAGAAGGAGGAGCGGATCATACTGCCGCGCAACGATATTGTGATCGCTGTAGTAGCTGTGCACCCGCGGAAGCTGCACGCCGAGCAGGAATCGGGGATAGCTCTCGCAAGTGATGTCGGTGAGGAAGACCTCGCAGATCGCGGCGCGGTGCACGTGCGCCCGGGGGATGGACGAAGAATAGGACAGGGTCGGTTCCAGGACGGCGGTCATGTCGATTCCTTTCGTTGACAGCGGAGTTCGCACGGGTCGATACCGCCGGTCGAGGCGGTGATCACTGGGGTGCGGGACCCGTGCAGAACGGGGTGTCGCGCTGGAGCGGAAGAACGCGGGCGGACCCGCAGCGCGGAGGGCGACGAGCACGGGGTCTCGTCGCGGGCCGGGAGTCCCGGTGAATGCGCACGATCAGTGAATACCGGGCGACCCGGAGCGTCAACACATGAAATCGGGTGTTCACCGATCATCCGACGGTGTCCGGCCTGCGAACGCGACGGGCGGAAGTCGTTGACCTGCGATATCAGTGACTCCGAGTACGGTCAACTTCTGCTGCCGCGTGTCTGGAGTCACAGCCTTCGTTCGCGGATCGGGACGCAAATGTTACCGCCAGGTATGGCGTGTGGTGACCGGCGAGCGTAGGAGGGCGATGTTATGTTCCCCTCGCCGGGTGTGGCCGGAGTTGACGGAGGGGTCGGGGAATGTCGAAGAGGTGGATCGCGTCGGTCGCGGCTGTGGCGATCGGTTCGGGCATGATTGCCTACTCCAACCAGAACGCCGCCGGCGCGGAACCCGAGCCGGTATCCAACGGAATCCCCGGCAGCGGACCCTGCGCGAGCGAGGTGTCGAACGAGACGCACTCGCTCATCCCGGACAAGCTCGAGATTCCGATCCCGTACCCGAAGATCACGACGGTGCCCTATCCGGCCCCGGTCACGGATCCCGTCCGCGTCTCGCAGGCGTTGCCCGCCGACACGTGCACCGACCCGTGCCCCGATCTCACCGACGAGACCGACCACGGCCCGGGAAACCTGTCGAGCGAGTTGAACATCCCGGACGTCAGCGTGAAGTTCACGCCCTTCCACTTCGGCATTCCCGTCCCGGGGGCCGACATCCAGCTGCCCCCGCCGCCGCCCCTCGTGCACCCCGCGACCGAGGAAGCGCCGCGCAGCGCGGCCCCGGCGACCCCGAAGATCGGCGACGTGACCCGAGTGGCGAAGGTGACCGGTGCCGGCTCCGTCAGCCGCACCGACAAGCGCTATCAGGTGAACGGCACCGACCTCGGCATCATCTGGGAGAGCGCCCCCGACCAGGTCGCCGTCGCATTCGGTGACACCGTCGGCAAGGGATTCCAGCCGCCCGGCGGTCAGGGTGACGACTGGCGCAGCAACGTCCTCGGTTTCAGCTCCGACCGCAACCTGTCCGACGGCATGAGCCTCGACAGCATGGTCCAGGACAGCCGGTGCCACGCGGCGGAACTGCTCGACAGCCGCAAACTGGACAACATCGAGATCACCACCATCCCCACGTCCGGTTTCGCCGTCGGGAATCGGCAGTACATGAGCTACATGTCGATCCGCACCTGGAACAGCATCCCCGCCACGTGGTGGACGAACTACGGCGGCATCGCCTACTCCGACGACGGCGGATCGACCTGGACCAAGGACCCGTACGCGAAGTGGGACAACATCTTCGGGGTCACCAAGTTCCAGGTCGCGTCGATGGTCCCGGCCGGCGACTTCGTGTACATGTTCGGCACCCCCAACACGAGGCTCGGCGCCATCGGTCTGGCGCGCGTCCCGGCCGCCGACGTGCTCAACACGTCCGCGTACCAGTACTGGCAGAACGGTAACTGGACGCCGGTCGGCGGGTACACGGAGGCGACGCCGATCGTGGACGCCCCCGCCGCCGAACTGTCCGTGCGCTACGAGGAAGCCACGGGCAAGTGGCAGATGGCCTACCTCGACACGTCCAAGGCGGCCATCGTGCTCCGTGAGTCCGACTCGCCGCAGGGCGTCTGGTCCGGCGGGGCGCCGATGGTCAGCGCCGCCGAATACCCGGAACTGTACGGCGGCTTCATCCACCCGTGGTCCAGCGGCGACGAACTGTACTTCACGATGTCGACGTGGTCGGACTACAACGTCTTCCTGATGAAGGCGGACATAGGCGCGTAGCGCCCGTGCGCCTTTTTGGTAGCTGGAGCAACCAGAAAGGCGCACGGGCGGCGAAGCCGCCTACAGCAGGCCGTGCCGGGACGGGACGGTGCCCGACAGCGTCCACCGGCCGATGTGCTGGATCTTCCACCGCGTGGGGTCGTGCAGCGTGTGGGTGCGGGCGTCGCGCCAGTACCGCGACAGGTTGGACGTGTCCGACGCACTGCGGGTGCCGCCCAGTTCGAACAGCACGCTCGACGCCTCGAGTGAGGCGCGTGCGGCGGCGACCTTCGCGGCGGCGGCGTCGATCGAAGCGACCGCGGCGGTCTGCTCGGTCAGAGTGCGCCGCGCCGCGTCGATGCTGCGGGCACCTTCCCGGAGCAGTGCCGCCGCGGACCGGACGCCGACCGCGGCCTCTCCGGCGAGTTGGATCAGCAGGGGATCGTCGACGGCGTCGGTGACGCCCGCCTCGAAATACGGCCTCGCACTGCGGGCGGCGCGCACGCCCTCGTTCAGCGCGGCCGCGGCGATCCCGGCGTCGATGGCGGCGTGCAGGATCTGGGCCTGCGAGCCGTAGGTGGTGGGTGCGTCGAAGATGGGGGAGAACGGCACGACGTGGAACGCGGGCACCCGGACGGCGTCGAGGGTGACGGTTCCGCTCGCGGTGGTCTTCTGCCCCATGCCGTCCCAGTCGTCGACGATCGACAGTCCGGCGGCGGTCCGCGGCAGGTAGGCGACGGCCTTGGCGGGTTTCCCCGCCTGCGTCGTCTGCCCGGGAAGCGTGGCCCGCACCGCGATCCAGTCGGCGAACAGCGCGCCCGTGCTGTAGAACTTGCGACCGTCGACGACGAAGTCCCCGCCCTGCTCGGTGAGTGTCGTGGCGTCGATGTCGATCGTCTTCGTTCCGCGCTCGCTCTGGGCATTGGCGAATTGGCGGCCCGCGAGCACCTCGGAGTAGAAGAACTCCTGCTGCGCCGGGGTGCCCTGATGGCGCAGCACCTCGAGGAACGTGTAGTGGCTGTGCGGGATCTGCGCGATGCTCGGATCGCCCTCGGCGAGAATACGGAACACTTCGGCGAGGGTTTCGGTCCGTGCGTCGATGCCGCCGTGCTCGCGGGGAACGCCGAGCGCGAGCAGTCCGGACGCGGCGAGCGCCCGCACCTGTTCGTACGGTAGTTGCCGCCCGGAATCGCGTGCCGCCGCCTCCTCGGCGAAGTGTGCGGCGAGATCGGCGGCGACGGTGAGGGCTTCGGTTTCGTCGCTGATGCGGTGGGCGTTCTGGACGGCGGTCATGGTTCTCCGTGGGTCGGTGGTGCGGACGCACCGAATCCGGCCGCCCACGACGGGTGGCCGGACTCGGGGTTCGGAATTGTTATGTGTACCAGGTGGGTTCGGGCAGTTCGCCGGTCAGCAGGTGGCCGCCCACCTCGCGCCGCTTGTACGCGACGGGGTCGTGCAGGGTGTGCGTCCGCACATTCCGCCAGAAGATGTCGAGACCCACCGTGTTGGACGTGGCACGCGCACCGGTCAGTTCGAACACCTTGGTACCGATCTCGAGGGCGACGTCGGCGGCGCGGATCTTGGCGGCAGCGATACGGACGGCGAGATCCCCACGCGCCTGTTCGGTGAGGTTCTCCCGCGCGTCGTGCAGCACCGCGTTGGCCTCGCGGTTCACCTGATCGACGAACGCCTCAGCCGCCCACAGCTTCGACTGCAGGTCGCCGTAGCCCTCGCGCAGATACCACTCGTCGGTCGCCAGTTCCTTGTCGTCGCCGCCATACGGCCACGGACGGGTCCGGGTCCGGGTGTATTCGGCCGCGGTGTCCAGTGCGCCGCGGGCGATGCCGACGTAGAAGTTGGCGAACACGATCTCGAGTGCCGGGAAGTTCAGCGTGTTGTAGACGAGCGGCTGGAACTCCTTGTCCACGAACCCGGCCGCCCCCGCCCAGGCCACCTCGACGTCGTTGATCTCGACCGAGCCGGAGTCGGTGAGGCGCTGCCCGAGATTGTCCCAGTCACCGCGGAACACGATGCCGTCCTGCGCCGTCGGCACGATCGCGAACACGTGTGTGGCCGTGCCCTCGATGATGCCCTCGAGCACGGTGAGGTCGGTGGCGCGGCCGCCCGTCGAGAACGACTTCACCCCGTTGTAGACGAGTGTGTCGCCGCGGTCGACGATCGTGAGGTCGGTGTCGCGCGGGTTGACCGCCCCGCCGAACAGGAAGCGGTTGCTCGTGTACAACTCCTCGACCGCGCCGATCTGCGGTTCGGTGCCCACGAGCCGCACGGCCCACGCCCACAGATAGTGGTAGCCGAGCAACTGTCCGATGGAGCCGTCGCCGCGCGCGATCTCGCGGACCACCTGGTAGGCGGTCTCCCACGGCTGCCCGGCGCCACCGAATTCGGCGGGCCCGAGCAGGGTGACGAGCCCGCTGTCCTTCAGGAGCCGGACCTCCTCGAACGGTGCGCCGCCTGCGCGGTCGCGTTCGACGGCGTCGCGAGCGAGGATCGCGCTCACCTCACGCGCACGCGCGATCCAGCCGTCGGCGGTGGCCGGGGCGTCCGACCAGATCTTCTCTTCGGTGATGACGGTCATGCCTTGTCTCCCTCTGCGGTCGGTGCGGTGCCGATGGCCCACACGTAGACGGGTTCCGTTCCGTTGATCTCGTAGTCGCCGACCACCTTGGCCTTGAACACCACGGGGTTGTGGCTGGCGACCGTGCGTGCATTCCGCCAGAAGCGGTCGAGGTCCCAGTCGCGGCCGACCCCGGACGCGCCGAGCGCATCGAAGATTTTGGCGGTGGCGGGGACGACGAGCGCGGTGGCGGAGATCTGGCCCTGCGCCGACGCGATCTCGGCGGCGATGTTGGCGGACTTCTCCTCCTCGCGGCTGCCGGTGAACGCGGCCTCGTACGCCCACTGGGCGGGTTCCGCCGCGTGCAGTGCGATCGCCTCGGCGGCGTGCGCGGCGGCCGACACCTCGCCCACCACCTGCTGGATCTGCGCGTCCTGCGCGTAGGTGGGGGCGTTGCCGTGGCTGAACGTGCGGGTGCGGGCCGCCACCCGGCGGGCGATCGCGTCCGTCGCCGCCCGCGCGATGCCCGCGAGTGTGGCGAGGTGGAACAACTGGTAGAACGCGGTCTGGTACTTGAACCGGGTGGAGAAGTCGAAGATGTTCTCCGGCTGGACGATCGCGTTCTCGTACGTCGACGTGCCCGAACCGGTGGTCTGCTGGCCGAAACCGTTCCAGTCGTCACTGTGCGTGACGGCAGGCTGGCGCGCCTCGACCGCGGCGATCACGAACGCACCGGTATCGGTCCGCTGCGAGTACAGATCGATCCAGTCGGCGAAGATTGAACCGGTGCTGTAGTACTTCGTCCCGTTCGCGAAGAAGTGGGCCTCACCGGGAACGGGTGACACCTTGGTGTTCGCCTCACCGAGCGGGACGTCGCCGATTTCGGTCCACGCGTTGCCGACCAGCTGACCGTCCGCAAATCTCCGAAGCCACGTGTCGCGGCCGGGACCGTCCGCGGCCACCAGCCGGTCCTCGACGAACGCGAAATGGCCGCGCAGCGCCTGGGTGATGTTGGAATCCGCCGCGGACAGTTCGACGAGCAGCCGGAACAGCTGGGGGATGCTCGCGCCCGACCCACCGTGGGATCTCGGCACGCGCACCGCCCCGAAACCGGCCCGCTTCAGGGCGTCGATCTGCTCGTAGGGGAGGACGTGGTCGCGTTCGCGCTCCACCACACCTTCCGCGATGTCCGCGAAGAGGGGACGGAACCTGGCGGCGAGCGTGTCGTAGTCGGTCTCGCTCGCGATGGGTTGTGCAGCTCTTCTTTCCTGTACGGCTGTCATGCCGTCGAACCTCACACGGTCCCGCGAGCCGGGTGAAGGGTTGGACGCGCGCTGATTGGAAGGGTGGGCGTCTGCCGGGCCGGCGGGTTCCATGCTGGGTATGTCAACCGAACACATCGCTGAGCAGATCAAGTTCGCCTACTGGGTGCCCAACGTCAGTGGCGGGCTGGTCACGTCCGACATCGAACAGCGCACCAACTGGGACTACGAGTACAACAAGAAACTCGCCCAGACCGCCGAGAACAACGGGTTCGAGTACGCGCTCAGCCAGGTCCGGTACGAGGCCAGCTACGGGGCCGAGTTCCAGCACGAGTCGACGAGCTTCAGCCTCGCGCTCCTGCTGGCCACCGAGCGGCTGAAGGTGATCGCCGCGGTCCACCCCGGCCTGTGGCAGCCCGCCGTCCTGGCGAAACTGGGGGCCACGGCCGACCATCTGTCCAACGGCCGGTTCGCCGTCAACGTCGTGAGCGGCTGGTTCAAGGACGAATTCACCCACCTCGGGGAGCCGTGGCTCGAGCACGACGAGCGGTACCGGCGCAGCGCCGAATTCCTGCAGGTGCTCCGCAAGATCTGGACCGAGGACGACGTCGATTTCCGCGGCGACTTCTACCGCATCCACGACTTCACCCTGAAGCCGAAACCGCTCAACACCCCCGACCGTCCCAACCCGGAACTGTTCCAGGGCGGCAACTCCGCCGCCGCCCGGCAGAACGCGGGCCGCTACTCCGACTGGTACTTCAGCAACGGCAAGGACTACGACGGCGTCACCGAGCAGATCGACGACGTGCGACGGGTGGCGCGCGAGCACGACCGGGAAGTGAAGTTCGGGCTCAACGGTTTCATCATCGCCCGCGATACCGAGAAGGAAGCCCGCGACACCCTCCGCGAAATCATCGAGAAGGCCAACAAGCCGGCGGTCGAGGGATTCCGGTCCGCCGTCCAGCAGGCGGGGGCGTCCACCGCCGACAAGTCGGGGATGTGGGCGGATTCCACGTTCGAGGATCTCGTCCAGTACAACGACGGATTCCGCACGCAGCTGATCGGAACGCCGGAGCAGGTCGCCGAGCGCATCGTCGAATACCGCCGTCGCGGAGTCGACCTCATCCTGGGCGGCTTCCTGCACTTCCAGGAGGAGATCGAGTACTTCGGGGCCAACGTCCTGCCGCTGGTCCGCGAACTCGAGGCTTCCGAGAGGCTCGCGCCCGTGAGTGGTTGAGGAGTCCAGGGACTCGTTACGCACGCACGGGCGGCGGAGCCGCCTACCGGGCCAGCGCGCGACCCGCGGCCCGGCCGGAGAAGATGCAGCCGCCGAGGAACGTGCCCTCGAGTGCGCTGTACCCGTGGACGCCGCCGCCGCCGAATCCGGCGACCTCACCGGCGGCGTAGAGACCCTCGAACGGCGTGCCGTCGGGCCGGATCACCTGCGAGTCGAGGTTGGTCTCGAGGCCGCCGAGGGTCTTGCGGGTCAGCAGGTGCAGCCGGACCGCGATCAGGGGACCGTTCTTGGGGTCGAGCAACTCGTGCGGGCTCACGACGCGGGTAATCTTGTCGGCCAGCAGGTTCCGGGCGTTGCGGATCGCCATGACCTGGAAGTCCTTGGTGTAGGAATTCTTCACCTCCCGGTCGCGGGCCACGATTTCACGTTCGAGGTCCTCGTACTTCAGCGGTGCGTCGGGGGTGAGGGCGTTCATGCCGTCGACGAGGTCGCGGAGGTTGTCGCGGACGACGAAGTCGGCGCCGTGCTGCTTGAACGCCTCGACGGGACCGGGGGCGCCCTTCTTGAGTCGTTCGGCGAGCAGTTTGAAATCGCGGCCGGTGATGTCGGGGTTCTGCTCGGACCCCGACAGCGCGAACTCCTTCTCGATGATCTTCTGGTCGAGGACGAACCACGTGTGGTGGTGGCCGCTGTTCACGATGTGCTCGAGGGTGCCCATGGTGTCGAAACCGGGGAAGTTGGGGCTGGGCAGGCGGGTGCCGTTGCCGTCGAACCACATCGACGACGGGCCGGGAATGATGCGGATGCCGTGGTTGGGCCAGATCGGGTCCCAGTTCTGGATGCCCTCGGTGTAGTGCCACATGCGGTCGCGGTTGACGATGTTGCCGCCTGCGTTCTCGGTGATCTCGAGCATGCGGCCGTCGACGTGCGCGGGGACGCCGGCGAGCATGTTCTCGGGGGCCTTGCCGAGTCGTGCGGGCCAATTCTTCTTGACCAGTTCGGGGTTGCCGCCGATGCCGCCGGACGTGACGACCACGGCCTGCGCGGAGAATTCGAACTCCCCGACCGCGGTGCGCGAGCTCTTCACACCGCGTGCCTCGGTGGACGGTTCGAGGACGGTGCCGCGCACACCGGTGGCGGCGCCGTCGGTGACGACGATCTCGTCGACCTGGTGACGGTGCTGGAACGTGACGAGTCCCCGCTTCGACGCGGCGACGACGCGGGTGAGGAAGACCTCGACGACACCCGGGCCGGTACCCCAGGTGATGTGGAAACGGGGAACGGAATTGCCCTGTCCGAGTGCGGATCCGCGTCCGCGTTCGGCCCACCCGACGTTCGGCATCAGGCGCAGTCCGAGGTCGTGGAGGTACTGCCGCTTCTCGCCGGCCGCGAATTCGACGTATGCCTGCGCCCACAACCGCGGCCACTGGTCTTCACGCTCGCGGTCGAAGGCGGCGGTGCCCATCCAGTCCTGGATCGCCAGTTCGTATGAGTCCTTGATGCCGAGGCGCCGTTGTTCGGGGCTGTCGACGAGGAACAGGCCGCCGAGCGACCAGAAGGCCTGCCCGCCGAGATTCGCCGAACTCTCCTGGTCGACGACGAGGACCTTCTTGCCTGCCTTGGCCATCTCGTAGGTGGCGACGAGTCCGGCCAGTCCGGCGCCGACGACGATCACATCAGCCTGTTCGGTCACGAGGACCCCTCTTTCCGGTGTGTGTGGGTGTGGGTGGTGTCGGGTTCGGTGTAGGCGGCCACGACGCGGGTGAACAGTTCGACGCGCAGTTCCCGCGCGGCCGCGTTCTCGTCTTCGACGAGGCACTGGACGCTGGTGCCGTCGTGGAGGGCCACGAGCGCGCGGCCGAGCACCCGGGGATCGCCGGCGATGCGGCGCCCGAGTCGGTGCAGGGCGGTCTCGAGGATCGGTACGATGGTGTCGAGAATGGTGTGCTCGCGGGCTGCGAGGGCCTTCTTCAGTGACGGATTGCGCAGGGCGTGGGCGGTGAATTCCGCGTTGATCCGGTACCACTGGTCGTCGACGGGGACGACGTCGAGCACCAGTGCGGTGCCGGCGCGCAGCTTGTCGGCAGGCGAGAGCCCGGAGAGGTCGATGCTCGACGAGTCGGCGGCCTGCCGGATGTGCGCGAGCATCGCGCTGGAGCGCTGTTCCCACATGGCGAAGAACATTTCGTCCAGCGACGCGAAGTTGGAGTAGAAGGCGCCGCGCGTATACCCGCCGCGTTCGCAGATCTGCTCGACCGTCGACCGTCCGAAGCCGTTTTCGGCGAACACCTCGACGGCGGCGTCGAGCAGTCGCTGCCGAGTCTGGCCGCGCCGTTTCGTCACCCTCCGGGGTGTGCCGGTGGCAGGCTCGGAGGAGCGGGCCGGTGGCGTCGGCATGGCCTCTCCTCCGATCGGGTCGACAACAACCGTCGATACACTAGCGTATCGGATACACCGGTGTATCGAACTCGGTCAGCGCAGCCCGCTCGGCGAGGTCGGCGGTCTCAGAGGTAGAGGCGCCTCAGAGGTAGAGGTCCTGCTTGCGGATCAGGGCGGTCGCCACGACGCTGACGACCGAGGTGGCCACGAGGTACCCGCAGGCCAGCCACGGGGTTCCGCCGCCGGCGGCGATCAGGGCGGTGAGGATCATCGGCGTGATGCCGGAGGCGTAGATCCCGGAGAACTGGTACACGACGGACAGTCCGGTGTAGCGGATCTCGGTGGGATACAGGCTCGCGTACAGCGTGCCCTGCGCGCCGTAGAAGAGGGCGTGGACGACGCCGAACACGAGCACCATCGCGACGCCGAACAGGACGAGATTCTCCGTCCCGAACAGGGCGAACGCGGGGAAGACGGCGAGTCCGTAGGCCCCGATCCCGATGAGGTAGATCCGTTTGGCGCCGTACCGGTCGACGAGCAGGCCGGAGCACGGCAGGAGCACCGCCATGACCGTCGCGGCGACGGTGACGACGAGGAGAACGGGGATCTTCGCGAACTCCAGGTCCTTGGTGGCGTACGTGATCGCGAAGACGCCCCACGTGTTGAACGCGGCGCCCTCACCCCACCGGGAAAGCAGGCCGAGGATGCTGCCCCGGCGCACCCGGCCGCGGAACACGTCCTTCAGTGGAGCGGAGGAGCGTTTCTCGAGGTCGTGCACCTCCTGGAACGCCGGGGTCTCCTCGACCTTCAGCCGGACCACGAATCCGACGAACACGAGAATCAGGCTAAGCAGGAACGCAATTCGCCAACCGTACGTGAGGAATTGGGCGTCGTCGAAGATCGTCTGCAACGCGGCGAAGACGCCGGTGCCCAGAGCGAGTCCCAGTGCCAGACCGATCTGGGGGATGCTGCCGAAGATGCCGCGTCTCTTCGCGGGACTGTGTTCGACGGCGAGGAGCACGGCGCCCGCCCATTCACCGCCCAGCGCGAACCCCTGCAGGACGCGGAGCAGGAGCAGCAGCACCGGCGCGATCACCCCGACCTGTGCGGCGGTCGGCAGCACACCCATCAGGGCGGTGGCGATGCCCATGATGAACATGGTGAGCGCGAGCGTCTTCTTCCGTCCGATGCGGTCGCCGATGTGGCCGAACACGACTCCGCCGATCGGCCGGACCACGAAACCGACCGCGAACGTGGCGAACGCCAGCATGGTGCCGACGAACGAACTCTGGTCGGGGAAGAACAGCTGGTTGAACACCAGACTGGCGGCTGTGGCGTAGAGGAAGAAGTCGTACCACTCGACTGTCGTACCCAGCAGGCTGGCGGCGACGACGGTGCGGAGCCGCTTGCGGCGCTCGAGATCGGATTCCGGTGAGGACGTGTACGGGGCGTCGGACAGCGTAGTCATAACGGGGGGCGACGCTAACGCCGTTCGCGTCGGTGCTGCACTACTCTGAATCACGGTGATCGAAACCCTCGCGGCCCGGCTGCGTCGTTGATGAACTGGCCTGCGCTGCCCATCTGTCGTCGACAAGAGGATCGCGCGTGTCTCTTCATTTCCACTGGTTCCTTCCCACCTACGGTGATTCCCGCAACCTGATGGCAGGCGGTCACGGGAGTTCCATGGCGGGGGACCGGCCGGCGACGCTGCGGTACCTCAATCAGATCGGCGCGGCGGCGGAGTCGAGCGGATTCGAATCGGTGCTGACGCCCACCGGCGCCTGGTGCGAGGACGCCTGGCTCACCACGGCCATGATGCTGGAGACCACCGAGACGCTGAAGTTCCTGGTCGCGCTGCGGCCGGGCCTGCTCAGCCCCACGCTGGCCGCGCAGATGGCGGCGACGTTCCAGTGGCAGTCGCAGGGACGGCTCCTGCTGAACGTCGTGACCGGCGGCGAGGACCACGAACAGCGCACCTACGGCGACTACCTCGACAAGACCCAGCGCTACGCGCGCTGCGGCGAATTCCTCGACGTCATCCGAAAGCTGTGGGCGGGAACGGGACCGGTCGACTACGCGGGCGAATACATCCGGGTGGAGAACGCCCAGCTGCAGCGCATCCCTGATCCGGTGCCGCCGATCTTCTTCGGCGGGTCGTCGCCGGCGGCGGGCACCGTCGCGTCCCAGTTCGCCGACACCTACCTCACCTGGGGTGAGCCGCCCAGTGCCGTCGCCGCGAAGATCGCCTGGATCCGCGACCTCGCCGACGTCCAGGGCCGCACCCTCGACTACGGCATCCGGCTGCACGTGATCAGCCGCGACACGTCCGAAAAGGCGTGGGCCGAGGCCGACCGCCTGCTGTCCGGCCTCGACCCCGCGACGGTCGAGCAGGCGCAGCAGAGCCTGGCCCGGTCGGGTTCCGAGGGACAGCGGCGGATGCGCGAACTGCACGGCGGCGGTGCCGCCTATTTGCGCGGCGGCGGAAGCGTGTATTCGAAGGATGCTGGGGCGCGCGCCCTCGAGGTGGCCCCCAACCTGTGGTCCGGGGTCGGACTGGTCCGCGGCGGCGCGGGCACCGCGCTGGTCGGTTCCCACGAGGAGGTCGCCGACCGCATCGCCGAGTACGCGTCGCTCGGACTCGACCACTTCGTCCTCTCCGGCTACCCGCACCTGGAGGAGGCGTACAACTTCGGCGAAGGTGTCCGGCCGATCCTCGAACGCCGCGGGCTCGTGCAGTCCCGCACCCACCGACCCGGGGATCTGTCGGGGTCGACGGCGTTCCTGTCCTCGAGTCGGTAGCGGCTGCCAGACTGGAGGCATGCCGGCGGTCGGGCGAGTCCCCGAGGAACTACTCCCGCACCTGCGCCGTGCCCGCGACCTCGCCGATCGTGACTACGCCTCGCCGCTGGATCTGTCGGAACTGGCGGCGACGGCGGGGGTATCGAAGTACCACTTCCTCCGGTGCTTCGCGGCGGTCTACGGCCGGACGCCGGGTGTGTATCTCGCGGAGCGCCGCGTCGAGCGCGCCCAGGACCTGCTGCGGGCGACGAACCTGACGGTCACCGAGATCTGCCACCTCGTCGGGTACAGCAGCCTCGGGTCGTTCAGTGCCAAGTTCCGTCAGCTGGTCGGCACGTCACCGTCGGTGTACCAGGCGAAGTTCGCCGAGCACGGGGCGCCGCGAATCCCCGGGTGCTACGTGTTCATGCACGGGCTGAGCGACCGCCGGTGAACGCCGCAATTTCGGAGAAGCGCCGCCGGCTGCGCCGGACATAGGTTGGTCGCATGATCACCAACGTTTCTCTCGTCACCCTGTGGGTCACCGACCAGGACGACGCGAAGAAGTTCTACATCGACACACTGGGTTTCGCCCCGGGCACTGACGTCACGATGGGCGACGGGTTCCGGTGGGTGACGATCCTGCACCCCGACCACCCGGAGCTCGAGGTCACGTTGATGCGGCCGGGGCCGCCGCTCGACGCCGAAATGGCGGAGGCGGTCCGCCGGTCGCTGGCGAGCGGGACGATGGGCGGATTCGGGCTCACCACCACCGACTGTCACGCGACGTACAAGGATCTGGTCGCCAAGGGCGTCGAGTTCACGCAGCCGCCGGCCGAACGGCCCTACGGCGTCGAGGCGGTGATGCGGGACAACTCCGGCAACTGGCTGGTGCTGGTGGAGAAGCGGGAGTACACGGGTGAAGATTTCGCGCACTGACCAACCCCACCACCAAGCTTCAGCGCGCCCGGTGACGTCGTACGGCGTCCCGGTTCGCGCACTTGGGTGAGCAGTACCGCTGACGGCCGTTGCGGGAGGTGTCGGCATAGATGGCGGTGCATTCCTCGAGCGCGCAGCGGCCGAGGCGGTGCATGCCCCGGCCGACGAGGTGCAGCGCGGTGCCGACGGAGAACAGTGCCTCGAGGACCCCGGCCAGCGACTGCTGGTCGTCGCGGTAGTGGAGGTGCCAGCCGTTGCCGGCGTGGTTGGTCAGTCGCGGGTACGCGGACGCCTTCGTGAGCAGGAGATTGACTTGTTCGGCCCGGTCTTCGTCGCTCGTGGCGTCGGCGATGGCCGACCACCGGTCGAGCATGGCGAGCACGTCGGCGAGGTCGTCGTCGGTGACGGGGAAGTCGACGACGATGCCGGCGTCGACGCATCGGTCGACGAGTTCGCCGGTCGAATCGGGCGGGTGATTCGCGAGGTCGGCGGCGAGCGTGACCGCATACTCCCCGTAAGGGTTGAGATGCACAATGCCATTACATCACGCTGGGTACATGAGCGAACATCACGAACACGACTGGCAGGAAGTATCCCGGCATCGCACGAGCACGGGCGTGGTCACCTACCTCGGCTGCGCGTGCGGTCGGTGGCAGTTGTCGCTGGTCGAGGCGCCGCTAGCGGAATCTAGCCATATCTACGTTCGATCGCAGATCTGAATAGATTTGTATACGGACCGCCGGTTTCCGGGTCGAGGGTCTGGCATTTTCGGCACGAGGCGCACATAATCACCACGTGAGCCAAGTTACTGTTACTCCGAGTTCACTCATTCTGGCCCAGTCGGGCGGGGAGGGTGGCGGTGCGGCATTCGACCAGATCATCGGAATCACGGTGGCGACGGCGATCATCACCATAGGTCTGCTGTGGATCGCGTACCTGCACCGCACACGCAAGATCACGTGGCTGCAGACGATCGCCGACGCGGCGTCGCGCGCACTCGACCGGCCCCCGTGGGTGGCCCTGCCCCTGGTGACTTTCGTCGGGACCATCCTGACGGCGTTCTTCGGTTTCATCTGGGACGTCAGCCTGCACATCGGGCGCGGCCGCGACAACGGGCCGCTCGCGAACCCTGCGCACTACTTCATCCTCGTCGGCCTGTTCCTGCTGTTCATCACGGGAATGCTGGCGATGATCCTGCCGCGCGACGAGAAACCCGGCCGTGCGGCGATCAAGATCACCCGCACCTGGTACGTCCCGGTCGGCGGCGTCCTCGTGGCCGGAGCGGGTCTGTACGCCCTCATCGGGTTCCCGCTCGACGACGTCTGGCACCGCATCTTCGGTCAGGACGTCACGCTGTGGGGGCCGACGCACCTGATGCTGATCGGCGGTGCGGGACTGTCGCTGATCGGCGTCCTGCTCCTGGACTACGAGGGCCGGATGGCGACCCCCGGGGAGGTGAAGCCGGACAGCAGGCTCATCTGGTTCCTGCGGTGCGGCATGTTCGGCGGCCTGCTGATCGGCCTGTCCGTCTTCCAGATCGAATACGACTTCGGCGTCGAGCAGTTCCGCCTCGTCCTGCAGCCGATGATGATTGCCGGAGCAGCCGCGTTCACCCTGGTGGCGGCCCGTATCGTCCTCGGACCGTTCGCGGCGATCGTGGCCGTGGCGGTGGCAGGCGTCGTGCGCGCGATCACGGCTCTGGTGGTCGGACCGGTTCTCGGTGCCCCCACCAACGTGTTCGAACTGTGCCTCGGCGCCGCGGTGGTGATCGAACTGCTCGCTCTGACGCCACTGATCAAGAACCGGGTGGCCTTCGGTGCCGTCGGTGGACTCCTCGTCGCGACGGTCGGGCTGTGGCTCGAGTCGCTGTGGATCGACGCCGTGTACATCTACCCCTGGCCCACCAGCATGTGGCCGGAGGCGCTGGCCATGGCCGTGCCCGTCGGCATCGCGGCCGGAGCCTGTGGCGCCCTTCTCGCGCGGGTGCTCCGATCCGAGGGTCTTCCGCGCCCCGCGATCAGCCGCACCATCGTCGTCGCCACCGTCGTGGTGATCGCCGGTGCCACGGCCAACGGCCTGGTCACCGCGGTCCCGGACAACGCCACGGCGACGATCGCTCTCACGGAGGCCGCCCCGGACGGCGGCCGCATGGTCGACGCGGAGGTGCGAATCGACCCACCCGATCTCGTGAGCGACGATCCGGCGTGGGTGTCCATCCTGTCCTGGCAGGGCGGCCCCGGACTGGGCAACGGTTTCACCGTCGACCGGCTCGAACGCACCGGGCCCGGCACTTACCGGACGCACGAACCGGTCCCGGTCCACGGAACGTGGAAGACGTTGCTGCGCGTGCAGGACGGGCGAACGATGACGGCCGTCCCGATCTACCTGCCCAGCGACCCGGGCATCGGCGCGGAGGAACTGCCCGCCGTCGCGTCCTCGACCCGCGACTTCGTCCCGGAGATCACCATCCTGCAGCGGGAGCGGAACTTCGACCACCCGTCCTGGCTGTTCGGCGCCGCATCGCTGGTGGTGCTCGTGTGCACCCTGGCGCTGATCACCGCCCTGGCGTGGGGAGCGGGCCGGATCAGCAAGTACACACAGGGGCAGGCGGCGACCGGCACCCGCGAGGACGTGACGGTGACATGAACCCGGTGCACGATCCGGACGTCGTCTACCTCGCCGATCATTCGGTGCTGCTGGCGATTCCGGCGTTCGTCCCCGCGTTCCTGGTGGCCGGGCTGGTCATCTACCTGGCGGTCCGGGACCGCAAGGCGGAAGCCGCCGAGAATGCCGAGAACGCGAAGCACGGCCCGAGCGAGAAAGACGAGGAGAACTAGGTGATCAGGCGGTTGGCCGGACTTGTCGTGATGCCCGCTGTCGTCGTGGCCCTGGTGTCGGGCTGCGGAGGCGACGACGACACCCCGGCGACGGAGGGCGGTGTCGTGATCGACGTCGTGATCGAGAACGGCACGGTCACCCCGGGCAACGAGCGCATCGAGGCCACGGTGGGGGAGAACATCACGGTGCGGATCGACAGCGACGCCGACGACGAGTTGCACGTGCACGCCGTTCCGGAGCGCTCGTTCGAGATTCACCCCGGAACGCAGGAAACCCAGTTCTCCGTTGACGTTCCGGGCCAGGTGGCGGTGGAATTGCACGACACGGGTAAGACGGTGGCCACCCTGCTCGTGCGTCCATGACCGCTGTTCTCGCGCACGGCCTCGGCGGATCCACCGACCTTCCCATCCCGTTCACGTATGCGCTGATCGGGGCGAGTTGGGCGCTCACCGTGTCCTTCGTGGTGCTGGCGTTCGCGTGGCGCACCCCGAAGCTGGATCCGGACAACCCGGGGCGCAGGCTGCCCGGCTGGGTGACCCGGTTCGCCGACGCGCCCGCCACGCGCAACGTGCTGGCCGCGACCGGTGTGGTGTTCGCGGTGTGGGTGGCCCTCGCCGCCTTCTTCGGACCCTCGGAATCGTCGGAGAACGCACTGCCGGGCGCGTTCTACGTGCTGCTCTGGGTGGGGCTGGTCGCGGCGTCGCTGGCGTTCGGTCCGGTCTGGCGGGTGCTGTCCCCGGTCCGCACCGTGCACCGGTCGGTGTGCGCGGCGATCGGCCACTCGCCGGCGGAAAACGATGCGCGGTACCGCAACTCGTGGGGCTATTGGCCCGCGGTCGCGGGACTGTTCGCCTTCGTCTGGCTGGAACTGGCCTCCGGCGACCCGGGTTCCGTGGCCGCGGTGCGGACGTGGCTGCTCGTGTATGTCGTGGTCACGACGGCCGGGGCGTTTCTGTGCGGCGAGCGCTGGTGCGAGCGGGGCGATCCGTTCGAGGTGTACAGCACGCTGGCGTCGCGGCTGTCTCCGCTGAGCCGCGACCGGCCGAGCGGACGGATCGTCCTGCGCAACCCGCTGGACCACCTGGGGTCGATGCCCGTCCGCGCCGGCTCGGTCGCGTTGATGGCAACCCTGCTGGGGTCCACGGCCTTCGACAGCTTCTCTGCGTTCCCCTGGTGGTCTCGTCTGGTGGACGGGATCGGTTCCCCGATCGGCGCCACCCTCGCGCGCACGGCCGGGGTCCTGGCCTTCGTCGGCTTCGTCGGGGTGTCGTTCTGGGTGGCCTCGCGGTCGGCCGGGGGACTGCGGCCCGAGCAGCGCGCCGCTCTCCCGGGACAGCTGTCGCATTCGCTGATCCCGATCATCATCGGCTACGTCTTCGCGCACTATCTGACGTATCTGGTGGAGAAGGGGCAGGCGACGGTGATCCTGCTGGCCGACCCGATGGGTCGGGGATGGAACCCGCTGGGGCTCGGCGACGCCGAGGTCTGGTACGTGCTGTCCGAGCACCCGGCCGCCTCGGCGTCGATCAAGGTGCTGTTCGTCCTCGCCGGACACGTTCTGGGAGTGATTGCGGCACACGATAAATCGGTTCGGCTCCTGCCGCGGGGCCATCAGCTGACCGGGCAGCTGGCACTGCTGCTCACCATGGTCACCTACACGTTCGGTGGGCTGTACCTGCTGTTCGGTGGCTGACGACCCCGGTGTGCGTCAGCGTGCGAGGACGACTGCCGCCTCCGCGGTGAGCGAGGCGAACGTGAACGTCTCCTCGAGGTAGAGCGTGACTTCGTCGGCGGTGTGGCTGTCGTAGCCGATCGACAGGTCCGTGCCGAGGGTCAACTGGTTGTCGCCGCCGCGCGTGGACAGCACGTATCCACCGCTGATGGCCGGTGCCCAGATGATGTCGCCGGTGACCAGGTCGCGCAGGTGGTGGAACACCGGGTGTCCCTCGTCGCGGGTCTCGCTGACCGCGGTGTACGCGTCGGCGTCGAGCACCACCGAATACGGTCCCTCGACTCCGGCGAGTCGCAGCGCCGACAGCGCGGAGGCGACGGCATCGGGGATCAGCAGCGGATCCTCCGGCAGGCTGAGAACCGGATTGTCGCTGGACGGTCCGAGTCCGCGGATGCCGGCCTCGTCGAATCCCTGGAAGATCGACTGGTCCTCCGCGAACGCGACGGCCTTCGCGGCGTCCTTGACGGGCTGCCAGTCGGAGTCGAGGGAACCGCGGGCGACGTCGTCGACCTCGGCGCGGCTCAGGGTGAACGGGAACCGGAGTTCGACGAGCGGGTCGACCTGCCGCTGCTGGGCGCGGATCCTGCTGTCGGAAGTCTTGATCGGGTTGACCCGGCCGAGGTTGTGGGCCGAGTAGGAGTATCCGAACGGTCCCGCGACGTCGACCACGCGCCTGCCCGCGACGTGGCGCTTGAACGTGCGGGTGGCCTCTTCGCCGATCTGCTGCCAGGCCGCCTCGGTGACGGGTGCCAGGTTGCGGTGCAGATTGCTCGAATCACTCATTGCGATACTCCTTTGAGACCACCGATTTTCAGGGACAGTTCGTACGGGTCGGCCGCGGCGGGCTCGACCGGGTCTTCGGGCGCAGGCTCCGCGACGGCCGGTGCGTCGCCGAGCGATTCGAGCACGTCCCGGCTCGGCACGAAGAACAACGTGCCGGTGGCCGCCGTGGAGAAGTCGAGGATGCGGTCGTAGTTTCCGGGTGGCTCGCCGAGAAACATTCTCCGCAGCATCAACTCGGTGACGGCGGGATCCTTGGCGTACCCGATGAAGTAGGTGCCGTACTCGGCCTCGCCGAGGCTGCCGAATGCCATGTTGTCCCGCAGGATCTCGTGCTCGACGCCGTCGTCGTCGACGATGCTGTTGAGGGTGACGTGCGAATTGCTCGGCTGGACGTCGTCGTCGAGTTCGATGTTGTCGAGCTTGGTGCGCCCGATGACCCGTTCCTGTTCCTCGGTGCTCAGCGTGCTCCACCCACCCATGTCGTGCAGGTACTTCTGCACGATCACGTAACTGCCGCCCCGGAAGTCGGGGTCCTCGTCGCCGATCAGCGCCGCGTCGGACGCGTCGTCATCGGTGGGATTCTCGGTGCCGTCGACGAATCCGAGGAGGTCGCGGGAATCGAAGTAGCGGAAGCCGTGCACCTCGTCGACGACGGTGGCGGCGGACCCCAGCGCGGAGACGATCTGGCGGCCCAGTTCGAAGCACAGGTCCTTGCGGGCGGCCTTGATGTGGAACAGGACGTCGCCGGGTGTGGACGGCGCGTTGTGGGCCGGTCCGGACAGCGGGACGAACGGGTGCAGATGAGCCGGCTTCGACGACGCGCTCACGCGGTCCCAGAACTCCGAGCCGACACCGACCACGCAGGACAGGGAGCCGGCGAGTTCGCGGAATCCCACGGCCTTGAGCGGTCCGTCGATGCCGGAGATCACGTCGCACACCGTCGCGCGGTCTTCGTCGGAGGGTCCGGCGACCACCACCAGGAACAGGGAGGCAGGGCTGGGCGGAGTGAGGACTGCTTGGGGTGCCAATCTCGCGACTGGGCCTGGCATCTGTGTCTCCGTTCACTCCGACGTACGACGCTGCACTGTCCGGAACCTCAGGTCCCATCTAACCGTTTCGGACCGTCAGGTTCCATTCGATCGGCCCGCGCGCCGCCGCGGACCTCCGGAATGTGTCGGCGGGGACTCCTACCGTCGAGGTCATGTCATTGTCTGTGTCCGAGCGCGAACAGTTCCTGTCCGAGCCGCACATTGCGGCGCTGTCGGTCTCCGCTGGTGAGAGCCGCGGACCTCTGACGGTCCCGATCTGGTATCAGTACGCCCCCGGGGGGTGAGCTGTGGGTACTGACCGGTGCCGGTTCGGAGAAAGCACGCCTGATCGAGGCGGCCGGGCGATTCACGATGATGGTCGAGCGAGTCGACCCCACCGTCCGGTACGTCTCCGTCGAAGGCGCGGTGACGCGAACGGTCCCGGGAACCGACGCCCAGTTGCGGGAGATCACCGAGCGCTATCTCGCGCCGGACAAGGTCGACGGCTATCTCGACTTCGCCAGGGCCGAACTCGGCGAACAGGTCGCCATCTACCTCCGCCCCGAGCGCTGGCTGTCGGCGGACATGGGTTCCGTCTGACCGTGGGGGCGACCCCGTCTACCGCTAGTGAAGAAAGCGATATCTGACGGGTTCCGGTCCAGATTCGTCGAGCATATAGCTGTGAACTGTGTGAACGGGAATTCCGGTGCGTAACTGAGAAAGCGTTTACAAATTCGGTGACGTGGGTCATAGTAGTCGGGTTCCGGCAGTTCCCCTTCACAGTCAGGAGTTCTCGATGGGCATGACCGAACTCGGCACCGAGCGGTCGACCGCGGTGCCGCACGGGTCGGCGGGGCAGCAACGCCGCCGGGTGATCAAGGCGAGCGCGGCGGGAACCGTGATCGAGTGGTACGACTTCACGCTCTACGGTCTCGCGGCCGCCCTCGTCTTCGGGCCCCTCTACTTCCCAGGCGCGGGATCCCTCGCCGGCACGATGGCGGCCTTCGGGACGTTCGCCGTCGGCCTCGGCGCCCGCCCGATCGGTGGGCTCGTCTTCGCGCACTTCGGCGACCGGATCGGCCGCAAACCGATGCTCCTCATGACCCTGCTCGTGATGGGCGCCTCGACGACGCTGATCGGGGCACTGCCCACCGCGGACGCGATCGGCATCTGGGCGCCGATCCTCCTGATCGTCCTCCGCCTGTTCCAGGGCGCAGGCGCGGGAGCCGAGTTCGC
The DNA here is from genome assembly GCF_009872365.1 of Rhodococcus sp. T7. Classification (NCBI taxonomy): domain Bacteria; kingdom Bacillati; phylum Actinomycetota; class Actinomycetes; order Mycobacteriales; family Nocardiaceae; genus Rhodococcus; species Rhodococcus sp. T7. The sequence goes on from NZ_WXYH01000388.1 coordinate 114,809, forward strand.
CGGGGCGATCACGATGGTCACCGAATCCACCGACAGTTCCCGGCGAGCCCTCTCCAGTGCGTATCCGGGGGCCGCGATCTACGTCGGGACCGGCGGCGCCACCGCGATCTTCGCGTTGCTCACGCTGATGCCCGACGACCTCTTCCTGTCCTGGGGCTGGCGTATTCCGTTCCTGGCCAGCGCCGTCATCGTTCTCGTCGCCGGCTACCTGCGGCTGAAGGTGAACGAGACGGCGGTATTCGAGGAGGCTGCTCAGCACGGTGAGGTCGACCGTGCGCCGCTCGTCGAGGCGGTCCGCAACCACTGGCGGCAGATCCTGTGCGGGCTCGCCCTGTTCAGCTTCGTGATTCCGTGGGCCTACGTCATGCAGGTCTTCGCGCTGTCGTTCGTGACCAAGACCCTCGGCGTCGATTCCACCCAGGCCCTGATCGGGTTGATCATCGCCGAGTTCTGCGCCATCCCCGTCATCCTCGGATTCGGCCGCCTGGCCGACCGGATCGGCCGCAAGCCGGTCCTGTTGGCCGGAGCGGTCTTCGGGATCGTCTTCCCGTTCCCGATGTTCATGATGCTGGACACCCGGTCGCCGTGGATGGTCGGGCTGGCGCTGATCCTCGGCATCTGCCTCGTCCAGGGCACGACGTCCGGACCGGGCGGCGCGCTGCTCTCCGAACTGTTCCCCACCAAGATCCGCTGGAGCGGCATCGCGATCTCCCGGGAGATCCCCGCCGCGGTGGTCGGCGGCACGATTCCGCTGGTGGCTACGGCCCTCGTCGCCGTCGCCGGCGGAGCACCCTGGCTCGTCGCGAGCTACCTCATGGGCTTGAGCGTGGTGGGTCTGATCGGCATCGCCCTGCTCCCCGAGACCCTCGGCCGGAGCGTGGGTGCGGGAACCCCCGCCGAGGCGGCGTCGTGACCCGACGTGTCGTGGTGGTCGGGGCCGGTCTCGCGAGCGCCGCGCACCTCACGGCCCTGCGGGCGGTCGGCGCCGACGTGGTCGGTGTGGTGACGCGCGACGAGAAGAGGGCGGCCGCCGCCCACCGACTGGCACCGGAGGCGCGAATCCTTCCGAGTCTCGACGCGGCAGCGGCCCTGGCCGCCGACACTGCCGTGGTGGTCACGCCGCCGTCGAGTCACCTCGCGGTCGCGTCGGCGCTGGCCGAACGCGGTCTGGACCTGGTGATCGACAAACCGCTGGCGGCCTCGCTGTCCGATGCGCAGGCGATCGTGGACGTGGCGGAACGGACCGGGGTCCGGGCCGCGGTCACGCTGCAACACCGCTACAAGGAGGCGGCGGGCCGCGCCCGGCAACTGCTCGCGGACGGCGCGATCGGCACCCTCCGCTCGGCCACCGTCACCGTTCCGTTGTGGCGGCCGGACTCCTACTACGCCGCGGCCGGGCGCGGCACCTGGGACCGCGACGGCGGCGGAGTGCTGATCACCCAGGCCATCCACACCCTCGACCTCTACCTGTCGCTGACCGGCCCGGCGCGCAGTGTCGTCGCCGCGGCCGCCACCAGTCGTGGGCGGCTCGAGGCCGAGGACACGATCCACCTGCTGATCGACCAGGGCACGCATGCGGCGTCGGTGACGGCGAGCACGGCGGCCTGGCCGGGCGGCGCCGAGACGATCCACCTGTTCGGCGACGCGGGACAGCTTCGGCTGGTGGGTGATTCGCTCGTCCTGATCGGCGACGGTGCCCGCACGCTCGTCGACGGGTCCGTCGACGCGTCCGGACCCGACCCGCTGTCGATGACGGCATGGTTCCGGTCGCTGTACGAGGACGTCTTCACCAGTTGGGCGGCCGGGGCGGCGCCGCTGTCCGACGCCCGCTCCGGGTTGCGCGTGCAGTCGGTGATCGACGCCGCCTACCGGTCCGCCGCAGCCGGCACGACGCCGGTGATCGTCTCCGAGGAAAGGGAAAGTGCATGTCAGTCTTGAGTATTCGGGTCGACGGTCCGAACGACTATGTTCTCGACCGCGGTGACGTCGCGGAACCCGGCGAGGGGGAGGTGGTCGTCGCTCTCGACTCGGCCGGGATCTGCGGCGGCGACCTGTCGCATCTGCGTGGCCGGAACGCCGTCGCCGCGTACCCCACGGTGCTGGGCCACGAATGCGCCGGACGCGTGTCCCGGATGGGCCCGGGCACAAGTCTCGCCGTTGGACAGCCGGTGATGGTCTACCCGACCACGGGGTGCGGCCGATGCCGCGCGTGCCTGGACGGCAGAATTAACAACTGCCCCAACATCCGGGTGTTCGGGCTGTCGGATCCCCGCGGGTGTTTCAGTGAGGAGTTCGTCGTCCCCGAGACGCAGTGCGTGCCCGTGAGCGACGCGGTGCTGGACCGCTTCGGGGCGCTCGTCGAACCCCTCGCCGTTGGCGTGCACGTCGTCCGCCGCGGCGGCGTGTCGGCGGGGGACACCGCACTGGTCGTCGGGACCGGGGCGATCGGTCTCGCGACCACGCTGGTGGCGCGGAGCCGGGGCGTCCGGGTGTTCGGCGTCGATCGCTACACCGAACGCGAGCGGCCCGCCCTGGCGTGCGGGATGAGCGACTTCACGACGGACTCGGGCGACGCGCTCGAGGGCTGGCTCCGGGACCGGACCGAATCGGTCGACCTCGTCTACGACACGGTGTGCTCCCAGGAGTCCGCTCGGCTGGCGCTGCGGGTGCTCGCTCCGGGCGGCCGGTACGTGGCGATCGCGTCCGCGAAACCCGGGCACGAACTGACCCTCGACTACAGCGCGCTCTACGCCCGCGAACTGTCCGTCGTGGCGTGCCGGAACTACGTGCGGCAGGACTTCGTCGACGCGGCCGGACTGCTCGAGTCGGGGAAGGTGGACGCGTCTCCGCTGCACACCGCGACGTTTCCGCTGGACGAGTTCGGCCGCGCGGTCGAGGAGCTCGAATCGAACGGCAGCAGGCACGTCAAGGTGTTGCTGACGTCGCGGAAACTGCTCGGAACGCGCGCGTTGTTGCGCGGGGAGTCAGCGTCCGCGTGATCGGGGACCGCCTTCGCGCTACGCTGTAAGCGTTTCCACCCTGCACTGGGTGGACGGTGGCAATGGCGACGAGAGATGCAGAGGCAGCGATGGCTGATCAGACCCGAGTGCCCGCGAGCCGTCGCGTCACGATCAACACCGTAGCGAAGGCCGCCGGCGTCTCGATCGCCACCGTCTCCCGTGTCATGAGCGGCAGCTCGTCGGTGACCCCGGACCTCGCTGCCCGGGTCCACAAGGTCGCCGAGGAGCTGTCCTACCGGCCCAGTACCGCCGCCCGCGGACTCGTCCTCGGGTCGCTGAGAAACATGGGCGTGATCCTGCCCGACCTGGCCAACGCGTACTTCTTCGACGTCGTGAAGCAGATGCACCACGGCGCCACCGCCGACGGATACCGCATGCTCGTCGCCGACTACTCCGGTGACGCAGCCGACGAACTCGCCACCGCGCTCGACCTGCTCGGCCAGGTCGACGGCCTCGTGCTGCTCTCGTCGAGGATCCCGACGAGCGGACTGAAGGAACTCGCCAGGCAGGCGACTCCCGTCCTGCTCGTCAACCGGGTGGAGCTGGGGGTGGACCTCCCCATGGTCGCGGTCGACAACTTCACCCCGATGATGGAGCTGTGCGGGCATCTCGCGAAGCTCGGCCACCGCCGGATCGTCTACGTGAAGGGCTCGGACCTGGCCTGGCAGAACCGCGAGCGGTGGCGGGCCATCGAAATGGCGAAGGTGCTCGGGATCGAGGCGACGGCGGTGCCGTCGGACGGGACCATCGAGGGTGGCTACGACGTGGTGGAGGAAGCGCTCACCCATGAGCCGACCGCCCTCGTCTGCTTCAACGACCTGACCGCGCTCGGCGTCATCTCGAAACTGCGGGAGCGCGGACTCCGTGTCCCCGAGGACATTTCGGTCACCGGCTTCGACGACATCGACATGGCGCGCCACCTGGCGCCGCGCCTGACCACGGTGGTGAGCCCGAAGATCGACCTGGGCGACCAGGCGTGGTCGCTGATGCGCGCCGCCCTGAACAACGAGACCACCACGTCTCCGCCGCTGATCCCCGCGAACGTCGTCATTCGCGAGTCGACGGGTCCCGTCCCGAGCTGAGCCGGGGTTCTCACTCGGCGGTAAAGGCGGCATCGGCGCCCGAGCCGTCGATCATCCATGTCACCCCGGCGCACAGAGCTGCGCCGGTGCGGTGAAGCAGGCCGACGTGACAGTCGTCGGCGAATCGTGTCCTTTCGGTAGCCGGACAGGCCTCGGAAAACTTTTGTAATCGCTTTCTTGATGTTGCTCAGCTCACAATATAGTGTGTCAATAACCGAGGTACATGGCGTTCATGGACCGATTGGCCAAATGTAAGCATTTACAGGAGCGGATATGACACATCCCGGACCGGGTGCCGCGGCGAGGCGCTGGACACCGACCACCGCGACACGAGCCGTGAGCGGCATCGCGCCAGGATCGACGATCGCCCTCACCGGTTCGGGCGGCGGAATCCTCGAACCGGACACGGTGCTGAAGGCGCTCGAAGAGTGCTTTCTGGCGACCGGATCGCCGAGGGACCTCACGATCGTGCACGCCCTCGGTATCGGTGACCGGGTGCGCCGCGGAACCAACCACCTCGCGCACAAGGGCATGATCAAGCGGGTCATCGGCGGGCACTGGACGTGGTCGCCGACGATGATCGAACTCGTCCGCAACGACGAGATCGAGGCGTACGCGTGGCCCGGCGGCGCGATCAGCCAACTGCTGCGGGAGATCGGCGCGCGCCGGCCGGGACTCGTCACCGCCACCGGCCTCGACACGTTCGTCGACCCGCGGCACGGTGGCGGCAAGTTCACCCCGTCCGCCACCGAGGATCTCGTCGAACTCCTCACGCTCGACGGCCGTGAGTACTTGCGCTACAAGCCGTTTCCCGTCGACGTGGCCATCGTCCGCGGCGATTCCATCGACCCGTCCGGCAACGTCACGTGCTCGGGGGAGGCCGCGCAGCTCGACGCGCTGGCCGTCGCCCAGGCGGCGAAGGCCTGCGGCGGCCGGGTCATCGTCCAGGTGAAGAATCTGCTCGACCGGCCGATCGACCCGCGGCTCGTGCACATCCCGGCGGTCCTGGTGGACGACGTCGTCCACGCGCCGGCCCAGTGGCAGACGTACGCGGGCGAATTCGACCCGGAACTGTCCGGCGACGCGGCGAACGCCGGCTTCGGCGCCACGAACCACGATCCGATCCGCATGCTGATCGCCCGGCGGGCCGCGGCCGAGGTTCGGGACGGCGACGTCCTGAACGTCGGCTTCGGGGTGTCCGCCCTGGTCGTGGACGCGCTCGCGGAACAGGACCGCCTGGACGACGTCACACTCGCCATCGAGCAGGGGCTGATCGACGGCATCCCCGTCTCCGGCGACCTGTTCGGGGCCGCACGCGGACCGAAGGTCGTGCACTCGTCGACCACCCAGTTCGACCTGTTCTCGGGCGGAATGCTCGACGTCAGCTGCCTCGGCATGGCCGAGGTCGACGTCACCGGGGCCGTCAACGTCAGCAAGATCGGCGGCGGCATCGTCGGACCGGGCGGGTTCATCGACATCTCCCAGAACTCGCCGCGCGCCGTGTTCTGCGGAACCTTCACCGCCCGCGGACTGGTCGTCGAGATCGTCGGGGGAGAACTGGTGATCCGGCGGGAAGGATCGGTGCCGAAGTTCGTCGACCGCGTCGACCAGGTCACCTACTCCGGCGCTCTCGCCGTCCGCGAGGGACGCGAGGCGGTGTACGTCACCGAACGCGCCGTCTTCGTGCTCACCCGGGACGGCCTCGAACTCGCCGAGATCGCTCCCGGTATCGACATCGATCGGGACATTCTGCCGCACATGGGATTCCGTCCGATCATCAAGAACCCACGCCTGATGGACGCGGGGCTGTTCGCCCCCGTCGCCGTACACATCTGAGGAGACAACCACATGCCAACCGGAAACAGTGTCATTCCGTCGTCCGTACTCGGAACCGACGAACGCAAGCTCGTCGCGGAGTTCGTCGACGAACGGATCCGGCCGGTCGCCGGCGAACTGGACGAGACCGAACGATTCCCCGAAGAGATCTACGCCGAGATGGGCAAGATCGGGCTCTTCGGCATCACCGTGCCCGAGAAGTTCGGCGGATTCGGCGGCACCGCCCTCGACTACCTGTTCGTCATGGAGTCGCTGTCCTACGGGTATGCGTCGGTGGCCGACCAGTGCGGCCTCGTCGAGATCCTCGGCAGCCTGCTCGGCAACTACGGCACCCCCGAGCAGCAGGAGCAGTACCTGCGCCCGATGCTCTCCGCCGTGAAGCGCTGCGCCTACGCGCTCACCGAGCCGGGGTCCGGATCCGACCTCGGGTCGATCACCACGCGGGCGGTGCGCAGCGGCGACGGCTGGGTGCTCAGCGGCGAGAAGATCTACATCCACAACGCCCCGGTCGCGGACTTCGCGGTCGTCCTCGCCGTCACCGATCCCGAACTGGGGAAGCGCGGCGGCATCTCGGTGTTCCTGGTGGACGTCGACCAGCCCGGGGTCAGCCGCGCCTACCACGAACACAAGATGGGTCAGCGGGCGTCCCAGGTCGGCGGTCTGGTGTTCGACTCCGTCCGGCTGTCGCCCGACGCGCTCCTCGGCGAGGAGGGCCAAGCGTTCGGTTACATGATGAAGGTGCTGGCCAAGGGCCGTCTCGGGATCTCGGGACTGAGCCTCGGCATCAGCCGCGCCGCACTGGACGCCGCCACCCGGCAGTCCCTCGACCGCAGCCAGTTCGGCAAGCCGATCTCCGCGAACCAGGGCATCTCGTTCTCCCTCGCCACCGTCGCCACCGAACTGCGGGCCGGCACCGCGCTGTCGGTCGAGGCGGCGCGGGCCCTCGACACCGGCGCGGCGGACGCCGAGACGCTCTGCTCGATGGCCAAGCTGTACGCCTCCGAGGGATGCGTGCGCCACGCCGACGCCGCCGTGCAGGTATTCGGCGGCAACGGCTTCATCCGCGGGTACGAGGTCGAGCGCCTCTACCGCGACGCCCGCATCACGAAGATCTACGAAGGCACCAGCGAAATGCAGCGGCTGATCATCAGCCGGGCAGTACTGAAGGGTGCCGCGGGCACCGGCTCGGACGAACGATGACACCGGCGAAACGATCGGTCAGGGCGGCGGTCCGGGCCGTCGGCGTCGCCGCGGCAATCTCCGTCATGGCGAGTTCCGCCGTCGCCTGCTCGACGAGATCGGAACGGACCGAGCGGGACGGCGCCGCCGTCGACCGCGGCGACATGGTGATGGTCTCCGAGGTCCGGTCGCTGACCAACCCGTACGAGGCCGCGTGGGTGCAGGGCAGCCGCGCGTACGCCGAATCGCTGGGGATCGAACTGAAGGTGATCGTCTACGGCGGCGACTCGCAGAACGCGCTGTCGCAGCTGCAGTCGGTGCTCGCCGCGGGAAAGACCGTCCTGCTCAACATCAATCCGAACACGAGCGCCGACACCCCGGCGATCGTGCGTGCCGTGCAGAACAGCGGCGGGTGCGCGGTCACCCAGTGGAGCAAGCCCTCGGACCTGCACCCCTGGGACGTCGGGAACGGGTGGGCGTCCTACGTCGCCTACGACGGCGTCCAGCAGGGCGCCGACACCGGGAAGGCGCTCGTCGATTCGCTCGGCGGCACCGGCGGTGTGATCGCGCTGCAGGGGTTGCTCGCCAACGAGATCAGTCAGACCCGATTCCAGGGCTTCCGGCAGGCCATGGACGGACAGTCCGGTGTCACCCTGCTCGACGACCAGCCCGCCGACTTCGACCGCAACAAGGCGTACACCACCACGCAGACCCTGCTCAACAAATACGGCGACCAGGTGAACGGCATTTGGGCCGCAACCGATTCCATGGCTCTCGGCGCCCTGCAGGCGGTGCGTGAAGCAGGCAGGGCGGGCGAGATCAAGATCGCCAGCGCCGCGGACGCCACCCCGGAAGGGCTCGGCGCCATCGCCGACGGCGAACTGCTCTCCACGTACACGACCGACCCCTACTTCAACGGCGCGATGGGCCTCGCCATCTGCTACCAGGCCATGACCGGGAAGATCGACATCGCGTCGCTGCCCCGTGAGAACCGCGAATTCTATGTCGACCAGTCGCTGATCACCGCGAGCAACGTCGACCGGTTCCGCACCGTGCCGAGTGACGAGGAGATCGTGCGGTCCGTGCAGGATCCCTTCTCCCGCATCACCGGCCCGGTGGCCCGGTAACCCCCTCACCATTCACGAACCACACAATCTTCCGAAGGAGTGACGATGTCGACGACCGAAATGATGGGGGAGGTGACGACTCCCACCGAAACTCGCCCGACCGCGCGCACCACCAGACCCCGCGTGCGACGGTTGCTCTCCACCGCAGGCCCGCTCACCGCCCTGCTCGGACTGTGCGGCGTCTTCGCCGCACTGGCGCCCGGGTTCGCGACGGCGAGCAATGCGATGGCGATCGTGGAGCAGGCCGCGATTCCCGTGGTCCTCGCGATGGGCGCCACGCTGGTGGTCCTGGTGGGCGGCGTGGACCTGTCGATCGAGGGCGTGATGGCGGCCAGCGGGCTGACGTTCGTCCTGCTCGCGGCGAACAGCGTCAACGGCAACGACCTCGGACTCCTCGCGGTCCTCACCGCGCTGGGCGTCGGACTGCTCTTCGGGGTGGCCAACGGGGTGCTGCACGTCGTCGCCCGGGTGCCGTCCTTCCTCGTCACACTGGGAACCTGGTTCGTCGGGCTCGGTGTCGCCACCGTGCTTTTCGGCACCGCCACACCCCAACTCGCCGACCCGTCGCTCGCCGCCTGGGCGGGTGGCCACTGGCTCGGACTGCCCGTCGTCGTGGTGTTCGCGCTCGCCGCCGTGGCCGTGACGGTGGTGCTGTGCAAGGGAACCCGGCTCGGCATGCACACCTACGCGATCGGCGGTGACGAGTCGACCAGCCGCCTGGCGGGGGTCCCGGTCGGGCGCAGCAAGATCATCCTGTTCGCCGTGGCCGGACTGCTGTCCGGGCTCGGCGGAGTGCTGGCCACCATCCGGCTCGGTGTCGGCGACGTGAGCGTCGGATCGGGAAGCCTGTTCCTCACCCTGTCCGCGGTGGTCGTCGGCGGCACTCTGCTGTCCGGTGGTCGCGGTGGACCCCTGCACTCCCTGGTCGGTGTGCTGCTCCTCGTGGTCCTCGGCAACGGGCTTCTCCTCTCGGGTGCCAGCCCGTACATCCAGCAGGGCGCGCAGGGACTCATCATCGTGGTCGCGGTGATCGCGACCGGGTGGCCCGCCCGCAGTCGATTGAGGGTCGTGAAATGACATCTCTCCTGGAACTCCGCAACGTCACGAAGAAATTCGGACCCAACACCGTCCTCGACGACGTGAGCTTGTCCATCGCTCCGAACGAGGTGGTGGGACTGATCGGCGAGAACGGCGCCGGCAAGTCGACACTGCTCAAGATCCTCGCGGGAGTGCACCGCCACGACGGTGGCCGGATGGTGCTCGGCGGGCACGAGGTGAGCTTCTCGAGCCCGGCCGACGCCGCCGGCCACGGAATCGGGGTCGTGCATCAGGAGCAGTCGCTGCTGCCGAACCTCACCGTCGGCCAGAACCTCGTCCTCGGGTACGAGGGCGACACCGCCCGCGCCGGATTCCTCCGCCGGCGCCGGATCCGCGCCCGCGCCCAGGACATGCTGTCCGTGGTCGAGTCGACGGTCGACCCCGGTGCGCTCACCGAAACGCTCGGTTTCGCGCAGCGCCAGATGGTGGAGGTGGCGCGCGCCGTCGCGTCCCGGCAGTCCGAACACCCGCCGCTCCTCATTCTCGACGAGCCGACGTCGGTCCTCGAACCCGAGGACGTCGAGGTGCTCCACCGCCGGGTCACCGCCCTCAAGGAACGCGGTTCCGTCATCTTCGTCTCGCACCGCCTCGACGAGGTCCTCCGCTTCTCCGACCGCGTGTACGTGCTGCGCGACGGCAAGGTCGTCGGCGAGCGGATCGCCGCGGCGGCAACCGAATCCGAGCTGTACCAGCTGATGATCGGAAAGGGTGCGGCCGAGGAGATCTACTCGTCGGAACGCAAACGCGCCGTCCCCAGGACCGGCACGCCGACGCTGTCGGTCCGCAACCTCACGTGCGGCGGCAAGGCGAAGGGCGTCTCGCTCGACGTCCACGCCGGTGAGATCGTGTCGGTGGTGGGGGTGGTCGACTCCGGCCGCGAGGAGGTGGCCCGCGCCGTGTTCGGCGCCGTCCCCGTCGACTCCGGGACCGTCGAGATCGACGGGCAGCGTTCGGCGCCCCGATCACCCGCGGACGCCGTGCGGTCCGGTGTCGCGTACGTTCCGGCCGAGCGTCGCGTCGAGGGCATGATCGCCGGGGCGACCGTCGCTCAGAACATCGCGACGGTGCATCCGGTGAAGGCGGGCGGCGGCCGGATCTCCTCCGGCGCCCGGGTGCAGGAGACCGCGCGCACCTGGATCGACAAACTCGGCATCCGGCCCGCCGACCCCGACGCCGACATCGCCCGACTGTCGGGCGGCAACCAGCAGAAGGCCGTGGTCGCCAAGTGGATCCTGGGCGACGGACTGAAGGTGCTGGTGCTCGACCACCCCACCCGCGGTCTCGACATCGGCGCGAAGGAAGACCTGTACGCCCTGTTCCGCGACCTGTCCGAGCGGGGAGTCGCGATTCTGGTGCTCGCCGACACCCTGGACGAGGCGATCGGCCTCGGCCACCGCGTGATCGTGATGCGCGACGGCGAGATCACCGCCGAGTTCGACTCGCCGCCCGGAAACCCGCCCAGCAAACTCCAACTCCTCGAGAAGATGATGTGATCGCCGTGGCAACAAGAACTTCCACCGAGAGGACTTCCGCCGAGACCCGCGCACCCGGGGGTGCGGCGGCCGCGGTGTCCCGGACGACACGGGACCGTTTGCGCCTGGCGGGACCGTCGGTCGTGCTGGTCGCGCTCGTGCTCCTCGTCGCCCTCGCCGAACCGAACTTCCTGTCGATGAACGCTCTCGCGGTGGTCTCGGCGCAGGCGGTCCCGATCCTGCTGCTCGGGCTGGGCCAGATGTTCGTCATCCTCACCGGCGGCATCGACCTGTCGGTGGCGGCACTCGCGTCGCTCGCCACGGTGATCCTGGCGACGGCGATCGGTCCGCTCGGCCCGCTCGCCGTCGTCGTCACCCTGGTGGCGCTCACCCTGATCGGTGCGCTGACCGGTCTGCTGATCGTGTTCGGCCAGGTCCCGTCGTTCGTCGTCTCGCTCGGCGCGCTGGGATTCTGGGGTGCGGTCGCGCTCGTCGCCTCGGGGTCGACCACCATCTACATCAGCGAAGGCTACGAAGCGATCTTCTGGCTCAGTTCGTGGACGGTGCTCGGACTGCCGATGGCGGTGTGGGCGGGCGTGGCCGCGGTGGTAGCGGTGTTCTGCGCGATGCGGTTCTCGCCGCGGGGCAATGTCTTCCACCTCGTCGGGCTGGGGGAGATCGCGGCGATGATGAGCGGCGTCCGGACCCGGGCCGTCCGGGTCGGAGCCTTCGCCCTGTCCGGCTTCTTCGCGGGAGCCGCGGGTATCGTGCTGTCGGCCCAGCAGCAGAGCGCCGCACCGCAACTCGCTGATTCGCTGCTGCTCCCCGCGATCGCCGCGGTACTGGTCGGCGGTTGCGCCATCACCGGCGGAATCGGCGGCGCGTGGCGGGTGCTCGTCGGCGCCCTGGTGGTCACCGTCCTCCGCGTGGGCGGCTCGGTGGCCGGCATCGACCCCAGCTTCCAGCAGATCGTGTACGGCGTGGTCGTCATCGTCGCGGTCGCCGTGACGCTCGACCGCAGCCGGCTCTCGATCATCAAATAAGACCCTGTGTCAGTGTGAGATTCGAAGGAGAACGATGAGTACGACGGCACGCGGTGCGGTGATTCACGAAGTGGGCGGTAAATGGGAGGTCGACGATCTCGTCCTCGCCGAGCCCGGTCCCGGGGAGGTGCGGATCAAGGTGATGGCGTCCGGGCTGTGCCACTCCGACGATCACCTCGTCACCGGCGACATCCCCAACACGCTGCCGCTGGTCGGCGGTCACGAGGGTGCCGGGGTGATCGACGCCGTCGGTCCCGGGGTCACCCGGCTCGCCGTCGGCGATCACGTCGCCACCGCCTACCTCCCCGCCTGCGGAACTTGCGCCTGGTGCGCGCAGGGGATGCAATATATCTGCGATACGGGGGCCGGTATGGAGGCTGGTTTCATGCTCGACGGAACGGCGCGGTTCGCCACCCAGTCGGGGCGGCCGATCGGCGCCATGCAACGCCTCGGCACGTTCGCGAACTACCTCGTCACGTCCCAGGCGCAGGCCGTGAAGATCGACGAGGACATCCCCTTCGACGTGGCCTGCCTGGTGTCGTGCGGGGTCGCGACCGGCTGGGGTTCCGCCGTGAACGGCGCGGGCGTCCGTCCGAGGGACACCGCCCTGATCGTCGGTGTCGGCGGTGTGGGGATCAACGCCGTGCAGGGCGCCCACCACGCCGGTGCCGCGCACGTCGTGGCCGTCGACCCGGTCGCGTTCAAACGCGAACGCGCCCTCGAACTCGGGGCCACCCACGCGTACGCGTCGATCGACGAGGCGATGCCGTTCGTCCGCTCGGTGACCAACGGTCAGGGCGCCGACAGCGCCGTCGTCACCGTCGGGGTGGTGGACGGGCAATTGATCGCCGACGCGTTCGGCGCCGTCCGCAAGGAGGGAACCGTCGCGGTCGTGTCGATCGGCCAGAACACACCCGGGATCCCGATCAGCCCGCTCGAACTGGTGGTCTACGCGAAGCATCTGCGCGGGGTCCTGTTCGGCAACTGCAACCCCACCCGGGACATCCCGGCGCTGCTGGACTACTACAAGTCGGGGCGACTGAAACTCGACGAACTGATCACCCGGCGCTACACGCTGGACCAGGTGAACGACGCATACGTGGACATGCACGCGGGCCTCAACCTGCGTGGTGTCCTGATCCACGAACACTGACGAGGAACTGCCAAAGATGTCGACAGTCGAAGCAACACAGATCCGTAGCTACGGACATTTCATCGGCGGGCGCAGCGTGCCCCCGACCGGGAACATCATCGAACGGGTGGGCCCGGCCGACGGTCGCGTGGTCGCCACGTTCACCGCGGGCACCCGCGCCGACGCCGTCCACGCGGTCGCGGTCGCGCGGGAGGCCTTCGACGACGGCGAGTGGCCGCGCTGGACGGCGATGGACCGAGGCCGGGCGCTGCTGCGCTGCGCGGGGCTGATGCGCCGGGACGAGGAACGTCTCGCCCGGATCGACGCCGAGGAGTCCGGCAAGCCGATCACCCTGGCCCGCGGCGACGTCGGGGCGAGCATCGAACTGTTCGAGTACGCCGCGGCGCTGGCCATGACGATGCACGGCGAGGCGCACACCGCGCTCGGCGAAGACTGCACCGCGATGGTGGTCCGCGAGCCCGCCGGTGTGGTCGGCATGATCATCCCGTGGAACTTCCCGCTGCTCCTGCTCGCGCAGAAGCTGCCGTTCGCGCTGGGCGCGGGCTGCACGGCTGTGGTCAAGCCGTCCGAGTTCACGTCCGGGACCGCCGTCGAGCTGGCCCGGTTGCTCGCCGAGGCCGGGGTCCCCGACGGGGTGGTGAACGTGGTGACCGGGGCGGGCACCGAGGTCGGTGCTCCGCTCGCCGAGAGCAGCCTGCTCGACATCCTGTCGTTCACCGGGAGCACGGCCACCGGCAAACAGATCGTCGAGGCCTCGGCCGGCAGCGTCAAGCGGCTGTCGATGGAACTGGGCGGCAAGGCGGCCAGCGTCGTGTTCGACGACGCCGACCTCGACGACGCGCTCGACGGCGTCCTGTTCGGTGTGTTCTTCAACCAGGGTGAGTGCTGCGTGTCGGGGGCCCGGCTCCTGGTCCAGGACTCGATCGCGGACGCGTTCGTCGCGCGACTCGTCGAGGCCGCGGGCCGCATCACGGTCGGCGGGCCGCTCGACGAGGCGAGTGAGCTGGGCCCGATGATCGACGCCGGTCATCTCGAGAAGGTGCTCGGGCACATCGACGCAGCGCGGCGGGACGGCGCGACCGTCCTCACCGGCGGCACCCGGCTGGACGGAGAGCGCTGGGGGAGAGGGCATTTCGTCGCCCCGACCATCCTCGACGGCGTGGCCGAAGAGTCCGCCGCCTTCCAGGAGGAGATCTTCGGTCCCGTCCTCACCGTCACCCGGTTCAGCGACGTCGACGACGCCATCCGGCTCGCCAACGCCACGGAATACGGTCTCGCCGGGTCGATCTGGACCAAGAACATCGACAAGGCGCTGCGGGTGGCGAAGGAGATGCGCAGCGGCCGCGTGTGGGTGAACACGACCATCGACGGCGCCCCGCAACTGCCCGCGGGCGGCATGAAGCAGAGCGGGTTCGGCCGCGAGATGGGGCAGGCCGGGTTCGACGAGTTCACCGACGTCAAGACCATTCAGATCCGCACCGGACCGCGCACCCGCGTGTTCCCGAACTGGACCGGAGGCAACCGATGAGTGCCGGCACGTACGACTACGTCATCGCAGGCGGCGGCACCGCGGGGTGTGTGCTGGCCGGACGGCTGACCGAGGACCCGACGGTCCGGGTTCTCCTGCTCGAGGCAGGCGGCAACGACCGGCATCCGTTCCTCCATGTTCCCGCGGGGTTCGCGAAACTCACCGCGAGCAAATACGACTGGGGATTCTCCAGCGTCCCGCAGGAGCATTGCAACGGGCGCGTCATCCCGCTCGCCCAGGGCAAGGTCATCGGCGGTGGCGGCTCGATCAACGCCCAGGTGTTCACCCGCGGCGCGCACGAGGACTACGACGAGTGGGCGCTCAAATACGGTTGCGCCGGATGGTCGTTCGACGAGATCCAGAAGTACTTCCTGCGGTCCGAGGACAACGAACGGCTGTCGGCGCCGTACCACGGGACCGACGGCCCGCTCGGGGTCTCCGATCCCGTGAACCCCCATCCGCTGTCGAAGTCGTTCGTCCAGGCGGGGCAGGAATTCGGGTTGCCGTTCAACGGCGACTTCAACGGCGATCACCAGCACGGTGTCGGCCTCTACCAGACGACCACGAAGAACGCCCGCCGGTGCAGCGCCGCGGTCGCGTACCTCGCACCCGCCAGGAAGCGGCCCAACCTGACGGTCCGGGAGAACGTCACCGTGTCGCGGGTTCTGCTCGACGGCGGACGCGCCACCGGGATCGAGGTGCTCACCCCGCACGGCGTGGAGACGTTCCGCGCGTCGCGCGAGGTGCTCGTCGCTGCGGGCGCGTTCGGATCACCCAAGATCCTGCAGCTGTCGGGAATCGGCCATCCCGACGACCTCCGGGACGCGAACGTCGAGGTGACCCATGCCCTTCCCGGTGTCGGCCGGAACCTGCACGACCACTGCGACCTCGACGTCATCTACGAACTCCGCGAATACCAGAGTCTCGACCGCCTGAACCTGATCCGTCCGGCCACGGCCAAGGCGGGTCTCGAGTACGCCGCCTTCCGGCGGGGTCCGTTGGCGTCGACCGTCGTGGAGGCGGGCGGGTTCAGTTTCGGGCACGCGGCGGAGTCGATCCCGGACCTGCAGTTCCACTTCCTGCCCGCCGCCGGCGTCGAGGCCGGTGTCGCGGCGGTCCGCCCGGGATACGGCTGCACCTTGAACTCGTACGCGCTGCGGCCGGAGAGCCGCGGTTCGGTGAAGATCAGGTCGAACGATCCCACCGCCCAGCCGCTGATCGACCCGAACTTCCTCGCCACCGACTTCGACCTCGAGTCGAGCATCGAGGGGCTGCGGCAGAGCCGGGAGATCATGGCGCAGTCGTCGATGGCCCGCCACATCAAGGCGGAGCACCTGGCAGGTGGCCTGTCGGTGAACACCAAGGACGACTACGTGAAGTTCGTTCGCGCGTACGGTCGTACGTCCTACCACCCGGTCGGCACGTGCGCGATGGGCGTCGGCGACGACGCCGTGGTCTCACCGGAACTGAAGGTGAGGGGAATCGAGGGCCTGCGGGTGGTCGACTCGTCCGTCATGCCGCGGATCGTCAGTTCCAACACGCAGGCTCCCACGGTGATGATCGCCGAGAAGGCGATCGATCTGATCCGTGGGGAAGGATGACCGGATGACCACTTTTTCCGGAGTGACCGAGGCCATCGCCAGGGAAGCCGTCGAACTCGCCCTGCCGTCGATCGAGAATCTCTCCCACGGAGGTCCGGGGCACCTCGTCGTGCTCCGGCCGGGCGTCGCCCCGTCCGCCGATGCGGAGTTGCCCGTCGTCTACCGCCGCAGCTGGGGTGAGAAGAAGGACTGGCGCGACGGAGGCGAGACACCGTGAAGGGGAACGACAGCCGGACATTCGGGCGCGCCGGCTTCGACGTCACCCTCCTCGGCTACGGCGGTGCGCCCATCGGCAACATCTTCCGGCCGATCCCCGAGACGGATGCCCAGGCGCAGATCGCCGAGGCGTGGAACATGGGTGTGCGGTCGTTCGACACCGCACCCATGTACGGGCACGGACTGTCCGAGCACCGATTAGGCCACGCACTGCTGACGAAGGACCGCGAAGGCTACGTGTTGTCCACGAAGGTGGGACGCACACTGACACCCGCGGCCCGTGGGTCGTTCGACACCGGAATCTGGGTGGACACACCACCGTTCCGGGCCGACTTCGACTACTCGTACGACGCGGTGCTGCGGCAGGTGGAGGACAGCCTGCAGCGCATGTGCCACGACCGGTTCGACATCCTCTACGTGCACGACGTCGACCGGTACACGCACGGCGACGCCCAGCCCGCGCGGTTCGCGGAGGCGCTCGCGGGTGCGTTCCCCGCGCTGATCCGGTTGCGGGACGAGGGCGTGGTCCGGGCGATCGGTGTCGGGGTCAACGAGGCCGACGTCTGCGTCGACGCCCTCGAACGCGTCGACCTCGACTGCGTCCTCCTCGCGGGCAGATACACACTGCTCGAACAGGATCCGGTGACGGACCTGCTGCCGCTCGCGGCGGAGCGCGACGTCGCGATCGTGCTCGGCGGCGTGTTCAACTCGGGCGTCCTGGCCACCGGCGCGGTGCCCGGCGCGAAGTTCAATTACCAGCCGGCGTCGGAAGACGTGCTGGGGCGGGTTCGCGACATCGAGAAGTTCTGCGCGCGTCACGAGGTTCCGCTGGCGGCGGCATCGATTCAGTTCGCGGCCGCGCATCCCGCGGTGCGGGAACTTCTGCTGGGCGCCAGGAACTGCGACCAGTTGCGGCGGAACGCGGCCTGGCTCGAACACCCGATCCCGGCCGAATTCTGGCAGGACCTGCGCGCCGCCGGACTGATTCGGGAGGAGGCGCCCACCCCGCCCTGACCGCCGGTCACATCGTGTACGGAGACGTCGAGTTCTGCAGTTCCTCGAGGAAATCGGAGGGGACCGTCGGCCGGTCCGAGGGCCAGTCGCCGGCCAGTTGATCGGCCCGCAGATCCGCGACCAGGGCGACGACGAGGGGCCCGCCGTCGGGAAGTACCCGGTGAAGCCCGCGCGCCGCGCAGATCGAGGCGATGGACGCCAGTGCCTGCTTCGCCTCGTCCTCGCGGCCCGCCGCGGCGAGGCACGCCACCCGCAGGCGTTCCGCCAGCAGGTGGGCGCGGTTGCGGCCGGTGCCCGCCAGTCGGTCGGTCCACTCCTGCGTCCACGCGCACGCCGTCTCGATGTTCTCGCGGGACCCGGTGGCGAGCAGCATCCGAACCGCGGTGGCCTCCTCGACCTGCGCGACGATCTCGTCGATGCCCGCGACCGGGCGCCGCCGGTTCTCGTAGCGGACAGGGTCCGGTGCGCCGAGGGTCGGATGCGCGGCGATGCCGAGTCGGCGTCGTTCGTTCTCGACACGGGCCCGCAGGCGGGCGAGGGAGTAGGTTCCGGCCACCTCGAGTCCGGCGTGGAGGCGTTTCGCCGCTTCCTCGCGGTCGCCGCGCAGCGCCTTGACGTGCGCTCCGGTGACGAAGCGGGCGACCTTGAAATCCACCCCGCCGGTCTCGATGGCCAGAGTGTATCCGTCGTCGAGGAGACGCTCGGCCTCCTCGACGTCGCCCCGTTCGTAGAGCACCTCACCGAGCAGCGACCCCGCGAGCCGGGCGGACGGTGCACGCGGCCCACCCAGTTTCCGGCCTGCTCGGCGGGCCCGCCGGAAACGGTCGACGGCGTCGTCGATGTCGAGTTGCTCGTACGAGGCGACACCCAGATAACTCTGGCCGTGAACGACGTTGTGCGGTCCCTTGTTCCGCTCGTAGAAGGGTCGCCCGACCTCCTGGATCCTGCGCACCTCCGCGAAGTCGAACCGGTACACCGCGGCGAACGTGCTGACGTTGAACGCGGCGCACACCACCCACGGGTGCAGCGACTCCGGCCGGGCGAGGCAGTCGCCGACGAGTTCGTCGATCCGTTCGGTGCGGTCGCTGCGCAGTTCGGCCACGGCACGCACCACGCCCGCCTCCGCCCGCAGATCCGCCGTGTCACCCGCGCTCGCCTCGCTGTCGGCGAGTGCCCGTTCGGCTCGTTCGAGTGACCGCTCCGCGGCCGTGGTCCGGTTCGTCATCGCGTGCGCCCAGGCCGTCGTGACCTGCAGCCGGGCACTCGTGGCGACGAGACCCGGCGGCAGCATGTCGACCACCGTGGACAAGGTCGCCGACTGCGACTGCTCGAGCAGCGACAGCCCGTCGGCCTCGACGAGTTCCACGGCGCGTTGCTCTTCGCCGCCGGCAAGGGCGTGCTCGACGGCCTCGCGGAGCAGGCTGTGGTCGCAGAACCAGCGGGACGCGGCCCGGTGCAGTTCCCGGACGCGGTCGGGCTGGTCGCGTTCGAGCCTGCGGCGCAGGAATTCGGCGAACAGGGTGTGGTAGCGGAACCACGTTCGCTCGTCGTCGATGTGGCGCAGGAACAGGTCCCGGTCCTCGGCCGCCTCGAGCATCGCCTGCCCGCGGGACGTGCCCGCAAGGGTATTGGCAAGACTGCCGCACGTGCGTTCGGTGATCGAGGTGGCGAGCAGGAAGTCGAGCATCTCGGGTTCGAGGGTGTCGAGGACGTTCTCGGCGAGGAATTCGCCGATCGCGTGGTGGCGCCCGGACAGTCCGGCGATCAGTTCCGACGGATCGGCGCGCCCGCGCAGCGACAGCGATGCCAATTGCAGCGCCGCCACCCAGCCGTCCGTCGAGTCGCGGAGTTCGGTGACGTCCTCGCTGTCGAGGGGCAGGCCGCCGAGTTCGACGAGGAACGACCGCGCCTCGGAATCGTCGAAACGCAGTTCCGAATAATCGATTTCGACGAGTTCGTCCTTGACTCGCATCCGGCTCATCGGCAAACCGGCGCGGGTCCGGCTCGTCACCACGACCTGCAGGTGGTGGCACCCGTTGTCGAGGAGGAACTCCAGGGCGGCGATCGTCGTGGGTTCCGACACGCGCTGCCAGTCGTCGATGATCAGGGCGATCCGTTCGCCGCTCTCGTGGATCTGGTTGACGAGCGAGGTGAGCACGTACCGTTCGGCCTCGTCGTCGTGCTCCTCGAGGACCTGGCCGAGTTCCTTCGCCAGGTTGGGGCGCACGCGGCGGATCGCCTCGATGAGGTGCGCGACGAACCACACCACGTTGTCGTCGTCGCTGTCGACGGTCAGCCACGCGACCGCCACACCCTCGTCGGCGAGGACGTTCCGCCACTGGGCGGCGAGGGTGCTCTTGCCGAATCCGGTGGGACCGTGGATCACGGTCAGCAGGCGACGGCGGCCGGCCCGCAGCAGTTCGATCAGCCGGTCGCGCTCCACGAGTTGCCGGGTCGCGGCGGGCGGCCGGAACCGGGTGGCAGGCGCGGGCGGCGGCGTCGACGTATATTTCGCCCGTCCCGTCGTGGACGTCCGGAACGGACCGGAGACGGTCGAGACCGTGCCGTGCGAGGAGTCCTCGGTGTGATGGACACCGGGGTCGACGGGCATCGCCATCTCGTCCACGGCCAGACCGTGGTGCCGCTCGACCTCGCGCAGTTCGTCCCCGAACGCGGCGGCGGACGCCGGGCGATCTTCCGGTTTCCCGGACATCGCCCGCTGGATCACGGCGCTGAGGTCCTCGGGGAATCCCTCGGTCCGCAGGTCCGGGACGGGCTGGGTGGTGATACGCAGGAACTGCGCGATCACCTCCTCGCCGTTGTGCCGTTCGAAGGCGGCGTGCCCGGTGATCGCGCTGAACAGGGTCGCGCCGAGGCTGTACACGTCGGACGCGGCGGTCGGGGTCCGCCCCGACAGGACCTCTGGCGCGGTGAACGCGGGGGACCCGGTGACGGTGCCCGCCGTCGTCTCGAACGCCCCCGACATCCGGGCGATCCCGAAATCGGTGAGTTGCGGTTCGCCGTACTCCGTGAGCAGGATGTTTCCCGGTTTGACGTCCCGGTGGAGGATACCGACCCGGTGCGCTGTTTCGAGCGCACCCGCGAGTTTCACCCCGATCCGCAGGGCGTCGCTCCAGGGAATGGGCCCGCGCCGCCGGATCTGCACGTCCAGCGAATCGTGGGGGTGGTACTGCATCACGATGTACGGCCTGCCGGTGTCGGTGGTCCCGACCTGCATGATGTTGACGATGTGCGGGTGGCCGCTCAGCCTGCCCATGGCGCGCTGCTCCCGCAGGAAGCGTTCGAGGTTCTCGGCGTCGAGCGCCGAGGTGAGCACCTTGACCGCCACAGTGCGGTCGAGTTCCGGTTGCGCGCACCGATATACCACCCCGAACCCACCGTGCCCGATCTCCTTGGCGTCCTCCAGCCCGACCGCGGACAGCTCGGCCGTGAAGGTCGCAGTCACCGACTCACGCTGGGTGGCGAGCGGGTCGAAATCGGTCATGCCACCACCTCTTCGCTCGCCATCGAGCATATCGCGGCACGGGTGACGCCGAGGGCGTCCCGGCGTGCGTTTCCATGCCCGGATCCC
Source organism: Rhodococcus sp. T7 (assembly GCF_009872365.1). Lineage (NCBI taxonomy): Bacteria > Bacillati > Actinomycetota > Actinomycetes > Mycobacteriales > Nocardiaceae > Rhodococcus > Rhodococcus sp. T7. The sequence continues at coordinate 135,770 of NZ_WXYH01000388.1, forward strand.
GGACAATCGAGCGATGCCACACGTGCGGAAAGTCGTGGATCTGTCCCACACCATCGGGCCCGGGATGCAGGTGTATCCCGGCGACCCGGTGCCGACCCTGACCCGGCACTGCACCCTCGAGCGCGACGGCTACAACGTGCTGGACGTCCGGATCGGTTCGCAGTCCGGGACGCACGTCGACGCCCCGGCGCACCTGAAAGCGGGGGCGGCGACAATCGATCGGCTGGCACCGGAGCTGTTCGTCGGCCGCGGCGTCGTGTTCGACGTGCGCGGGATCGATGCGCGGCAGCGGATCACCCCGGACCTGATCGGGTCCGGGGCGGACGACGTCCGGCCGGGCGACATCGCCGTCTTCCATACCGGGTGGTCTCGGTTCTACGGAACGGACGCCTATTACACGCATCCGTTCCTCGACCCCGCACTGTGCGCACTGCTGCTCGATCGGGGCGTGCGGACGTTCTGCCTCGACGCCCCGAGCGTCGACGAGACACCGGACGACGAGCACGCCGATGCCGGATATCCGGTTCACCACCTGATCGCCGACGCGGGCGGCGTGATCGGCGAGAACCTGTGCCGACTCGACCGGATCGACTTCCCGGACCCGCTCGTCAGTCTCCTGCCGATCTCCCTCGAGGACGGTGACGGAGCCCCTACCCGGGCCGTCGCGATGCAACTGGCCGACTAACTCAACCACCGGCGACGGACTGCAGGATCTGCAGTTCCTGCCCGGGGGCCACCTCGGTCCCGACGCCGTCGAGGAGCCGGACGTCCTCGCCGTCCACATAGACGTTGACGTACCGCCGCAAGGCGCCGGTCTCGTCCCGAATCCGGCGGCCGAGAATCGGGAACTCGCCTGCCAGGACGTCGAGCACGTGGGAGACCGTCGAGGCGGAGTCGAGGGGCACGTCCACGGAGCGCTTCCCGCCGACGATCGACGCCAGCGCCCGCGGAACCCGAACGGTGACGCCCTCGCTCATGACTCGATCACCGCGGCCCGCACACACAGCACGTCGGGCAGGTGCGCCGCCACCGTGCGGAAAGTTGCGCCCTCGTCGGCACTCCCGTAGACCTCGCCGCCGCGCGTGCCGAAATACACGCCGACCGGGTCGGCGATGTCCACTGCGGCGGCGTCGCGGAGCACCACGTTGTAGTCGAGCTCGGGCAGCCCGCTGTCGAGGCGCGTCCAGCTGTGCCCGGCATCCTCGCTCCGGTAGACGGCCAGCCGGCCGTCCGGCGGGATGCGTTCACCGTCCGCCCTGATCCGTGAGTCTTTCGGTGCAAACCCGGTCCTTCGGGTCCGGGGTAGCCGATCTGGATTTGTCGGACCGTATGGCTAGTGTCTTCGGTCATGGTGGGGAGGATGGTGAAGCGGGCGTTCAAGTACCGTTTCTATCCGACTGCGGTGCAGGCGGATCAGCTTGCGCGGACGTTCGGGTGCACCCGGTATGTCTACAATCGGGCGTTGGCCGAGCGGTCGCGGGCGTGGTCGCAGGAGCAGCGGCGGGTCACCTATGCGGACACCTCGACGATGCTCACCGGGTGGAAGCGCGATGCCGAGACCGCGTGGTTGGCGGAGCCGTCGAAGGGGCCGTTGCAGGAATCGCTGCGGCAATTGCA